>JAUIMK010000395.1 GCA_030432735.1 bacterium
GCCCGAAGCGTGAGAGCGCCGCCAGGGCGGTCAGGATCTTCTGGTTCGACGCGGGAATCAGCAGGCGGTCGGCGCCGCGCGAGTAGACCACCGCACCGTCGGACGCACGCACGACCAGCATCCCGACGCTGGCCCCGGCGAGCGGGCGTTCGCGCTCGATCAAGCGGTCGAGCCGCTCCGCGAGCGCCGATCGCGCCGGCTGCACGTCGGCGGCCTGCGCCGCCTCGACCCCGAGAACGGGCGACGAAGCCAGCACGACCGCCAGGCAGATGAGATGCGCGAATCGCCGCAAGCCTTCGTACTCCCCCACGGTCGGCGCTTCACGCCGGCCGCGATCCTCGATGCCACGGAAGGCCCGGCGCACAGGACCGGCCTTCGATGCCGCAGCCAACCATCAATCTTGTCGGGGGGTGCCCGCGCACACTTGACTTCCCCGACGCGGAGCCCGGGCGCGCGCTTGACGCAGGCGAGGTTATCGGGGAGCCTGCGGGCGAGCAATCGCGGCCGATCAGGGGGGATCCGCCGCGCATTTCGGGGTGTCTCAGGGCCGAGCCGCGGGCAGCGCGGGTCGCGGAGAGACCGGGGGGACCGATGCTCAACGCCATCTGGCTGGTGATCGCGCTCACCGCGCTGCTGGTCGCGGCCTGGAACGGGCCCGAGCAGCTCTCGCTCGTGATGAGCTCGCTCTTCTCGAGCGCTGCGAGCGCCGTGCAGCTCGTGATCGGCCTCGTCGGCGTCATGGTCTTCTTCCTCGGGCTCATGCGCGTCGTCTTCGACGCCGGTCTCCGGGACGTCGTCGCGCGGACTCTGACCCCGATCACGCGCCGCCTGTTCCCGGACGTGCCCTCCGACCATCCGGCGATGGGCGCCATGATCATGAACATGGCGTCGAACATGCTCGGCATGGCGAACGCGGCGACGC
The DNA here is from genome assembly GCA_030432735.1 of bacterium. Classification (GTDB taxonomy): domain Bacteria; phylum Myxococcota_A; class UBA9160; order UBA9160; family UBA4427; genus UBA4427. The sequence goes on from JAUIMK010000395.1 coordinate 923, forward strand.
CCTTCGGGCTGAAGGCGATGAGCGAGCTGTCGAAGCTGAATCGCGGGTCGGGCTCTGCTTCGAACGCGATGGTCCTCTTCCTCGCGATCAACGCCTCGGCGGTCACGATCCTCCCGCCCCTCGGCACGATCGGCGTGCGCGCGGCGGCGAACTCGAGCGACCCCTGGGCGATCTGGATGCCGACGCTCTTCGCGACGATCTGCTCGACGACGACCGCCGTCGCGACTTACGCACTGCTCTCGAGGCTGCCTTTCTTCCGGCATCGCCCGGAGCTCGCCGGCGATCCCAACGCGCCGACCTTCGACGACGTGGACCCCGGTGGCGATTCGGCCGCCGTCCCCGCCGCCCCGGAATCTCCGGGTCGAAGAGGCGCGCGCCGCCTCGCCGTCGCGGCGATCTCCGCCGTCACCCTCTTCGCGGTCGGCAGCAGCGCCGTCGACGCGTTCGCGACGGGCGGCTTCGTGGTCGCACTGCGCGATACCTTGCGGGACTGGGCGCTGCCGGCGCTGCTGATCGCCGCGCTGACCTACGGCTTCGCGAAGCGCGTCCGGATCTACGATGCGATGGTCGCCGGCGGCCGCGATGCCCTCGCGGTGGCGACCACCATCGTCCCCTACCTCGTGGTGATCCTCGTCGCGCTCGGCATGTTCCGCGCGTCCGGTGCCCTCGACGTCGTCGTGGGCTGGATCGATCCGTTCACGAGTGGGCTCGGGGTGCCTGCGGAAGTGCTGCCGATGGCGCTGATGCGTCCGCTCTCCGGGAGCGGTGCCCTCGGCGTCATGAGCGAGATCCTCGAAGCCCACGGGCCCGACTCCTTCATCGGTCTGCTCACCTCCACGCTCATGGGCTCCACCGAGACGACCTTCTACGTCCTCGCGGTCTACCTGGGCGCCGCGGGCGTGGTCGACGGTCGCCACGCCCTCTTCTGCTGCCTCGCCGGCGACGCAGCGGGCTTCTTCGGCGCGGTGGCGGCCTGCCACTTCTTCTTCGGATAGTGCGGGCACGATGACCGAACCCTGCGTGGCGCCGGCGCGATGACCGACGACGCGGTCGTGGCGAAGGATCACGAACGGCTGGCGCGGCTCGTGGAGGTCCACCTCGGCCGGCGGGTGGCGAGGGCGGAAGCCATGCGGGCCGGGCTCGGGACCCGACGCTTCCATCGTCTCCACTTCGCGGACGACGCCGGCCCACGGAGCCTCGTCGCGCGGATCGAGGACGACGGCGCGATCCGACCGCCCCAGAGCGCATGGCCGGCCCCACCGCCCTGGCACGGCGAGCCTGCGCTCGAGCCCCTCCGCGGCTTCCTCGAGCAAGCCGGGCTTCCGGTCCCCGCGAGCGCGCTCCACCTTCCCGACGAAGGCATCGACCTGCTGGAAGACGTGGGGACGACGCACCTGCTGCGCGTCTCCGAGACGACGCTTCGCGCCCGGACCCTCGAAGCCTGCGCGCTCCTGCCCCGTCTGCAGTCGCTGCGGGCGGAGGCCGAGACGATCCCCGCGTTCGGGCGTCTCTACGATCGGCCGCTCGTCTCGACCAAGGCCTGGAAGTGGCTCCACTGGACCGTGCCGATGATCCTCGGCCGGCCGGCGACCGAGGAAGAGAAGTCGGAGACCCGCGCGCTCTTCGATGCGATCGCCGACCTCGCGAGCGAGGCGCCCCGCCGCCTCGCCCATCGGGACTTCAAGGCGGAGAACCTCCATCTCGTGCCCGACGAATCCGCGGACGCGCGGCTGGTGATGATCGACGTCCAGGGGGCGTTCCTCGCGCCGCCGGAATACGACCTCGCGTGCCTCCTCTACGACCTGCAGGTCGAGCACGACGAGGCCTTCGTCGACGAGGCCCTCGCCCGCACGCGCCCCGACCTCCCGGACGCGCCGGACGAGGACACGTTTCGCGCGCGCTTCGACGCCGTCGCGCTGGCCCGTCTGTGCAAGGACGTGTCCCACGTCGCGCACGCGGCGCTCGCCCGCGACGATCACCGACGCTGGCACGAGATTCCCCGCGGCCTGGCGCTGATCGACCGGATAGCGGGGCGACGAGCACACACCTTTCCCGGCCTCCGGGCACTGACTTCGGTGACGGCTGCCCTTACGGCGGCCCTCGAATCGGCCGATAGTGGGAGTCGGGATGTTGCGGCGCTGCCGGATCCGGCGGGCGCCTGAGGACCGGGGGACACGTGGCAGAGGGAGCGCACATGCGGGCGATGATCCTCGCCGCCGGTCTCGGTACGCGGATGCGGCCCCTGACCGATCACCGCGCGAAGCCTGCCCTCCCGATCCAGGGACGCCCGGTCGTGAGTCTCCTCCTCGAGCTCCTCGCCGCCTGCGGTGTCCGCGAGGTGCTGATCAACCTCCATCACCTGCCGGACTCGATCCGGGACGCCGTCGCGCACGACCCGCCGGACGGACTCGAGATCACCTGGTCCGTCGAGGACGTGCCGCTCGGGACCGGCGGCGGCATCCGTCGCGCCGCCGAATTCCTGCGCGAGAGCGAAGACTGTCTGGTGCTCGCCGGCGACATGCTCCTCGACCTCGATCTCGAGGCGATGCTCGCGCGCCATCGGGCCACGGGCCGGGACGTGACCGTCGTGCTCCGCGACGACCCGCGGACCGGGGTCTTCGGGTCGATCGGCGTCGATGCCGACGGTCGGGTCGTCCGGATCGGAGAGACGGCGGTCGAGGCGAAGGACGCGGGCGACGAAGTGGCCGCGGGTCTCTTCACGAGCCTTCGCTTCTTCCGCGCCGAGGCGCTGGCCGACTGGCCGCGCGGAACCGGACCGGCCTTCGAGGACCTCCGGGACTGGCTGATCCCGCGCGCCGAATCGGGCTCGCTGAGCCTCGGTGCGCTGATCGTTCCCCCTTCGGAATGCGTCTGGGAGCCGGTGGGCACGCCCGAGGAATACCTCGCCGCGAACCTCACGCCGCCGGCGCTGCCGCGACTCGGCGGTCCGGCCTCGGCCTGGTCCGGCCCCGTCTCGCGATCCGCTCCGATCGGAAACGTGGTCGCGGGCACCGCGCGGGTCTCGGCGGGGGCGCACCTCGAGCGCTGCGTCGTGTGGGACGGGGAGC
>JAUIMK010000396.1 GCA_030432735.1 bacterium
CGATCGGTCCTCGTGGCCGCCCGGGCTGAGCACTCGAAGTCAATGCCCCGGTGACGGATCCGCTCCCCCGCGACCGCCCCGGACCTCCCCCGACTCGCCTCCGGATGCCATCCGAGAGGCGTTTTTTCGTTTTCAGAGCCAGAGGCCCGAGAGGACCCCCTCGAAGGCCACCGGAAGCACGGGCAACCGGGAGAGCACAGTCCGACAGACCCGACTGAAACCGGATTTCGGAGACTGTCCGCTCAGACCGGAGACATTCCCCCATGTCCACCGTCACCACGGCTTCGGCCACCCGCGAACACCGCGTCACCGTCCGTTCCCTCGCTGCCCGGAAGCAGAAGGCCACGCCCTTCACGATGCTCACGGCCTATGACTTCACCTTCGCCCGGATCTTCGACGAGGCCGGGGTGGACGTGCTGCTCGTCGGCGACTCGATGGGCAACGTCGTGCAGGGGCACGACACGACGCTCCCCGTGACCCTCGACGAGGTCACCTATCACACGCGGATGGTCGTCCGCGGCGTGCGCCGGGCGATGGTCGTGGCGGACATGCCCTTCGGCTCGTTCCAGGTCGGTCCGGAGGACGCCGTCCGCTCGGCGATCCAGCTCGTCAAGGATGGAGGGGCCCACGCGGTCAAGCTCGAGGGCGGGCGCGACGTCGCGGACTCGATCCGCCGGATCGTCGCGGCGCAGATCCCCGTCATGGGCCACGTCGGCCTCACGCCCCAGAGCGTGAACCACATGGGCGGCTTCCGCGTGCAGGGCCGAGGCGACGAGGGGCGACACCAGGTGATCGAGGACGCCCTGGCGGTTCAGGAGGCCGGTGCCTTCTCCGTCGTCCTCGAAGGCATCCCCGCCGACCTCGGCCGCGAAGTGACCGCGATGCTCGAGATCCCGACGATCGGCATCGGCGCCGGTGTCCACTGCGACGCGCAGGTGCTCGTCATGCACGACCTGCTCGGGCTGAACGACTGGACCCCGTCCTTCGTCAAGCAGTACGGCAACCTCGGCGCCCAGGCCTCGACGGCGGCACGCAACTACGTCGACGAGGTCGTGAACCGCAAGTTCCCCGACGAAGCGCACTCCTACCGCTGATTGGTCGCCGACGGGCGCTCGGCGACGAGTCCCGCCGGACCGAATCGTAGGAACGATCCTCGAGGAGAACTCGATGCAGGTCATCACCACCCGAGCCGAGCTGCAGGCCTGGTCGGATGCGGAGCGGGCCGCCGGACGGCGCGTCGGTCTCGTGCCGACGATGGGCGCACTCCACGCGGGACACCTGTCCCTCGTCGAGACCGTGCGCGCCCACGCCGACCGGGTCGTGGTCTCGATCTTCGTGAACCCGACCCAGTTCAACGATCCCGCGGACTTCGAAGGCTATCCCCGTGTCATGGAGGACGATCTCGAGGCGTGCCGGGAGGCCGGCGTCGACGTCGTCTGGACGCCCCGGGTCGAGGAGCTGTATCCCGACGGCGCCCCGGTCTGGGTCGAGGTCGAGGGGCTCTCGGAGCCTCTCTGCGGCCAGAACCGCCCCGGTCATTTTCGCGGCGTCACGACGGTCGTGACGAAGCTCTTCCTGGCCGCGCGCCCGCACGTCGCCGCGTTCGGCGAGAAGGACTGGCAGCAGCTGGCGCTGATCCGGCGAATGACCGACGCCCTCGGCTTCGGCATCGAGATCCTCGGCGGGAAGACGGTTCGGGAGCCCGACGGCCTCGCCCTCTCGAGCCGGAACGTCCATCTCGGTCCCGTCGGGCGGAAGCAGGCGCTGCGGATCTCGGAGAGCCTCTCCCTCGCGCAGCAGCGGATCGACGACGGCGAACGGAGTCGCTCGGTGCTGCTCGAGGCGGTACGGAAGAAGCTCGGCGAAGCGACGCAAGCACGCATCGACTACGCGGAGTTCCGTGATCCGGCGACCCTCGAGCTCGCGCCCGAGCGTCTGGAAGGTCCGACGCTGCTGGCGATCGCGCTGCAGTTCGCGCCCGACCCGGACGGTCAGGGCGCCGACGTCCGACTGATCGACAACCGCGTCCTCGAAGTTCGTTAGGCCGCGATTCCCATCCCCAGATCCTTCTCGTCCCCCAGCGGCCGCTGCGAACGCGGCGCCGCGACCCAGGAGAAACCCCAACCATGATGCGCCACATGCTCAAGTCCAAGATCCACCGCGCGACCGTCACGGAAGCGAACATCGAGTACGAAGGCTCGGTCACGATCGACCGCAACCTGATGGACGCCGCCGACATGGTCGAATACGAGCGCGTCGACATCTGGAACTGCACGAACGGCAACCGCCTGACCACCTACGTGATCGAGGGCGAGCGCGGTGAGGGCCAGATCTGCATCAACGGGGCGGCCGCGCATCTCATGAAGCCCGGCGACCACGTGATCATCGCGAGCTGGGCGGACGTCCCGGACAGCGAGGTGCCGAGCTACGACGCGAAGCGCGTCTTCGTGGACAACCAGAACGTGATCCGCGACCTGGAGCACGACTCCGGCGTCCGGCCGGGCGGACCCGTCGAGGGCCGATAGGCTCGCGACCGGATTCGCGGCGGGATCCGCTACTTTGCCGGCCCCATGGCGCCGGCGAAGAAAAAGAAGAAGAGCCCGAACGACAAGGTCGATCCCGACGGCAAGACGGTCGTCGCGACGAACCGGCGTGCGCGCTTCGACTACGAGATCGTCGACACCTGGGAGGCGGGGATCCAGCTCTTGGGGCCCGAGGTGAAGAGCCTTCGGGACGGGCGCGCCAACCTGGGCGACGCGTTCGCGACGGTCCACCGGGGCGAGGTCTGGCTCGAGAAGATGCACATCTCGCCCTACGAGCCGGCGACCCGCGCGAACCCCACCGACCCGCAGCGCCGACGCAAGTTGCTTCTCCACCGGCACGAAATCGGCCGGATGGAGAACCGGGTGACCGAGAAGGGATTCACCCTCGTTCCGCTCTCGGTGTATTTCCGTCGCGGGCGCGCGAAGGTCGAGCTCGCTCTTGCGCGCGGCAAGCACCGACACGACAAGCGCGAATCGATCAAGCGACGTGAGGGCGATCGCGAAGCGCGGCGCGCGATGCGCCGACACACGCGATAGACGACGTTCGAAGGGGGCGTCGGTCGCTTCCCGCGAGGTCGGACATGGTCATCGCCAGGTGGGCAGTCGTGCTCGGGCTCTTCTACGTCGTCGCCGGCGTGGGCGTCGACTTCCTGTCGGGCGAGGTCGCCGAGCTCGAGACCGGCGATCCCCGCGGCGGGGCGCTCCAGACCTCGGTCTGGGTCGTCGACCTCTCGGGCGAGGTCTGGATCCGTGCGACGAATCCCGACGCCCTCTGGCTCGCCCGTCTGCGCGCGGATCCCGACGTGCGGCTGCTCCGCGACGGCGTCCGCTCACCGCGCCGGGCGCTGATCCTCGACGATTTCGACGACCAGATCGCGCTCGCCATGCGCGAGAAATACGGTCGGGCCGACGCGGTCATGGCCTGGATGCGGGACCCGGGCGACTACGTGTCGATCCGGCTCGAGCCCCTGCGCGAATCCGACCGCTGGAGCGAGAGCTACCCCTAGCGCGTGCTGGGGCGAACCCCCCGGCGACGTACCGCGCGATCGGGCTTCCCTGCGCGTCTTTTGCATCGGTTTTGCCGGCGATCGGCCGATACGAACGGGGTGCCGGCGCGCGCGCGTGGACCGCTCCGCGATCGCCCCGGTGGAGGCGATCCGGAGGCGATGGCGACGCAGGAAACGAGAGGGCCCGAGGGGCCCGGCAACAAGGTGATCGCGACGACGCTGCTCGAAGCCCTGGCCGTCCGCGGGCGGAGCGTCGCGGCGGAGCGGGGCACGCGCGCCCTCGAAGCGTCGGGAACGGATCTGGCGGCGGCGAAGAGCTGGCTGGGCGACGAGGCGATCTCCGCGCTCTTCGCCGCGGTCGACGTCGAGCCCGGCCTCGCGCGCTCCCTCGGTCATCGC
>JAUIMK010000397.1 GCA_030432735.1 bacterium
AGTACTTCGTCTCCTACTACGACTACTACCAGCCCGAAGCGTACATCCCCTCGACGGACACCTACATCGAGAAGGACTCGTCGATCAACGACGAGATCGACAAGCTGCGGCACTCGGCGACCCACTCGCTCCTGACGCGGAACGACGTGCTGGTGGTGGCGAGCGTCTCCTGCATCTACGGCCTGGGCGCCCCCGAGAACTACGGCTCGATGCACGTCTATCTCGAGACGGGCATGAACCTCGTTCGGGACGACCTGCTGCGACGGCTGGTGGACATGCAGTACGACCGGAACGACCACGACTTCCATCGCGGGACCTTCCGCGTGCGCGGCGACGTGGTCGAGATCTTTCCCCAGTACGAAGGGGACATGGCGGTCCGGGTCGAGTTCTTCGGCGACGAGGTCGATTCGATCGCGGAGATCGACCCGCTCCGCGGGAAGGTCGTGGCGCGACCGAAGAAGGCGATGATCTATCCGGCGAGCCACTACGTGGCCGGCCAGGAGCGGATCCGGCAGGCCTGTGAGGGGATCCGCGGCGAGCTCCAGGAGCAGCTCGCGTTCTTCAACAAGGAGAACAAGCTTCTGGAAGCCCAGCGCCTCGAGCAGCGCACGATGTACGACCTCGAGATGCTCGAGACGATGGGCTTCTGTCACGGCGTCGAGAACTACTCCCGCTGGCTCGACGGTCGTGAGGCGAACCAGACGCCGTATACGCTCTACGACTATCTGCCGGAAGGCACGATGGTCGTACTCGACGAGAGCCACGTCTCGGTTCCGCAGATCGGCGGCATGTACCGGGGCGACCGCGCGCGCAAGGAGACCCTCGTCGACTTCGGTTGGCGTCTGCCGTCGGCCCTCGACAACCGGCCGCTGCGCTTCGACGAGTGGGAAGAGCGGGCGGGGCAGCGCGTCTACGTCTCGGCGACCCCTGCGGACTACGAGCTCGATGCCTGCAAGGGCGTCGTCGTCGAGCAGATCATCCGGCCGACCGGGCTCCTCGATCCGCAGATCGAGATTCGAAAGGCGACGGGGCAGGTCGACGACCTGCTCGCCGAGATCCAGGGGCACGTGAAGAACGAGGAGCGGGTCCTCGTCACGACCCTGACCAAGCGGATGGCCGAAGAGCTCACCGACTACTACGCCGAGCTCGGGATCAAGATCCGCTACCTCCACAGCGACATCAAGACGATCGAGCGGATGGACATCATCCGCGAGCTGCGCGAGGGCCAGTTCGACGTGCTCGTCGGAATCAACCTGCTGCGCGAGGGGCTCGACATTCCCGAGGTCGCGCTCGTCGCCATCCTCGACGCGGACAAGGAGGGCTTCCTGCGCTCGGAGCGATCGCTGATCCAGACGATCGGGCGCGCGGCGCGGAACGCCGAGGGGCGCGTGATCCTCTACGCCGACCAGCAGACGGACTCGATCCGGAACACGCTCGAGGAGACCGGGCGGCGGCGTGCGAAGCAGGAGGAGTACAACGCGGAGCATGGCATCACGCCGAAGACGGTGCAGAAGAAGATCACGAGCCTGCAGGACTCGATCTGGGAACGGGACTACGTCACGGTCCCGCGCGCCGACGAGAAGGCGGAGCCGGGCCTGCCGCAGCACGAGCTCGGTCCGTTGATCGAGCAGCTGCGCGCGGAGATGCGCGAGGCGGCGCGGGAGCTCGAGTTCGAGAAGGCGGCGGAGCTGCGCGACCGCGTGAAGGCCCTCGAGGCCGAGCGCATCCGGCTGACCTGAGGCGCGCGTCTTGGTCGAGGATCCCGACGCGAGGGAGGGGGGGACCCCCGAAGCGACCGAGGGCGAGGGCGCGGCCGGTGCGACGTCCGACGACGAACCGATCGTCGCGGCAGCGCGCCCGGCACGCATCCCGCTCGAAGAGCAGGCGGCGAAGCTCCCCACGAGTCCCGGTGTCTATCAGTTCAAGAACGAGCGCGGGACGGTGCTCTACGTCGGCAAGGCCCAGAACCTGCGCAGCCGCGTCCGTCAGTACGTGAGCGGCGGCGACGGACGGCATCAGATCCCGGCGCTGGTGGATCGCGCGAGCGACGTCGAAGTCCTCGTGACCGGCAACGTCAAGGAAGCGCTCCTGCTCGAGAACGAGCTGATCAAGCAGCACAAGCCGGTCTTCAACGTCCGGCTCCGCGACGACAAGCAGTACCTCGCGCTGCGGATCGACGAGAGCGAGGAGTGGCCGCGGGTGACGATGGTCCGGAAGTTCCGGAAGGACGGGGCGCAGTATTTCGGGCCCTATACGTCGAGCGTCGCGCTCAAGTCCTCGCTTTCGAAGCTGCGAAGGCTCTTCCCGCTCCGCTCGTGCACGCAGGGCACGTTCAAGGACTACGCGCGGCGCGGGCGCCCGTGCATCGAGTACGAGATGAAGCGTTGTCTCGGTCCCTGCGTCGGGCTCGCGGATCGCGATGCCTACGCGGAGCAGGTCCGCGGCACGATGCTCTTCCTGCGCGGCAAGTCCCGCGAGCTGGTCGAAAACATCGAGCGCGAGATGCAGGAAGCGGCGGCCGAGGAGCGCTTCGAGGACGCGGCGCGTCTGCGCGACCGCATCCAGGCGGTCGAACGCACGATCGAATCCCAGCAGATCGTGACCGAGGGCGGCGTCGACCGGGACGTGTTCGCGATCGCCCGCGAGGGCGGCGAGGTCGAGGTCCAGGTCCTGCACGTCCGAGAGGGCCGCGTGATCGGTGCACGCAGCGTCCCCTTCTCGAACGTCCGGATCGACGACGGCGAGGTCATGTCCTCGTTCCTCGGGCAGTTCTATGGATCCGGCGACGGTCACGCGCCGCCGCGGGAGATCCTGACCAGCGTCGAGTTCGAAGACGACGGCGCGTTGGCGGCCCTCTGGCGCGAGCGCTTCGAGCGGGCCGTGACCCTTCGCTGGGCCCGGCGCGGTGCCGGCAAGCGACTGGTGGAGATCGCCGAGCGGAACGCGAAGCTCGCCCTCGCGACGCGCCTCGCCGCACGCGAGAGCGTCGACACCGCCCTCGACGAGCTCGAAGAGAGATGCCGCCTCTCGGTCCGGCCGCACCGCATCGAGTGCTACGACGTGTCGAATCTGCAGGGAACCCTGGCGGTCGCGAGCCGCGTCACCTTCGTCGACGGGGAGCCCGTCAAGAAGGACTACCGGCGCTATCGGATCCGGGAGGCCGAGGCCGGCGACGACTACGGCTGCATGCGCGAGGTCCTCGACCGACGGCTCCGCCGGGTCGGGACCGAGCCCCTCCCGGACCTGCTGATGGTCGACGGCGGTCGCGGGCAGGTCGGCGTCGTGATGGCCGCGCTCGAAGACGCCGGGCTCGAGGTCGAGGTGCTCGGGATCTCGAAGGAGCGGGACGACGAGAGCCCGAGCCTACGGGTGAAGCGCGGCGGTGGCCTCAAGGCCGAGCGCCTCTTCAAGCCCGGTCGGGCGAACCCGATCCAGCTCCCCCCGAGCAGCCGCGGCATGCTCCTGCTCCAGCGCGTCCGCGACGAGTCCCACCGCTTCGCGATCGAGTTCCAGCGCGAGCTGCGCTCGAAGGTGAACCTCACGTCGATCCTCGAGGAGCTGCCCGGCATCGGGCCGACCAAGCGGCGCGTGCTGCTCGCGACCCTCGGCAGCCTGCGCGCGGTCCGCAATGCGAGCCTCGAGGCGCTGGCGGGGGTGCCGGGGATCTCGGAGAAGGACGCCACCGCGATCCGGCGCTTCTTCGACGCGGTGATGGCACCCGAGCCCGAGCCCGAGCCCGAATCCGACCCCGATCCCGAGCCCGAGGTCGATCCGACGGCGGAAGGCGCGTCCGAGCGACGTCGCTCGGACGCGGAGCGGCCGCTCCCGACGGATCCGGCGGTGGAGGCGCTGCGCCCGGCGGTGTCCGGAGCTGCCGGCGATTTGCCGGTCGCCGTGCCGCCGGAAG
>JAUIMK010000398.1 GCA_030432735.1 bacterium
GATCTCGTCGAGGGCGAGGCTCTGACGCAGGTCGTTGCTCGCGCGGCGGAACTCGCCGAGCCCCTTGCCGAGGGTGCGGGCGAGCTCGGGCATCCGCTTCGGTCCGAGGACCAACAGCGCGACGACCAGAATCAGCACGAGCTCCATCGGTCCGATGCCGAACATGGCGGGCAATCTAGCAGGTCGGGGGACGAGCCCGAGATGGGCGATGAAGGGGGCGGGGTCTGAGGGCGAGGTCGTGGCAACCCCCCCGGTTTTCTCGCCACGACCTCTTCCCTCAGCGGGAACCGTCTCCGGTTCCCATTCCCTTGCGCTCCGCCGGGACCTCTTGGGCCCCGGGAAGAAGAAGGAGTCGGCCACGCCCCCGATTCGATGTGGCCGACTCCCACGCTCGGACCCGACCTGGGCCGAGCGTGAAACCCGTCTGTTCAGCGAACGTTCGCCGTGGCCTCCCGGACCGGACTCCGGCCGACGACCGCGCGGCTGCGCACGCGCATCATCGGTCGCTGCCCGTTCTCGCGGAGGATCGAGACCCCTGCGCGCGCGCGGCCGCCCTCCGTCTCCTGGCACCAGACGACGCGGGCGAGGCCGTCGATCTCGACTTCACCGTCGATGTCGCGGACCGTCACCTGCAGGAGCTCGCCCGGGCGCACGCGCTCGGGCAGGTCGAGGCCGAGCCCGCCTTCGGAGCGGTCCTGGGTGTAGGCGATGCGGCGATTCTCGGTCGCGAGCCTTCGCGGGTAGTGGCTGTACTCGACGACGTGGACGACACGCTTCCGGGACTCGAGTCGGAGCGGAACGCCGTCGGACACGGCTTCGGGGGTCAGGGTCATGCGGCACCTCGGTCGTGCTGCGGGGCGATTTCCTCGGCCTCCGACAGCGTGCCCGCGTCGGTGACGGCGTCGGTCGCGCCGCTGATCACGAGCTCACAGAAGATCCCGACGAGGTTCGGGTCGAATTGGTAACCGGCCTCGCGGCGCAGCTCGACGAGCGCTTCGTCGCGGGTGCGCGCCCGGCGGTAGGGACGGTCGCAGGTCATCGCGTCGAAGGCGTCGCAGATCGCGATGATCCGGGACGCGAGCGGGATGGCGTCGCCGTGGAGGCCGTCGGGGTAGCCTTCGGCGTCGTAGCGTTCGTGGTGGTGGCGGACGTACTGCGCGATCGGCGCGTCGAGGCCGAGCGGACGCAGCAGTCGCTCACCGATGTCGGCGTGGGTCCGGACCGCGTCGAGGCGATCGGGCTCCGGCAGCACGACGCCCTGGAGCACGTCCGAGGGCGCGCCGACCTTGCCGATGTCGTGGAGGAAGGCCGCGGTTCGGACGTTGCGCCGCTCTTCGCGCGAGAGGCAGAGCGCCGCGGAGAGGAGGTCCGCATAGTAGGCGACCCGCCGCGCGTGGCCGCGCATGAACAGGTCCCGACTCTCGATCGTCTCGGCCAGCACCTCGAGGAACTCGGTCGTCGACGGGCCGCCCGCGCGTCCGTTCCGGGACTCGGGACCCATCGCCGGCTCCTCGAGGACCTGGCGCAGTCGCTCCTGCGCGAGCGAGCTCGCGCCGAGCTCTTCGAGGACGATCTCCGGGGGACGGTTGCGACCCAGCACGCGGCTGATGCCTTCGAGGAAGGCGATCATCCGCGTGCGGCTCTGGCGCCGTTCGAGGGCGCGCTCTACGGAAGCGCTGACCTGGACGACGTCGAAGGGCTTGGTCAGGTAGTCGAAGACACCGTGCCGGATGCCCTCGACGGCGGTCTCGACCGAGCCGCAGCCGGTGATGATGATGATCTCCGTCTGCGGGAACTCGGCGCGGATCGTGCGCATCAGCTCGTCGCCCTTCATGCCCGGCATGTTGAGGTCGACGGTCACGAGGTCGATCGGAGTCGTGCGCAGGAGATCGAGCGCCTCGGCGCCGCTCTCGGCGGTCGCGACGTCGTAGCTGCCGGACAGGATCATCCGCAGCGATTCGCGCGGACCGCGCTCGTCGTCGACGACGAGGATGCGAGCGCGTTCCGGTGCTTCGAGGGACGGGCTGTCGGGCGTGAAGGATTCGCTCTGCATGCTCCGGGATAGAGCAAGGGGCGTGCCAGCGGATCCGAGACGGGCGGATGGCGGGTATCTACCTGGAAACAAAAGGGTTTCCGGTCTCGCCCTCGACCTTCGGAAGTGTTCCGATCGGTACGCTTCCGCTCCGCTCGGTACGGATTGGTGCGGGCGACCGGGGCCCCGCGCCGACGCGCTCCTCGGCGGCGGCATCGGGCGGCGTCGCCTCGGACCCGCGACGCGCGAGCCGCCTCAGTCCTGGCCCGGCTCCTCGATCCCCAGCTTGTCCATCTTCAGCTTGAGGACGCGGCGGGTGATCCCGATCGCGCTGGCGGTCTTGGTCTGGTTCCAGGCGTTGGCGGCGAGGGCCTCGCGAAGGATGTCGGTCTCGAAGCGCGCGACCGTCTCCTCGAAGCCGCGCTCGCCCTGGCGCCACTGCTCCCGGAGCGCTTCCGCCTGCCCCGAATGACCGATCGCCGGCGGCAGGTCCTCGCGATCGATCGTCTCGCTCTCGGCCATCGCGAGGGCGTATTCGATCGCGTTTTCGAGCTCGCGCACGTTGCCCGGCCAGCCGTAGCCTTCGAGGGCGCCGAGCGCCGCGGGGGTGAGCTTGCGGTCCGGGCCGAGCCGTTCGAGGAAGTGCTGGGCGAGCAGGCGGATGTCTTCGCGCCGTTCGCGAAGCGGCGGAAGCGAGACCGGGACGACCGCGACGCGGTAGTAGAGGTCCTCGCGGAAGTTCCCGTTCCTGACTTCCTCGGCGAGGTCGCGGTTCGTCGCCGTCACGATCCGCACATCGACGGTGATCGACTGGGAAGAGCCGACGCGTTCGAAGGTGCGCTCCTGGAGCGCGCGCAGGAGCTTGACCTGCACGGCCTGGTCGAGCTCCCCGATCTCGTCGAGGAAGAGCGTGCCCCCGTCCGCCGACTCGAAGCGTCCGGCGCGTCGCTCGGAGGCGCCGGTGAACGCGCCCTTCTCGTGTCCGAAGAGCTCGCTCTCGATCAGCTCCGACGGAATCGCGCCGCAGTTGACCGCGACGAAGGGCTCGTTCGCGCGAGGCGAGAGATCGTGGATCGCGCGGGCGACGAGCTCCTTGCCCGTGCCGCTCTCGCCGGTGACGAGGACGGTCGCTTCCGCCTTCGCGATCCGCTCGACGGTTCGGAACACGTCGCGCATCGCCTCGCTTCGCCCGACCATGCGGCCGAGCTGCTGTCGCTCCTCGATCTCGTCGCGCAGCCGCTCGACCTCGTCCTCGAGCTCGCGCTTCTCGAGCTTGTCGCGGACCTTGAGCTTGAGCGCGTCGAGCTCGAAGGGCTTCGTCACGAAATCCGCTGCCCCGCGCTTCATCGCTTCGACCGCCGCGTTCACCGTGTTGGTCGCGGTCAGCACGATCACCGGCGCGCGGATCCCGCGCTCCGCGAACTCCTGGAGCAGGTCGAGGCCGCTGCGGCCGGGCATGACCAGGTCGAGCAGGACCACGTCCGGCGTCGCGAGGGCGATTTCCCGGAGCGCCTCGTCGACGTTCCCGGCGACGGTCACGTCGCCCTCGGCTTTCAGCAGCATGCGCAGGGATTCCTGCACGCCCGGTTCGTCGTCGACTACCAGAATGCGAGGCATTCCGGGAGCTTACCACGCCCGTTGCCGACCCCCGCCGGTTTCGCGGAGATCATCGGGGCCGTGGCGGTCCGGGGTGGGGAGCGGGCCGGCTACGAGGGCGTAGGCAGGTCGACCAGGATCAGGGTCTCGGCCCCGTCCGTCGAATCGACGGTCAGCTGACCGCCCCCCGCCTCCACGATCGTCTCGGCCAGCACGTACTCGAGGACGTTCGCCGCCGCGCCGACGTCGGCGAGCCCGCTCGTGTCGCCCGCGCCGA
>JAUIMK010000399.1 GCA_030432735.1 bacterium
CGCGCCGACCTTCGGCGGCGGAATCGCGCGGGTCGACGATTCGAAGGCACGGGCGGTCGAGGGGGTCGTCGACGTCCTCGAGCTCGGGCCGAGCACCCACGATGCGGTCGTCGGCGGCTTCGAAGCGGCGGAAGCGGTCGCCGTCGTCGCCGAGGGCTACTGGCCCGCGAAGCAGGGGCTCGATCGCCTCGAGGTCGAGTGGACGAAGACCGGGAACGAAGGGGTGTCGAGCGAAGATCTCTTCGCCCAGTTCGCGCGGGACATCGAGGCGCGCGTCGACCGGGAGACCGACGTCGTGGAGGGCGACGTCGAGGCGGCCTTCGCGAAGGCCGACCGCGTGATCGAGGCCGACTACCGCGTTCCCTATCTCGCGCACACCTGCATGGAGCCGATGAACGCGGTGGCTTCCGTCGCGGACGGGCGCTGCGAGCTCTGGGTGGGGAGCCAGAGCCCGCTCGGCTTCCGCGACGCCGTCGCGAAGGCGCTCGGCTTCGCCGAGGAAGACGTCACGGTCCACAACTGCTTCCTGGGTGGCGGCTTCGGGCGCAAGTCGCGGGCGGACTGTGCGATCCAGGCCGCGCAGATCTCCGCGGCGATCGGGCGCCCGGTCAAGCTGATCTGGTCGCGTGAGGAGGACGTCCGGCAGGACTTCTATCGACCCGCGGTGCTCAGTCGCTTCCGCGCCGGCCTCGACGCCGACGGGAACCTGATCGCCTGGGAGAACACCTACGTCGACAAGGGTGAGCCCGTCGAAGCGCCGCTCATCCCCTACTCGGTCGCGTCGCGCGACATCGGCTACGTCGACAGCCCGACCCACGTCCCCTTCGGCGCCTGGCGGAGCGTCGACCACTCCCAGCACGGCTTCTTCACCGAGTCGTTCGTCGACGAGGTCGCGGTCGCCGCCGGCCAGGATCCCTACGCGTTCCGGGCCGCGCGCCTGAAGGACCGGCCGCGCCTGCTCGCGGTGCTCCGCAAGGCGGCGGAGGCCGCGGACTGGGGCACGCCGCTCGGCGAGGGACGGGGGCGAGGCATCTCGCTCCAGGAATCCTTCGGCTCGGTGGTCGCGCAGGTCGTCGAGGTCACGGTCGAAGGTGGTGAGATCCGGGTCGATCGCGTCGTCGCCGCCGTCGACGCGGGGTTCGCCGTCTCGCCGGACGGGCTGACCGCGCAGATCGAGTCCGGGATCGCCTACGGCCTGACGGCGGCGCTCTACGGCGAGATCACGATCCGCGACGGTGCCGTCCTGCAGAGCAACTTCCACGACTATCCGGCGCTCCGGATGTCGGCGGCGCCGAAAATCGAGACGCACATCCTCGACAGCGGACACGCGATCGGGGGCGCCGGGGAGCCGGGCACGCCGGGGATCGCGCCGGCACTGGCCAACGCGGTCTACGACGCGACGGGGCTGCGCGTACGGCAGATGCCGACGAGCGGGGTCGATCTGCAGAACGCGGATCGCGAGACGGCCGTCTAGGTCGACGAGTCGCTCGTCATGTCGGATGGACTCGACCGTCGGCGCGCCGCGATCCTCGATGCCGCGTACGCGGCGTTTGCCCGCTACGGCTATCGGCGGACGTCGATGGAGCAGATCGCCCGCGGCACCGGCGCGTCGCGCGCGTCCCTCTATCTGCACTTCGCGAACAAGGAGGAGATCTTCCGCGCCCTGTGCGAGCGCGTCCACGGGGAGGCGCTCGACGCGGCGGAAGCGGCGCTCGAGAGCGAGGCGCCCCTCGCTTCGAGACTCGAGGACGCGCTGGTCGCGAAGGTCGGGCGTCTGCTCGACGTGGTCGCGGATTCGCCCCACGGCGAAGAGATCGTCGACGAGAGCAGCCGGCTCTGCGGGGACATCGTTCTCGCCTCGAGCGAACGCTTCCAGAAGCGGTTCGCTACGGCGCTTGCGGCGGCGGCGCGTGCCGGTGAGATCCACCTCTCCGGAGCGGGCCTCACCGCCCCGAGCGCGGCCCAGCTCCTCCGTCTCGCGGCGACGGGCCTGAAGAGCGAGGCCGGGAATGCCCGTGAGGTTCGCAAGCGAACGCGGAAGCTCGTTCGTATCTTCCTGGCGGGGCTCGACGCGATCGGTGATGGGCCCGAATAGCCCTCGCCAGGAGTCCGCCCATGCCCTCGCACCCGATGTCCCACGAAGCGCTGCCAGAAGCCCCTCGCACCGATCCTGACCGGGCAGGGCGCGCTCAGCATGATCGCCTGACGTCGACCGGGAGGCAGGCCGACTAGTGCCGCCTAACGCCGACCGGCGGCGCGCAGCCGCGGCCGGAGCAGCGGCTCGAGCCAGCGCTTCAGGTAGCGACGCAGCGCGCGGTCGTCGCGCTCGGGGCCGGAATCCTCGACGAAGCTCTTCAGCAGGCGCAGCAAGAGCTCGGCGAACTCCTCGAACTCCTCGTCGTCGCCCCGCCACCGGTCGCCCACGTAGCGGCGGAGCTCGTTCGAGACCGAGGCGTTGCGGCTCGCGGCGTCGACCGAGACTGCCTCCTGCATGCGGAAGAGCTGCATGAGGTACGGGTCGTCGGGGGCCTCGGTGATCAGGATGACGAGGGTCTCCACGACGCGGTCGACGGGGTCCTCGAGGTGCGCCGTCCGGGATCGCATGCGTTCGAGGAAGCCGCCGCTGGCGGTCACCGCGGCGGCGTTGAAGAGCTCCTCGGCGCTCCCGAAATAGCGGTAGACGGTGGGGCGCGTGACGCCGGCGGCGGTGGCGACGTCCGAGAGGGTCACCTTCGAGAAGCCGTGGCGCTCGATGCAGGCCTGCGCCGCGGCGAGCAGGTGCTGCCGCGCCTCGGCGCTCGACGCCGGGCTCGCGCCTTTCCACGGTCCTCGATGGGGCATGGCCCTACTTTACACCATTCGCTCCGTGTAAAGATGGCTATAATGGGGCTCCGGCGAGATCAGCGAGGAGAGACGCATTGTCGAATCTGGAAGTACGCAAATTCGATTGGGACTTCGAAGGAATCCCCTTCATCTGGAATCCGGAGCAGCCGCGCTTCTCGGTGCTGATGAACCAGATCACCTTCGTGATCATCAGCTTCGAGCGGTACATCACCAAGGCGATGCGCGAGGCCGAGGCGCGGATCACCGACGACGAGGTGAAGCTCGAGGCGCGCCTCTTCGGCCAGCAGGAGGGGGTGCACGCCGCCGCGCACACGAAGCACGCGCGCGCGCTGATCGCGCAGTACCCGGGGCTGCAGACGATCCTCGACAAGTGCCAGGAGAGCTACGACGCGCAGTTCGAGGCGGAGTCCCTCGAGTACCACCTGGCCTACGCCGGCAGCATGGAGGCGATCTTCACGCCCTTCTTCAAGATGGTGCTCGACCATCGGGAGATCCTGTTCGAGGGCGGCGACGAACGTCTCTCGTCGATGCTGCTGTGGCATTTCTGTGAGGAGATCGAGCACCGCAGCTCCGCGCTCATGGTCTACGACGACGTCGTCGGGAGCTACTGGTATCGCTTCCGGAACGCCGGGCCGATGCGCAAGCACGTCCGCGCGCTCTTCGAGATGTCGATCGAGGAGTTCAAGAAGCACGTACCGGACGTGCCCCACGACGTCTACGAAGGGAACCCCTTCGCGAGCGTTCCGCGCCCGGCCACCCTGCGCTCGGCGGTCGGCGTGCTGGCCTCCCAGGCGCCCTGGCACGATCCGGCCCATCAGCCGCTGCCCGACTACTACGACGAATGGATCGGCAAGTACACGGGCGGCGAGGACGTCATGCGGCTCTACGGCCAGCCCGCAATGACCGCCGGAGCGGCTGCAGCGGCCAGTGCCGTAGGAGATGCACGATGACCTCTTCCGAGAACCCCTTCGACAATCCCTTCGACCGGGCCCGATCGCTGGCCGCGCCGGACGCCCGCGCGAGCCTCGACCTCATCGAATCGTTCTTCCAGAAGCTCGAG
>JAUIMK010000400.1 GCA_030432735.1 bacterium
GACCGACACGATCCGAACGAGCCAGACCAGGCTCTCGAGCTTGCCCGACTCGCGGAGCACGACCTCGTCGAGCATGAGCTCGAGCTGTTCGCGATCCGCTTCCGGGTTGTCCTTGGCGACGGCGAGCACGCGACCGAGCGGGTTGCCCGTGTTCGGCGTGTTCGACTTCTTCTGCGCGGCGACCTTCCGGCCGACGATGAAGAGCCAGGCCATCTTGAAGACGCCGAGCAGGAACGCGATGCCACCGAGGACCATGATCACGTTACCGACCGCGCCACCTTCCTGGGCCTGCAGCCGCTCGACGAGGCCGCGGCTCTCGATGAGGACCGCGAGGAGCGAGCCACTGGACGGGTCGACGGCGAGACCGGTCAGCCCGTCCGTCGCGGCGGCGTACTCCTTCACGGTGTCGACGAAGCGCGCCGGGGGCTGCTTCGCGAGCTCCTGGAGCTGCTGCTTGTTCGGGTCCCAGAGCAGGTACTCGCCGTCCGAGATGACGGAGAAGACGCCCGCTCGGGTGACTTCGCGCTGCTCGATGCCGGAAGGGGTGTAGACGTCGGTCGTGTAGCTGACGACCTTCCCCTGCGCGGTCATCTCCCGCTGGAGCTCGTACCAGAGGCGCTTGAGCTCCTTGATCGACGGCAGCTCCTTGCTCGCACCGAGCCCCTCGAGGAACTCGATGCGCTCGCGGTCGAACTGCGACGTCGTGATCGAAGCTTCCATCAGCCCGCGCGCATCGCCGGAGACCTGGCGCGTCACGCCGAAGAGCTCGCCGAGGTTGCCCATGCGCTGCTCGAGCGCCTCCGTGAGCTCGGCGATCTTGACTTCCTTCTCCTGGTACTCCTTCTCGAGGGCCTGGGAGCGCGCTTCCGCACGCGCCTCGCGGGCCTTCGCGTCGGCCAGGAGCTGCTCCTGCTCGCTGCGGCGCGACTTGAAGATCCGCTCGCGCTCGGCGTCCTCGCGCGACTGGATCTCGAAGCCCTGACGGACCTTCTCGAGGAGGTCGTCGACCGAGGTCGACTGCGGCACGTCGATGACCATCGCGCCGGGCTCGGTCTCCTGTGCGCCGGCTGCGATCGGGAGCAGCGCGACGAGCGCGCCCACTGCGATCCACTTCTTCATGTTTCGAACGATCGTCGAGCGCGACATCAGCTCGCACCTCCGGGCTGCGGGAGCGGGACACGGATCAGCTGCGGCGCCGACTGCTTCTTGGCGACGCGAATGCCTTCGTTGATCCAGTTGGCGTAGTCACTGGGCTCGAGCGTCTGCCAGACCCCGTTCGCCTGGTCCCAGACGCCGTACTCCTCGCCATCGCGCGTCTTGTACATCAGGCCGATCCGACCCACGCGCAGGAAGTCGACGGGCACCTCGGCGCCGTCCTTGTCGATCGTCCCCGAATGGGCGTCGATGGTTCGACCGTAATCGTTCTCGATCTGGTAGGCCTCGAGAATCGCGCGGTAGCGCTCGGGCTCGGCGACGTCGGACTTCCGCATCAGCACGCGGAGGCGCGCGACGCGATCCTTCCGCTCCTGGACGAGGAAGGGCATGTCGTGCTGCACGAACTGGTCGAGGGCCTCGATCATCTGGAGCATCAGCGGCGTGACCGCGCGGCCGACCTCCTCGACGTCGTCGATCTGTCGCTGGAGGCTGTCGAGCTCCTCGTTCTGCGACTCGATGACCTGGGACAGCTGACGGTTGAAGATCTGGAGCGACTCGATCTTCTTGAGCGTCAGGCGGTACTCCGCCGTGAGGCTGTCGGTCGCCGTCGCGATGTCCTCGACGCGCTTCTGGGATTCCGCGCTCGTCGCGTTCGCATCGACTTGAGCATCGATCGGCGGATCGAGCTGCTGCGCGGACGCCACGCCCGCGCCGAGGGCAAGCGCGAGCACCGTGCTCGCCATCGCCTTGAAGGTCATCATGAATTCTCTCCTCGGTCCCCACCGGACCTGATTCGACTCACGGCCATCGAGCATCCTTGTTAGGCGACTCGACGACTCTCCTCGTTCCGCGCCGCGCCAAGCGTGCGCGCCGCGTGAATCCGTTCGCAGCCCACCGGGCTGCCTGCTGCCCATCCCATTGCCGGGCCTTCGAGCAGGGCAACGGACACTACAATGGCTGAATCCGTTTCGCGCCCCACGAAATCCCGTGGGTGCGACCCCGTTCCGCGGCGCCTGCGCGATCGTCGCGTGGCGCCCGGTTGTTCCGCCGTCGGTGTCCATCGTCCTCCGTTGACTCTGCGCTGTTGCGCCGGCCGACGGGTCCGATCCGACGGCCCCGCCCGCCGGCCCCGCGCAAGGCGGAGACCGACTCACGTCGGGGACGTCATGACGGGGAACTCCGGGGAAGTTCCCGAACGACCGAGGGGACGGCCGTCGCGACGGGTTCGCGAACGGGCATCTCGAACGGGCGATCGGGCATGTCCGAACGAAAACACGATCTCGGTACCGGGGGACCGGGATCCTGCGTTCGCTCCGGAGCGTCTGGGGCGCGCCCCGTATTCTTTCGCAGCCGGTCGGGTTTTCCAAGCGGTTTTTTGGGCTTCACTCGAACTGTTGCGAGTCGGGACCCATGCCGGAATCGTCGTTTCGAAGCGGCCCGCCCCCGCCGATCCGCATCTGACTCGCCGTGAGCGCGAGCGAGCCTCGAACCGCGGGTCAGCGGAGCGGCCCGTGTGCCAGGCACGCCCGGTCGCATCGATCGGGCGCCTCGCGCACCGCCGCGGCGAAGTCCCCGCGGCGCGATGCGCCCGTCCCACCCTTCTCGCGCGACGCGCTTCGACTTATGCTCCGCGTCGAGCCCGGGGCGCGCTGCCGCGCGCCGAGTCTGCCGAGGATGCCCGACCAGCGATGTCGATCGCGCTCTTCGTCCCCTGCTACGTCGACCAGCTGAGGCCGCGGGTCGGGCTCGCGGCGCTCGACCTCCTGCGCGCGGGGGGCTTCGACGTCCACGTCCTGAAGGACGTCGCCTGCTGCGGGCAGCCCCTGCTCACCGCCGGGGAGGAGCCCCTCGCGCGGGACCTCGTCCGCCGCTTCGTCGACGGCACGCGGTCTTTCGAGACCGTCGTGACCCCGTCGGGATCCTGTGCCGCGACCCTCGAGGTCCACGGTCGCAGGCTCGCCCCGAGCCCTCCCGAGGGCCGCGCCCGGGTCGTCGAGCTGACGAGATTCCTCTTCGAAAACGAGGCTCTGCCGACCCCGGCGAGCGGGTTCCCCCACCGCGTCGGGCTCCACGCCAGCTGCCATGCCCTCCGGGAGCTGCGCCAGGGGACGCCGTCCGAGACCCGCGAGGCCTCCCGCCCCGACCCCGCCGCCGACCTGCTGTCTCGCGTCTCGGGCCTCGAGCTGATCGACCTGTCGCGCCGGGACGAATGCTGCGGCTTCGGCGGCGTCTTCTCGGTGGAGGAAGAGGCGGTCTCCGCGCGAATGGGGCTCGACCGCCTCGAAGACCACCGCCGCGGTCGCGCCGAGGTCCTGACCTCGACCGACGTCTCCTGCCTCCTCCACCTGGAGGGCCTCGCACGACGCCAGCGATCGCCGCTCCGGATCCTCCACGTCGCCGAGATCCTGGCGGAGACCACCCTCGGGCCGGGATGGCTCGAGCGCAACGCGCAGCGGGGCAGCGATGGGGCACGTTGATCGCGCACGGGCCTTCGTGGCGAACGCCGAACGCACGACCTGGCACGACCAGGCGCTCTGGTTCGTGCGGGCGAAGCGGGACGCCGCGGCGGACACGCTGCCCGAGTGGGAAGCGCTGCGCGACGAAGCGGCGGGCATCAAGCGCGACGTCCTCGCGCGACTCCCGGAGCTCTGGCGTCGCTTCGAGGCGGAGGCGACCGCGGCGGGCGCGACGGTCCACTGGGCGCGGGACGCGGCCGAGCACAACCGGATC
>JAUIMK010000401.1 GCA_030432735.1 bacterium
ACCACCCAGGTCCGATCCGCGTCGCGATCCGACAGCAGCCTCGCCGCCTGCGGCACCCGGAGCCGGCCGTCCAGCAGGACCCGCACGGGCGTGCGGACGTGCTTCGCACCGCGGCGCACGTCGAGTCGTGGATCGTCCGCGAGGGCGGTCTCGGAGCCCACCATCACGGCGTCGGACGCATCGCGCAGGCGGTGGACGAACGCGCGGCTCTCGGGGCCGGTGATCCAGCGGGACTCGCCGCTCGCGGTCGCGATCCGCCCGTCGAGGGTGGTCGCGAGCTTGAGCGTGACCCAGGGACGGCCGCGCTCGATCGCCGAGACGAACCCGCGATGCTGGTAGCGGCATTCGTCTTCGAGGATCCCGGTCGTCACCGAGACGCCGGCTGCGCGCAGCATGCGGTAGCCACGACCGCCGACCTTCGGATGGGGGTCCTGGCAGCCCGACACGACGCGACCGAGCTTCGCTTCGATGATCGCGTCCGCGCAGGGGCCGGTCCGACCGGTGAAGCTGCAGGGCTCGAGCGTCGTCGCGATCGAGGCACCGCGGAGCGCGCGCTCGCCGTGCCGGCGACGCACGCGATCGATCGCGACGATCTCGGCGTGCCGGCCCCCCGGCGGCTCCGTCGTGCCGCGCCCGAGGATCCGGTCGCCGCGCTCGATCACCGCGCCGACGCTCGGATTGGGGAACACGCGCCCGTCTCCCCGGCGCGCTGCTGCGAGCGCCGACCGAATCATCCGCTCGTCCCGCTTCGCGGCGCGATCGTTCGAGCCCTGTGCCGGACTCACCGCCCGTCCCGGAGCGCGCGATCCGCGGCGCGGTCTTCGTCGCCGCGTTCGCCCTTCTCCGCCTCGATCTCTTCGAAGAAGAGCTCGTAGTCGCGGGGGCTCGAGAAGTTGTGGAAGACCGAAGCCCACCGGACGGCGGCGAGGGCATCGATCGCCGACAGCTCCTCGAGCACGCTGCGCCCGATGTGCTCGCTCGTCACCTCCCGCTCACCGCTCTCCTGCAGCGCGCGCTCGACGCGATCCACGAGGCGTTCGACCGCCTCGGTCGAGACCGGGCGTTTCACGCAGGCGTGCTCGACGCCGCGCAGGAGCTTGTGGCGGTCGTACTCCTCGCGGCGTTCGTCGCGCTTGATCACGCGCGGCAGGATCTCTTCGATCCGTTCGCGCGTCGTGAAACGCCGGCCGCACTCGTCGCACTCGCGACGCCGACGGATCTCCGAGCCGTCCCGCGCGAGGCGCGAGTCGATCACCCGGTTGCCGTCGTCGCCACAGAAGGGGCACTGCACGGGTCGACCCGCCTTCCCTCAGTCCGTCTCGTTCCAGCGGGCCGGATAGAGCGGGAACTGGCGGCAGAGATCCGCGACCTCGTCGCGCACGCTGGCGAGCAGGCTGGTGTTCTCGTGGTCCTCGAGCACGCGGACGAGGAATTCCCCGATCTGCACCATCTCCCCTTCCCGCATGCCCCGGGTCGTGACCGCCGGCGTGCCGATCCGGACGCCCGAGGTGACCGCGGGCTTGCGCGGATCGAAGGGGATCATGTTCTTGTTCGCGGTGATCCCGGCTTCGTCGAGGGCGATCTGGGCCGCCTTGCCGGTCACTTCGCGACCGACGAGCGACAGCAGGAAGAGGTGATTGTCCGTTCCGCCGGACACGACCTTGAAGTCCTTGCCGAGCACCGCGTCCGACAGCGCCTTCGAGTTGGCGACGATCTGCTCCGCATACGCGCGGAAGTCCGGGGACAGCGCCTCCTTGAACGCGACCGCCTTCCCGGCGATCACGTGCATGAGCGGTCCGCCCTGGAGTCCGGGGAAGACGGCGCTGTTCAGCTTCTTCTTCCAGTCTTCGTCGCACAGGATCAGGCCACCGCGCGGGCCGCGCAGGGTCTTGTGCGTCGTGGTGGTGACGATGTGCGCCTTGCCGATCGGGCTCGGGTGGACGCCCGCGGCGACGAGACCCGCGATGTGCGCGATGTCCGCGAAGAGGACGGCGCCGACCTCGTCGGCGATCGAGCGGAACGCCTCGAAGTCGATCGTCCGCGAGTAGGCGGTCGCGCCGCACTGGATCATCTGCGGCCGATGCTCCTTCGCGAGCGCGCGCACCTGGTCCATGTCGATCCGCTCGTCCGCTTCGGACACGCCGTAGGGCACGATCGTGAAGTGCTTGCCCGAGAAGTTCACGGGGCTGCCGTGGGTCAGGTGGCCGCCGTGATCGAGATTCATCGCGAGCACGGTATCGCCGCGCTGGAGCACCGCCTCGTAGACCGCCGCGTTCGCCTGGCTCCCGGAGTGGGGCTGGACGTTCGCGTGGTCCGCCCCGAAGAGCTCCTTCGCCCGCGCGATGGCGATCTCCTCGATCTCGTCCACCTCCTCGCAGCCGCCGTAGTAGCGACGGCCGGGGTACCCCTCGGCGTACTTGTTCGTGAGCACCGAACCGACCGCCTCGAGGACGGCCTCGGAGACGAAGTTCTCGCTCGCGATGAGCTCGATCGAGAGGCCCTGGCGCCGGCCCTCGCGGCGGACGAAGCGGGCGACGTCGGGATCGGTCTGATCGAGATGGGGGGTGACGGACTGCGGCATTTCGAAACCCTTACTCTGGTCTTCGCCGGCACGGGGGAGACCGGGACGAACCGGCCTCGACGGACGAAGCGGAAGAGAGCGGCTGTGGGGCGTCTGGGGGGGCGCGGATGCGGGCGGAGAATAGCGGCACAACGCCGGGAAATCAGTGTTCTCGGGCAGTTCCGGCGCTCGGATCCGAGAGGATCAGGCAGGCGTTCGTCCCGCCGAAGCCGAAGGAGTTCGACAGCACGCGCTGCACCCGCGCCGGACGCGCCTCGCCCACGACGTGGTCGAGCTCGCATCCCTCGGCGACCCGCTCGAGATGGGCGGTCGGGGGCAGGCTCTGGGCACGGATCGCGCAGATCGAGAGGATCGCCTCGAGGGCCCCGGCGGCACCGAGCAGATGCCCCGTCGTCGACTTCGTCGCGGAGACCGGCGGCGTCGACGCGCCGAAGACCGTCCGGAGCGCGTGCGCCTCGACGGGGTCGCCGGCCGGGGTCGCCGTCGCATGGGCGTTGATCGCGTCGATGGCCGCGGGCTCGAGCCCGGCCTGCGCGATGGCCGCGCGCATCGCGCGCACGGCGCCCCGCCCCTGCGTGTCCGGCGCGCTCAGGTGGAACCCGTCGGCGGACGCACCATAGCCCTCGACGACGGCCAGGATCTCCGCACCGCGGGCACGCGCGTGCTCCTCCGCCTCGAGCACCAGGACCGCGGCCCCTTCGCCGAGGACGAAGCCGTCGCGATCGACATCGAAGGGCCGGCTCGCTCGAGCCGCGTCGGGATTCGGGGAGAGCGCGCGCATCGCCGCGAAGCCCGCGATCGAGAGCGGCACGATCGGCGCCTCGGCGCCGCCCGCCAGCGCGACGTCCGCGGCGCCCCGTGCGATCGTCTCCGCCGACTCGCCGATCGCGTGGCTGCTCGTGGCGCAGGCGGTCGAGTGCGAGAGGTTCGGACCGCCGAGCCCGTAGTGCACGCCGACGAGCCCGCTCGGCATGTTCACGATCGAATACGGCACGACGAAGGGCGAGACCCGACGCGCGCCCTTCGTCTCGAGGATCCGCTGATTCGCGAAGAGCGTCTCGACGCCGCCGACGCCGGACCCGATCGCGACCATCACGCGCTCCCGGTCGGTCGCCTCGAAATCGAGCTTCGCGTCCGCCACCGCCTGCTGGGCGGCATGGAGCGCGAAGCGAAGCACGCGATCCAGACGCCGCGCTTCCTTCGCGGAGACCTCCGCCAGCGGCGGCTCGTGCTTCACCTCGCAGGCGATCCCGACGGGCAGCTCCCCGGCATCGAAGCGCGTGATCGCG
>JAUIMK010000046.1 GCA_030432735.1 bacterium
CCTCGCCGCGCGCGATGCAGACGCGGTGGGTCACCGCCTTCTCGCCGACGTTCACCATTCGTGCCCGGCCCTGCGCGTCCAGGTGGGTCAGCTCGTCGCCCATCGTCCTCTGGCTCCTCGTTGTCTCGGGGTTCCGCCGGGCCGCGTCGCGCGCGAAGGGCGCCGATCGGCCCTCGCGCGTCGCCCGCGGTCCGACGTCCGGCTCAGCGATCGAGCCAGTCGAGCATGTCCTGCCACACGGCTTCGCGTTCGGGCTCGTTGAAGATCTCGTGTCGGAGATCGGGGTAGACCTTGAGCTCGCTCTCGCTCGCGATCTGCGGCGCGAGGCCGGCGTGGAAGGCCTCGCTGCCCGACGGTGCCGCGAGCGGATCGAGGCCGCCATGCAGGATCAGCATCGGGCGCTCGATGCGCCCCGCGAAGGCCGGCGTCCGATCGATCGTCGCGTTCATCCCGGCGGCGAAGCGCGCGCTCATCCGGTCCTTCACGTAGGGATCCTCGACGTAGCGCCGGATCACCTCGGGATCGCGAGACAGCCCCTCGAGATCGAGCCCGGCGGCGAAGCCGACCTTCGGTGCGACGAGGGAGAGGACGCGCGCCGCCATCAGGCTGAGGGATTGGCGGAGGCCGCCGCCGCCGAGGGCGAGGAGGGGCCCGGACAGCACGACGCGGTCGACGGAGGGACGGTGCTCGGCGCAGGCCGTCGCCACGACGAGCCCGCCCATGCTGTGGCCGACCAGCGTGATCGGCAGCCCCGGATGATCGAGCCCGACCCGCTCGACGAAGCGCGCGGCCTCTTCCGGCAGGCGATCGAAGCGATCCACGTGCCCCCTTGGCCCGGCGGTCCGACCGTGGCCCGCCTGGTCGTAGGCGTGGACCGCGAAGCCTCGCTCCGCGAAATGCATCGCCATCTCGTCGTAGCGCCCGGTGTGCTCCGCGTAGCCGTGCACCAGAATCATCACGCGGGACGGCTCCGGCGGCAGCCAGCTCCGTCGGTAGCGTTCGCCCTGATCGGACAGGACGACCTGGCTCTCCTTGCGAAGAATGAGGTCGCGCACTCAGCCGGCTCTCGCTTCGCGAACGCGCTCGCGGGCGCGCTGCACTTTCTGCAGGTAGGCGACACCGCGGATCCGGCGTCCCCAGAAGTAGCTCGAGATGCCGCGCGCCTCGCCGAGCCTTCGGATGTTGTCGGCGAGGATGTAGCAGCCCGCCTCGACGTTGCTCTCGATCGTCGCCAGATTCCCGGAGATCGGCAGCTTCGCCGCCATGTACGGCATCACCTGCATGAGTCCGATCGCGCCCTTGCCGCTCTCGGCCCACGGCCGCGCGTCGCTCTCGACGATCAGCACGGCGGTCACGAGGTAGGGATCGAGCTCGTAGCGCCGGCTGCTCCGCATCACGGCCTCGATGACGCGCTCGGTCTCCTCTTCCGAGAGCGCCGAGCGGCGGTCACGCAGATGGGCCCGGAGGGCCGTCCCGACCGCGGCGCGGGTCACGGCGAGCTCCTCGTCGGCAGTGACGATTCCCTGCGCGTGATCGAAGCGGACCGGCGGCGCATCGATCACGAGGAGCGCGCCGAGGGCGACGAGGACCCAGGTCGAGACCCGGCGCGCGCGCGGCGAGAGGCGGCCGCCGAGGGCGTGCCACGCATCGTCGACGGGCACCGCGCGCGTCGGCGGTCCCTCTTCGCCCGCTGTCGACTGCGACCTGGCCACTCCGCCCCTCCCCGCACGACCGCCGTCGTCGACCCGGCTCCCTCCGGGCGCCGACCGACGGCCGAAGCGAAGGAGCAGAGTACCGGCGCACCTGCCCCGAGGCCATGCGACGCCGGAGGGATTCGCGCGTCCGGTGGGCGAGCCGCCGGAGGAAACCGCCCGAGCGGCCGCTCCGTACCCTCGTGACGCGCCCCCCGTCGAGCTCGATTGCCCGGCTACGGGCGTTCGCGTACCGTGCGCCCGCCAAGGGGGAATCCATGTATCCGGTGCTCTTCACCATCCCGGGCCTCGACTGGCCCATCTCGAGCTTCGGGGCGATGATGGCCCTCGGGTTCCTCGTCGGATACTGGATCTCGCTTCCGCGCATGAAGGAAGAGGGGCTCGACCCGGAGGACGCCGCCAACCTGCTGATGGTGATCATGCTGGGCGGCGTGTTCGGCGCGAAGCTCTACTACGCGGTCAGCTTCTATCTCATCTACGGCGATCCGTTCTGGGAATCGATGTTCAGCCGCGGGGGCCTCGTCTTCTACGGCGGCTTCATCGGCGGCGGCCTCGCGGGCTATGCGGGCTGCAAGTACTGGCAGGTGCCACCGATCCCGCTCGCGAACGCGGCCTGCATCTCCCTCGCCGTCGGCCAGGCGATCGGGCGCGTGGGCTGCTTCCTCGTCGGTGACGACTACGGCAAGGCGTCGGACCTGCCGTGGGCCGTCGCGTTCCCGAACGGCTTGCCGCCGGTCCACTACCCGGTCCACCCGACGATGCTCTACGAGACGATCTGGCTCCTGCTCGGCGCCGCCTTTCTCTGGCAGCGCCGCATGAGAAGCCCCTCCCTGATGGGCGAGTTCCTGATCATCAACGGCATCGGTCGCTTCGCGATCGAGTTCTGGCGCCTGAACGCGCGGGTCGCGCTCGGGCTCTCCGAAGCGCAGTTCATCGGCCTGGGCCTGGTCGCCTTCGGCATCGCGCTGATCGTCCGCGCCCGCTCGAAGGGCGGGGACGCGGTCGCCGCCTCCGCCTGATCCGGCCCGCGGACGCGCGGCGCGCCCGGCAGCGCGGGCGCGGGCGCGGGCGCGAGAGGACATTCGCAGCTCCGCCGGGTCCGGCGCGCGACGCGCTCAGAGCGAGGCCGACTCGAGCCGCGCCTGGAGCTGCTTCGCCGCATCGACGATCGCGGCGCCTTCCGCATCGTTGTCGACGAGCCGCCCGACCCGGGAGAGCGCCGACGCCGCGCGACGCGCGAAGCGCCGCACTTCGACCGGGCCCCCGAGATCCGCCCAGGCCTCGAGCGCCGCGATGCTCGACGCGTAGTCCCCGTCGAGGAACGCCTGCATCCCCTCGGCGTAGCGCTCGAGCTGATCGATCTCGGCCCGCGGCGCCTTCGCTTCGCGGGCCGCCTCGCGCAGCACCTTCGTGGCCTCCACGAAGTAGGCGCTGTGGAGCAGCGCGCGCGCCGCTTCGACGAGCCCCGACGCGACGTCGCCATACATCTCCGCGAGGAGATCGTCGAAGCCGCCGCGGAAGGTCTGGTCGACCAGCGCCCGACGCTGGAGGAGGCATCGCACCACCCCGCGCTCGTCCGCGCGCTCGACGAGCATGCGGTGGAACTGCTCCCGGGTCTGCGCCAGCAGGATCCGGACTTCGGAGAGGCCTTCGTCGACCCGCCCGGCGCTCCGCTCGAGCAGCCCCTCGAACTCGCTGAAGAGCGCGTCCGGGTCGCCATCGGTCGCCGCACGGAGCGAAGCCAGCCGCGGCGCGTACACGTCCCGCTGGTAGAGGCTCTCGCGCAGCTTCATCGCGGCGTGGAAGAGCGCGCCCACGGTCAGATCGAAGAGCACCTCGCGGCGCACCGCCTCGGAGGAGAGCCCGTCGCTCCGGAAGAGCGCGTGACTCCGCTCCTTCAAGCGGAAGAGCGACGAGGCCGGATCGTCCCCGACCGCCCGGGCCAGGGAGTCGAAGCCGAGGGCCGCTTCGTCCTCGAGCGCCACCGCGAGCTCCGCCGACGCCGTCAGGAACTCGCGCAGGAGCTCCACGAAATCGGACGAATGCTTCACTGCGTCGCGTCGGGACGGCATCGAAAGGGGGTTTCCTCGATCCCCTCCTTCGCGGAGAGGGTGGAGAGGGCCGGGTCCGCCGGGCACCGGGAGCGCCGTCTGACGGATCGACAGAATTCTGGGCGGGTCGTGTCCGCCATCGGCCGACCCGCTCCGGGGCTTGTGCGGGCGGCAGCATAGGAGAGCCCCCGGAGGCCGCCAAACCGCGATCGCCGGGAACCGAATGGCGGCGGAGTCCCCCTGTGCACCGAATCGGTGCAGGCCGCCGGGAATCCAGCGGGGACGCCTGAGACGCATCTGAAGGGGGTTTCAGCCCCTGTGCTGACCGTGATCCCGTTGTTTCGAGACGCTGCGTCTTTTATTGTCCCGCTGCTCATCGATCCCTCCGGCGCGCGCCGCGACGCGCCCCGGCGGCCCCGGAAGCCTCCGGAGCCCATTCCCGGGAACGCCCGAAAAGCCCAGAAAGGAAAAAGCGATGTCCGAGCCCGAACGCGAAAGCATGGAGGTCGACGTCCTCTACGTCGGCGCCGGTCCGGCCACCCTCGCCTCCGCCTACCACCTGATGAACCAGGTGGAGGAGCACAACGCGAACTGCGAGAAGACGGGCGACGAGCCGATCGAGCCGCCGGTCATCCTCGTGATCGAGAAGGCAGCCGAGATCGGGGACCATCAGCTCTCCGGCGCGGTGATGAACCCGAAGGGCATCGCCGAGCTGATGCCCGACTACAAGGAGCAGGGATTCCCGATCGAGCAGACCTGCGACAAGGCCTACTTCTGGCAGTTCTTCCGGAAGTTCACGGTCAAGCTGCCGGCGCTCTTCACGCCGCCCTTCTTCCAGAAGAAGGGCTACCACATAGTCTCCCTCTCCGACGTCGTGAAGTTCCTCGCCGGCAAGTGCGAGGAGAAGGGGATCGAGATCTACCCGGGCTTCGCGGCGGCGGAGGTCCTCTTCGAGGGCGACCGGGTCGTCGGCGTGCGAACCGGCGACATGGGCATCGACAAGGAAGGCAAGCCCAAGCCGACCTACCAGCCCGGCATGGACATCATCGCCGGCGTCACGGTCTTCGGTGAAGGCGTCCGCGGCTCCTGCACGAAGACGATCCTCGATCGCTTCGACATGCACGGCGAGTGCGAGCAGACCTACGAGACGGGGATCAAGGAGATCTGGCGGGTCAAGCCGGAGAAGCACGTCCCCGGGCGCGTGATCCACGGCTCGATGTTCCCGGACTTCCTGGGCGAGATCCACGGCATGTGGCTCTACGACATGGGCGACAACCTCGTCTCCTACGGCTTCGTCACGCCGCTCGCGTCCGAGGACCCGAACAACGACCCGCATCGCGCCGCCCAGGAGTTCAAGCGCGACTCGCCCTTCATGCGCGACCTGCTCGAGGGCGCCGAGCTCGTGCGCTACGGCGCCAAATGTGTGCCGGCGGGCGGCCTGAACGCCATTCCCAAGCTCTACTGCAACGGCGCCATGCTGGTCGGGGACTCTGCGGGCATGCTCAACATCATGAAGCTCGCCGGGATCCACACCGCGATCAAGTCGGGCATGATGGCGGCGGAGACGATCGTCGACAGCATCAAGGCCGCCGACACCTCCGCCAAGACCCTCGGCAACTACGCCGAGCGCTTCCGCAACAGCTGGGTCTACGAGGAGCACTACGAGGCGCGCAACTTCTCGGGCAGCAACGAGATCTCGCCGCTCTTCGGCATGGTGAACATCCCGCTCATGGTCCCGACCAAGGGCCGCGGCCTCAAGGACGGGCTCGAGACCCACGCTCCGCATCGCGCGATGAAGCGGTTGTGGGAGCTCCCGAAGAGCCGCCGCGAGCGCGAGCCCTTCAAGCCGGACGGCGTGCTGACCTTCTCGAAGGAGAACTCGGTCGGCTACTCGGGAACGGCCCACGAAGCCGACCAGCAGCCCCACCTGAAGGTCGCCGACACGAACGTGTGCGCGACGGATTGCCGACGCGACTACGGCAACCCGTGCGAGAAGTTCTGTCCGGCGGCGGTCTACGAGATGGTGGACTCCCAGGAGAACCCGGGAGAGAAGGAGCTCTTCATCCACCACGAGAACTGCGTCCACTGCAAGACCTGCGACATCGCGGATCCGTACCAGATCATCACCTGGACGACGCCGCAGGGCGGCGAGGGCCCCGACTACAGCAAGATGTAGTCGCAGCGACGCGCAGCCCGCGAGAACGAAGGGCCGGAGCCATGCGCTCCGGCCCTTTTTCTGTGCGCTGAGGCTCCTTCCTTTGCGCGCCTAGGCTCCTTCGTTCACCCTACGGATCCCCCATGAGCGAACGCAACCTCGTCCTCCGCGCCGGCCCCCGCGCAGCCCAGCGACTCCGCGAAGAAGGCTTCCATCCGGATCTCTTCGGAACCCTGGTCGGGGCCTCCGGCGGACCGAAATGGCTCGTCCTCCGCCATCTCGACAGCGTCCTCATCGACCGCCTCGTGCTTCCGCGGACGACGCCCCTCGAGACGTTGGGCTCTTCGATCGGGAGCTTTCGCCACGCCTGCTATGCGCAGACGGATCCGCAGGTCGCCCTCACCTGCTTCGAGCCTGCCTACGTCGAGCAGTCCTACGCGGAGGACGAGCTCGACGGTCGGGGGACACCTTCGAAGGAAGCCATCACCCGGGAGAGCAAGCGGGTCCTCGATTTCCTGCTCGGCGAATCCGGCGCCAGCGAGATCTGCGAGCACCCCCATCTGCGGACGAACATCGTCGCGGCGCGCCTGCGCCGGGACCGGGGACGGGATCGCGGACTCGCGTTCCACCTCCAGGTCGGCGCCGGTGCCCTCGCCAACGCGTTCTCCCGCCGCGCGCTCGGCCGCCACTTCGAACGCGTCGTCTTCCAGAGCCGCGACGCCGGCGTCCACTGGAGCGACCTGCCGACCACGATCGTCGAGCTCACGCCGGAACGCGTCCCGCGCGCGCTGCTCTCGAGCGGCTCGATCCCGCTCCTGATGGCGGGAGTCCGGGACGTGCCAGGAGTCCCCGCGACCCTCTTCGACGGCGGGATCATCGACTACCACTTCGACTTCGAGTTCGCGCGCGACGACCGCCTCGTCCTCTTCCCGCACTTCTTCGACCGGATCACCCCGGGCTGGTTCGACAAGCCCTGGAAGAAGCGGAGGCCGACCGCCGCGGCCCTCGACGACGTCGTGATGATCGCGCCGAGCGACGCCTTCGTGGCGACGTTGCCGGGCGGGAAGGTGCCGGACCGCGACGACTTTCTGGACTTCGGGGAGGGGGAGCGGATCGAGCGCTGGTACGACGTGATCGAGCGGTGCCGCGTGCTCGCGGAGGAGCTCGCGGAGGGGATCGATTCGGGGCGGATCGCGGAGCGGATCGAGCCGTTCCCGAACGCCTGACGCCGCGCCACCCGCGCCCCGGGCGTCTCAGTCCGCGGCGAGCTCCTTCAACACCTCGTCCGCCCACTTCACGTGGGCCTCCGCTTCGAGCTCTCCGTACCGGAGGGTCATCATCCAGTACTTCATGTCCTTCGGCGGCGTGTCTGTCGACTCGATCTCCTCACGCATCTCCGCATAGTGCTCGAGGTCCGCGAGCTTCTCAGCGCGGAAGTGCTCGATCATGTCCGACGGGTCGATGTCTTCGCCCTGGGCCGTGAAGAACATCTTGAGCAGGAGCTCGTTGCGGCGCGCCGGGGGGGCCGGCTCGTCGTGGAGCCAGGCGTCGAGCTCGGCTCGACCGCGCTCGGTGATCGAGTAGGTCTTCGTCGGCCGACCGCCGGGGGTCTGACGCTCGACGGAGGTCGCGAGACCCTCCTCTTCGAGCTCCTTCAACATGGGGTAGATCCGCCCGTAGCTCTCCGTCCAGAAGTTGGACACCGAGCCGTCGATCACCTTGCGCAGGCCGTACCCGGTCTGCGGCCCCCAGCTGAGAAAGCCGAGCAGCGCCTGTCGCGTTCGATTCGGGGTTCGGGCCACGGCTCGCTCCACTCCTTTCGCCGCCTCTCGACGCGCGTCGGGGCGGGTCGTCTTGCGCGGCAGCGGGGCGGAGCATAGTCCGACCGAAGCGACGTGGGGCGCACCGGATTTCGCGACGCGAGGCCAGGCGCTGCGGGATCCGCCGCCCCGTTGACGCCGGTGGAGCACGGACGGAAGATCTTCCGCATGTCCGATCGCCGCTTCTCGCCGCTCGCCGAGCGGAGCGACCGGGTCGTAGAGCCCGATCAGCTCCAGGCCTTCCTCGACACCTTCCTCTACCGCGAGTCCGTCGTCCTGGTCGACGAGATCACCGCCCTCGATGCCCAGTCCGGCCGGATCGAAGCGGTGCTCGAGACCGAGGGCCGGAGCTTCCCCTTCGCGGACGCCCAGCGCACGAGCGCGAACCACCCGGGCCACGTGTCGGGCGCCGAGCTCGTGATGGTCACCGGGGCGCTCGGCTGCCTCCACGCGTGGCTCTTCCACGGCGTCCGCTGGGACGAAGGCTGGGCCGGCTTCGGCAACCGGATCCATCGCGCGGACTTCAAGCGCCTGGCCCGCCTCGGTCCGCCGATCGAGCTGACCTCGAGCGAGACGCGCAAGCGCGTCGGGCCGACCCGCATCGTGCTCCGCTACGCGTTCGAGTTCCGACAGGAAGGCGAGCTCGTCTACGTCGGCGACCAGTCGGCGATGTTCGTGAAGGGCATGGCGCTCGATTGAAGCGCGGGACCGTCCCGCCGCCGACGCCCGCGCCGGTCACCCCCGCCGGAACGGCCGAAAGAAGGCGCGAACCTCGTCGACGAGGTCGCCGGGCACCTCCATCGCGGGGAAATGTCCGCCGCGTTCCATGACCGTGAATCGATGGAGATCGAAGAAGGGCTCGCAGAGCTCGCGGGGCGGACGATTCACCTCGTTGAAGGCCGCGACGCCGACGGGCACGTCCTTTACCTCGTAGCGCCCGGGCCCCGAGGTTCGACCGAAGGTCTCGCGATAGAGCCGCATCGACGAGCCGATCGTCTGCGTCACCCAGTAGATCATCACCGTCGTGAGCAGCTCGTCCTTCGTGTACACCGACTCCGGATCGCCGTCGCAGTCGCTCCAACGCCGCCACTTCTCGACGATCCACGCGGCGAGCCCCGCCGGCGAGTCGTTCAACGCGAAGGACGGCGTCTGGGGCTTCGTCCGCTGGAGATGGACGTAGCCCCACTCTTCGTCGCGATAGGCCTGGACCTCCGCCCACCATTCGCGTTGCTCCGGCGTGAGCGTCGCGGGATCGACTGGCGGCGTGAGCATGTTGAAGTGGAGACCGATCAGATGGTCGGCATGCCGATTCCCGAGATCCGTCTGGATGGCCGCCCCCCAGTCCCCACCCTGCGCACCGAACCGCGAATAGCCGAGGCGCTCGACCATCAGCACCTTCCAGAGATCCGCGATCCGCGCCGTGTCGACGCCACGCTCCCTCGGCCGGTCGGAGAACCCGTAGCCCGGCAGCGACGGCACGACGACGTGGAACGCGTCGGCGGGGTCGCCGCCGTGTGCCGCCGGATCGGACAGGGGGCCGATCACCTTGTGCATCTCGTAGAAGCTGCTCGGCCAGCCGTGATTCAAGACGAGGGGAATCGGATCCGGCCCGCGACCGCGCGCGTGGACGAAGTGGATGCCGAAGCCGTCGATCTCGGTCCGGAACTGGGGCAGCCGGTTCAGCTGCGCCTCGATCGCTCGCCAGTCGTAGACGTCGTGCCAATGGGCGACGAGCTCACGGACGAAGCCGAGGTCGCTCCCGTACTCCCAACCGGCGCCGTCGACGGCGTCCGGCCAGCGGACGGACGACAGCCTTCGCTCTAGATCGGCGAGAATCGACTCGTCGACCGCGATCTCGAAGGGCTCGATCCCCGATTCCGCCATCCGCTCCGCCCTCCCTTCGCGTCGCGCGATCCGCGACCCGGTCGGCCCGCCCGACCCCACGGATTCGCGAGACGTGCACTCTACTATGCTTCTTTTCGTCCCTTCCACTTCGGATCCGATCCGGCGGCGGGGAGAGACGAGACGCGACGGAAGGAGAGGACGATGGCAGGGCTGAAGTTCGATGCGCGCGACCCGAAGCACGCGGCCGAAGGCGTCCCCTTCGACCTGCTCGCGCGAATCCGAAGCGAGGAGCCCGTCTGTCGTTCGTCTCAGGGTTGGTACCTGTCTCGGCGGGAAGAGATCGAACGCTGCCTGAAAGACGTCGAGACCTTCGTCGCGGACCTCGCGCCCCTCTCCGGGCTGGCCGGCCGCGAAGACGTCCCGCCGGAGGAGCTCTTCCTCTCGGAGATCGAAGAGCCGCGCCACGGGCAGATCCGCCGGCTCTACAATGCGTGCTTCGCGCGCCACCGCGTGAATGCCCTCGGCGACTACGCCGAGCAGACCTGTCACGGCCTGCTCGATCGACTGCTCGAACGGGGCGACGAGCCCGTCGATCTCCACCTCGGCTATGCGATGCCGATTCCGAGTCTGGTTCTGGCAAGGATGATGGGGCTCCCCGACCCGGCCGACGCCGCAGCCAGGTTCATGCAGTGGTCCCTCGACGGGAGTCTCATGAAGCGGCGCTGCTCACCCGACGTAGGGCCCGAGGGCCCCCCGATCCAACGCTATTTCGCGGCGGAGCTCGCACGGCGTCGCGCCGACGGCATGCCGCGAGAGCGCGACGTCTACACCGTCCTGATGGAAGCCGAAATCGACGGCGAGCCGCTCTCGGACGTCGAGATCGTGACCCAGCTGCACTTCATGGTGAACGCCGGCGTCCACACGACCCGGACCTTCCTCTGCCACCTGGTGCACCGCCTCCTGATCGATCCCGATCTCTTCCGCCGACTCGATGCGGACCCTTCCCTCGTCCCCAACTACCTCGAGGAGTCCCTTCGCCACGACTCCCCCGTCCAGGGCACCGCGAGGCGCGCGATGCGGGACACGAAGCTCGGCGACGTCGAGATCGGCCAGGGCGACTGGATCGAGGTCGGGCTCGGCTCCGGCAACCGGGACGAGGCGAGCTGGCCGGATGCGGACGCGTTCAGGCTCGATCGCGAGAACCCTCGGGACCACGTCGCCTTCGGCGCCGCCAGCCACGTCTGCCCCGGCGCGACCCTCGCCCGCCACGAGGGCGAGGCCACGGTCCGGGTCCTGCTCGATCGGGTCGCGGCGATGGCCCCGGTGGACGGCGCGGACTACCCGCATCTCCCGAGCAGCCTATCGGACCGCCCGATCCTGGCGCGCCTCACGCCGCGCGCCTGATCCCTCGCCTAACGAAGACCGCCAAGCCCCGGCCACCACAGGTAGTGAAAGCCCGGCCGGGCGAGGAGCGGCCCCAGGGCCTGCCCCATCGTCGCGGCGTCGAGCGGCGGCGCCCCAGAAAGCGGCGGCGCCCCGAAAAAGGGCGGCGCCCCCGCGAAGGAGGGCGAGGCACCGAAGGCCGGTGCCTTCATGTAGTAGTTCGAGCGCGTCCGGTTCGGGCGGTGATAGGCGACCACGCGAATCTCCGGCGCGCCGATCCGGTCCGAGAGGAGCCCGACCGCGTCCTCCATCCCGCCGACCCGATCCACGAGCCCGTTCTCGAGGGCCTGCGGCGCCGAGTAGATCCGACCGTTCGCGAGGGCGGCCACCTGCTCGGCATCGAGCGCGGGACGCCCGCGATCCACGACCTCCCGGAAGCGGGCGTGCAGGTCATCCACGATCGACTGGAGCTGCGTGCGCTCCTCGGACGTGAGGGGGCGGAAGGGCGAGCCGATGTCCTTGAACTCGCCGCCGGTGATCGTCTGGTCCTCGATCCCGAGCTTCTCCATCAGGCCGGCGAAGTTCATGCTCGTGAAGATGACGCCGATCGAGCCGACGACGGTCGTCGGATGCGCCTGGACCTCGTCGGCGGCCATCGCGATGTAGTAGCCCCCGGAGGCCGCGGTCGTGAGGAGCTGGGCGACGACCGGGATCCCCCTCTCCTTCTTGAAGCGCAGGATCTCGGTGTAGACCTGCTCGCTCGCGGTCGCGGTCCCACCCGGGCTGTCGATCCGGAGCAGCAGGCCCTTGATCTCGGGGTCCTCGCGCGCGAGGTCGAGGACCGTCCGCACACGCGCGACGGTGCTCGGCGAAGAGCCGAAGAGCGAGGGAATCTCCGCCCCGCCCACGACGCCGTCGATCTCGAGCAGGAGCACCTTCGGGCCGGTCGTCCCTGCCAGGACGGACTGCAGCGGCGGCCCGTCCGGACCGAGGCTCAGGATGTCGAGCCTCACACAGCCGGTGCTCGCGAGAAACAGCAGCACCACCGCGATCGGCAGCCGACGCCCGGACGAACGGGACCCCGGACGTTGCCGCCCGGGGTCCGTCGATGCGTGAGCGCGCTTCGGGGTTCCGCGAAGAGTCCGGTTCGTCATGCGCCGGAGAGTATCTCGCGCGAAACGCTCGTGCCCAGAAAGCGCCGTTCGGGCCGGCTAGGAGCAGCCGCTCGTGCTGCCGCAGTTCGGGCACTTGTAGCAGGCGCCGTTGCGGATCATGATCGATCCGCAGTCCATGCAGGACGGGGCGTCCGCCTGGTTCACGAAGCTCGACTGGCTCTGGCCGCCGGCGACCGTCGCCGCGTCACCGGAGCCTCCCGCGACGGCGCCCGCCGCCGCGACCGGCGCGGGCTGGATCTGGATCGGCACCGTGGTCCCGCCATCCTCAGCCGCCTCGCCGTCCG
Organism: bacterium; assembly: GCA_030432735.1. Classification (GTDB taxonomy): domain Bacteria; phylum Myxococcota_A; class UBA9160; order UBA9160; family UBA4427; genus UBA4427. Next base: position 12,426 of record JAUIMK010000046.1, read on the forward strand.
CCTCGTCCGCAACCGGTTCCGCCAGGAACCGGTTGCCGAGATGCCGGAAGACGTAGTCCATCACGGACTTGGCGATCGGGATCTCCTTGTTGTTCGTGAATCCCGAGGGCTCGAAGCGCGTGTGGCTGAACTTGTCGACCAGCGCCTTGAGCGGAACCCCGTACTGGAGCGAGATCGACGTCATCGTCGCGATCGTGTCCATCAGACCGGAGACCGTGCTGCCCTCCTTGGCCATCTTCAGGAAGATCTCGCCCGGCGTGCCGTCCTCGTAGAGGCCGGTCGTGAGGTAGCCCTCGTGCCCCGCGATCGAGAACTTGTGCGTCGACGCGACGCGCTCGTCCGGCAGCTTCCGGCGACGGGGCCGGTACTGATCGAGCTCCACGACCTCGCCCGCTGTCGTCTCCTCCTGTCCGGAGACAACGTCCCGGCCGGCGTTGAGCGGCTGCGTCCGCTTGCTGCCGTCCCGGTAGACCGCCAGCGCCTTGAGGCCGAGCTTCCACCCTTCGGTGTACGCCTCCATGATGTCCTCGACGCTCGCGTCCTCCGGCATGTTCACCGTCTTCGAGATCGCGCCCGAGAGGAAGGGCTGGACCGCGCCCATCATGCGGATGTGGCCCATCCAGTGGATCGAGCGCACGCCGTTCTGGGCTCGAAAGGCACAGTCGAACACGGGCAGGTGCTCGTCCTTGAGGCCGGGCGCGCCCTCGATCGTTTCCTTGTCGTCGATGTAGGCGATGATCTCGTCGATCTCGTGCTTCGCGTAGCCGAGCTTCTGGAGCGCCATCGGGACCGTGTTGTTCACGATCTTGAGGAAGCCGCCGCCGACCAGCTTCTTGTACTTGACCAGCGCGATGTCCGGCTCCACGCCGGTCGTGTCGCAGTCCATCATGAACGCGATCGTGCCGGTCGGCGCGAGGACGGTCACCTGACCGTTCTTGTAGCCGTGCTTCGTACCGCGCTCGAGGGCGGCGTCCCAGCTCTGGCGCGAAGCCTGGAGCAGGTCCTTCGGGACGCCCGACGGCGGAACGGCGTAGGCCGCGTCGCGGTGCATCTCGATCACCTCGAGGAAGGGCTTGCGGTTCGCCTTGTACCGCGGGAACGGCCCCATCGCCTCGGCGATCTCCGCGCTCATCCGGTACGCCTCGCCGCACATGAGCGACGTGAGAGCGGCCGCGACATTCCGACCCTGGTCACTGTCATAAGCGAGGCCATTCGCCATGAGCAGCGCACCCAGATTGGCGTAACCCAGGCCGAGCGGCCGGTACAGATGGCTGTTCCGCTCGATCTGCGGCGTAGGGTAGTCGGCGAAGTCGACCACGATCTCCTGGCCGAGGATCGTGAGGCCGGCGGCCCGGCGGTAGTCCTCGACCTGGAACGCACCGCTGTCCTTCGCCACGAAGGTCATCAGATTCAGACTGGCGAGGTTGCAGGCCGTGTCGTCGAGGAACATGTACTCGGAGCAGGGGTTGCTCGAGTTGATGCGCCCCGAGTTCTTGACCGGGTTCCAGCGGTTGATCGTCGAGTCGTACTGGATCCCGGGATCACCACAGACGTGCGCCGCGTCGGCCATCTCGCGAAGGACCTGGTCCGCGCGGAGGGTGTCGACCGGCTCGCCGGTGGTGACCGCCTTCGTCTGCCACGCGCCGCCGATCTCCGCGGAGTGCATGAACTCGTCGGTCACGCGAACCGAGTGGTTCGCGTTCTGGAAGAACACCGAATCGTAGGCGCCGCCGGGGATGTTGAAGCCGCCGTCGTAGCCCTCTTCGATCAGGGCCCAGGCCTTCTTCTCCTCGTCCGCCTTGCAATCGATGAACTCCATGACGTCCGGGTGGTCGACGTTCAGGATCACCATCTTCGCGGCGCGGCGGGTCTTGCCTCCGGATTTGACGACACCGGCGAACGAATCGAAGCCGCGCATGAAGGAGACCGGACCGGAGGCGGTTCCGCCGCCCGCGAGCTGCTCCTTCGACGAGCGGATCGTCGAGAGGTTGCTGCCCGTCCCGGAGCCGCCCTTGAAGAGCATGGCCTCGGTCTTCGCGAGGTCCATGATCGACTCCATCGTGTCGTCGACGGAGTTGATGAAGCAGGCGCTCGCCTGCTGGGGCGTGTTCTCGACGCCGAGGTTGAACCAGACCGGGCTGTTGAAGGCCATCTTCTGGTGGACGAGCAGGTAGGTCAGCTCGTCGGCGTAGGCGCGCGCGTCCTCTTCGGTCGCGAAGTAGCCGCCCTGCTCTCCCCATTCGCGGATCTTGCCGACGACGCGGCCGATCAGCTGGCGGACGGAGGTCTCGCGCTCCGGGGTTCCCAGATGACCGCGAAAATACTTGGAGACGACGACGTTGGTCGCGAGCTGCGACCAGGGCTTCGGGATCTCGACGTCGTTCTGCTCGAAGACGACCTCGCCCTTCTCGTTTCCGATCGTCGCGGAGCGGAGCTCCCACTCGACGGTGTCGAAGGGGTCGACGTCGGGGGACGTGAAGTAGCGCTCGATCGTGAGGCCGGTTCCGGAGGCGGAGCGCGTCGCGGTCTTGCCCGACTTCTGTTGGGGCCTGGAGGAAGTCTCCGGCGCTTCGGCTGCATCGACGCTCGTCGCCTCCACCGTCCCCGTCTCGAGATCTTCGCTCATGTGGCTACCCCCAGGCTCTTGTCACGCGCCGATGCTTGATGTGGTCCAGCGCGTCGCTGTCGGTTCGTCTTTCCCGCCTGCCCTTTGCCCGTCTCGTCTCGATCGGAGGTCAGGATAGGATGGACCGTCGGTGCGCCGTCGACAGCTCGTTGCCGAAAGGCCGCGTTGGTCCGAAACCATTGTTTTTCGAGGCTCTAGATGAGTGGGGCGCCGGGAAGAATCCCGGCGCCCCCCGAACCTTGCATGGCGTTCCGCTCGTCACCGACCCTTCGAGCCGCGCAGAGCGCGATTCTCGACCCCAGGTCGCTCCAGGCACCCGACGACACGGAATCGTCCGGCACCCGTCTCTTCCCGGTCAGTTCCGGCTTGGCTTTCCCCCACTCGAAGTTCGTGTTCCTCCCCGCAACCACCAAGTTGCGACCCCCCCAGGCTACAGGAGGAACCTCACATCCCCGTTGAGGCGCGATTCTGCCGGATCGCTGACGTACGTCAAGCGGGTACACACAAAATATTGTGCTCGTCGGCGCATAGGACCACAACGACTAGTAGGTGACGCCGAATTGTGACTCCCGCGGCGCTTCAAGCGAAACGCGCAAGGGCCCGGTTCTGAAGGAGAATCAGGGTAGTGCCAAACGATGTTTGCAAGCTACTGATTCCACTCGGGTTTTCTGGCCCCAGGCGAAAAATCCGGCGACTTCGGGGATTCCCGGTGCGCGGCGGGCGAAGCGCCCGACCCCGCAGGGGCGAAGTCCTCCCGACGACCGCCTACTCGGAGGTCGGCCCCGTGAAGACGGGATCCCGCTTCTCGCGCAGCGACGCGAGCCCCTCTGCGGCGTCGGGCCCGGTGAACCCCAGGAACTCGTACCCGAGGGACGCGTCGAAGGTCGGGGACATGATCCGGTACCAGTGGTTCAGCGTGTGCTTGGTCCAGCGGATCGCGCTCTGCGCCCCGCCCGCGAGACGCTTCGCGACGTCGAGGGCGCGCTCGTGGAGCTCGTCGCGCTCGCAGCAGAGCGATACGAGCCCGATGCGCTCCGCCTCTTCGCCGGACAGCGTCTCGCAGGTCAGCAGGTAGTACTTGGCCTTCGCCATCCCGCATAACAACGGCCAGCAGATCGCGGCGTGATCCCCCGCGGCGACACCGAGTCGTGTATGTCCGTCGATGATCCGTGCATCCTTCGCGGCGATCGACACGTCCGCCAGCATCGCCGCCACCAGCCCCGCGCCGACCGCCGGACCGTGGATCGCCGACACGATGGGCTTGCTGCAGTTGAGCACGTTCATCACGAGATCCCGCGCCTCCCGCAGGATCACCGCCCGCCGCTCGAAGTCGTCGAGCATCGCTTCGATCAGCTCGAAGCTCCCTCCGGCGGAGAAGGCCTTGCCCTCGCCCTCGAGGATCGCGACGCGCACGGACGGATCGCGGTCCACCGCCAGCCACACGTCGGCGAGCTCGCGGTGCATCTGCGGACTCACCGAGTTCAGTCCCGGGGCGTCGAGCACGATCCGCAGCACCCCCTCGGCGGGGCGCTCGAATCGAAGCGACGGGAATTCTGCGAAACGATCGTCTGAAGCGCTCATCGGGTCCTCCTGCGCGAGATCGCGCGAGGACCCAGAGTAGGCGCGCTCCGGGACACGAGCCGGCCAGGCCGGCGGCGCGCTACTCCGTCAGGCCGGTGAAGCGGATCCCGAGACCGTCGGGCAGCTTGTGACGGATGTTCATCCCGATGATCAGCGCCGTGATGTCTTCGACGATCCGCGCGTTCGAGAGCGGTCCCCCGTCGAGGGCGCGCAGTCCGTCGACCAGCGGGCAGAGATCCATGATCTTCTGCCGCGCCGCCTTCGCGCCCGACACCACGACGTCGCACTCGACCGGTTCCCCGAGGTGCTGCAGGCGATGCGCCGACACGTTCTGGAAGGCGGACACGACCTCGACGCCGGCCGGCACCAGCGACTGGACCATCTCCGCGGCCGATCCCTGCCAGATGCCGATCGTGCGGACCGCGCCGTCGCCGATCGCCGTCGCGAGCGGGACCGCCATCGACACCACGATCTGTCCTTCGGACAGAGAATCCTTGATGCCCTTCACGGTCCCCGCGGTGTGCTCGAAGGGAACCGAGAGGATCACGATCTCGGCCTTCGTCGTGGCCTCTTCGTTGCCGTAGCCCTCGACGTCGGCGCCCTCGACCTGCGAGCGCACGTTCTCAGCCGCTTCGACGGCGCGCTCGGCCTTGCGGGAGCCGATGATGACCTTGCGGCCGGCTTGACAGAAGCGGAGGGCGAGGCCGAGCCCCTGGTCCCCCGTACCACCCAGGATCGCGATCGTTTCACTCATGGCGGCGGACTCTAACAGCTGGGAGCGACCTCGGCGCCTGCCCTTTTCGCCGTGGGTGGCCCCGGCGGTCCCACACGCTGCACGGCCGCGGGCGCGACCCTATCCTGCGGGTCATGCCTCCCGAAGATGCCCACGTCCCGACTCGGATCGAGCAGCACGACGCGCGCACCCTCGCGATCGGCTGGGCCGACGGCGGCGAGAGTCTGATCGACGTCCGCGCGCTCCGCCTCGCCTGCGCCTGCGCGAACTGTGTCGACGAGTGGAGCGGCGACCCGCTGCTCGACCCTTCGGAGGTCCCCGCGGACGTCGCGCCGCAGGGGATCCAATCCGTCGGCCGCTACGCGATCCAGATCCAGTGGAGCGACGGACACGACACGGGGATCTATCCCTTCGAGCGCCTCCGCGGACTGGCCGACGACGGCCTCCTCGCACCGCTCGACTAGCGCACGACGGGCCGCGGCCGGCGTCCACCGGGGGCGCCCTGCGGCGCGCCGCGGCCGGCTATGATCCGCGCGCTGTCCACCCGCGCCGGGGCGCGCCGGGGCCGGCGAGGAGGAGCGACGTCTTGAGCGCGAGCGCAACCATGCCCGAAGGCTTCGTCCTCGCGTCGCCGGGGCGGGCGACGATCTCGGACGCCGACCTCGATGCGGCCCTCGCGGTCGCCCTGCGCGCCTGCGACCGCGCGCGCGAGGAGATCCTCCCGCGCTTCCGGAACGTCGCCGTCGAGACGAAGCGCGACGGCTCCCCCGTCACCGAAGCCGACCGCGAGGCCGAGCGCGCGATTCGCGGGGTCATCGCCGAGGCCTTCCCGGACGACGCGATCCTCGGCGAGGAGTTCGGCGCGAGCCAGGGAACCGGAGACGGCGCCCGCCGCGAGTGGATCATCGACCCGATCGACGGCACGATCGCCTTCTCCCGCGGTATCCCGCTCTTCACGACGCTCGTCGCCCTCGTGGTCGACGGCGAGCCCGTGGTCGGCGTGATCGATCTCCCGGCAACCGGAGACCGCGTCGCGGGCGCCCGCGGTCGCGGAATCGCGCGTCTCCGTGCCGGGGACGGCACGCGCGAAGACCGACCGGTCCGCGTCTCCGAGGGGCCCGCCCTCGCCGACGCGCTCGTGTGTCACGGTGATCTCTTCTGCTTCGATCTGGCTGGACTCCGACCGGCGTACGAGGCCCTCGCCGCCACGGTGCCGAAGCTGCGTGGCTACACCGACGCCTTCGGTCACATGCTCGTCCTCTCCGGCGCGGCGGACGCCATGATCGACTGCGACCTGAATCCGTGGGACGCCGCCGTGACCCGCGTCCTGGCGGCGGAGGCCGGCGGGGTCTGCTGGGTGCGGGAGCGCGAGGGCGGCCGCAAGCTCGACCTGCTCTTCGGGGCCGCCCCGACGGTCGACGCGATCGGCGCGCTGATCCGCTAGCGGGCGACGGCGGGCCACTCGGGGACACCGGCCGAAGCTGCGCACGGGCTGCCGATCCCCGCTGACCGACAGTCCACGGCCCGGCGCGGGTCCGTCGCGCTCCAGCCCTTCCGCTGCGCGCTATGTTCCGCGCGCCTCGAGGGCCAGCGGCCCCCGCGCAGGCAGGCCAGGCCCGCAGCGACGCCCCGATCGGGCCGCGCGGGACCGGTGCCGAACCGACCCAGCCAGATCGATCCGCCCCGCCGCGCGAGCGCACGCCGGGGCCCGTCCCGATGTCCGAACGTCCGGTGCGACGACACCCGCGACCGCGGCCCGTGACTTCGCAGGAGAAGAACGAAGATGACCGCCTCCCTCGACGATGCCCGCCTGGTCCTCGATGCCGGCTCGAAGCTGCTGGCCGATTCCGTCGCCGCGGCGAAGTCCCTGACCGACAACGGCAAGAAGATCGACGACTACCAGGTCCTGACCGAGCGCGTCGCCTACGCGGCGACCGAGGCCGTCGCGGCGCACGAGACCATGAAGGAGGTCGACGCCTGGAGCGCCGAGGGCCACCTCACGCCGATGCGCGAGAAGGTCATGATCGCCGCCGTCGGCGAGCTGATCACGAACCTCCGCGACCGTCTCTCGCTCGCGGTCGACGACCTCGGGATCGGCGACGCCGCGATCGAGTCGACCTTCACCGCAGACGTCCGCACGGCGCTGCGCCGGCTGACCGCCGAGTCGCTGCTGCGCGAGATCGGCGCCGAGGCGGCGGCGACCGCCGGCCGCAACGACTGGGTGCTCGACGAGATGCACGAGCAGGTGCGGGATCAGGTCCGCGAGTTCGGCGCGAACGAGGTCATGCCCCACGCCGAGCACATCCACCGGACCGACGCGACGATCCCCGAGGAGTTCATCACGAAGATGGCCGAGCTGGGCTTCTTCGGCCTCTCGATCCCCGAGGAGTACGGCGGCGTCGAGATGGGCAACCTCGCGATGATCCTGACGACCGAAGAGCTCTCGCGCGCGTCCCTCGCGGCGGCGGGCTCGCTCATCACGCGCCCCGAGATCCTGACGAAGGCGCTGATGGGCGGCGGAACCGAAGCACAGAAGCAGCACTGGCTGCCGAAGCTCGCGAGCGGCGAGGTCATGGCCGGCATCTCGGTCACCGAGCCCGACATCGGCTCCGACGTCGCCGGCGTGAAGTGCCGCGCGACCCGGGGCGAGCTCGAAGGCGCCGAGGGCTACTTCATCGACGGCCCGAAGGCCTGGTGCACCTTCGCGGGCCGTGCGGACGTCCTCGCGGTCCTGCTCCGGACCGATCCCGATCCCAAGTCCGGCGCCCGCGGCCTCTCGCTCTTCGTCGTGCCGAAGGAGTCGACCCGCGACCACGCCTTCGAGTTCAGCCAGCCCCACGGCGGCAAGCTCGTCGGCAAGGCGGACGCGACGCCGGGCTACCGCGGCATGCACTCCTACACGCTGAACTTCGAGAACTGGTTCGTGCCGAAGGAGAACCTGGTCGGCGAAGCCGGTGGCGAGGGACGCGGGTTCTACCTGCAGATGGCCGGCTTCGCGGCGGGTCGCCTGCAGACCGGCGGCCGCGGCTGCGGACTCTCGCAGGCCGCGATCGAGGAGACGGCCAAGTACGTGGTCGACCGCAAGCAGTTCGACGTCCCGATCTCCGAGTTCCAGCTGACGCAGTGGACCCTCGGCCGCATGGTCGCCCAGACCGCGGGCGCGCGCGCGATCACGTATGCCGCCGCCCGCGCTTTCGACGAGGACGAGCGCGCCGCCGGCCCGCTCGCGGCCCAGGCGAAGCTCCTCGCCTGCGACGTGGCCGTGTCGGTGACCCAGCAGGGTCAGGTCATGCACGGGGGCTGGGGCTACGCCGAGGAGTACCCGATCAGCCGCTACGTGGTCGACGCGACCGTGCTCCCGATCTTCGAGGGGACCAAGCCGATCCTCGAGCTCAAGGTGATCGGCCGGGCGATCCTCTCGGCCTAGACGAGGGCGGGGAAGCGGACGAAGACGTCGCCGTAGCGGTGGTCGAAGCCGGCGACCTGCGACGGGTAGATCTCGTCGAACTTCGCGCCGGGCTGCCATTCGTCGAAGGCGAACTGGTTGAGCTCGGCGGGCGTCATGTTGAACTCGATCTCACCGAGCGCGCTCAGACGCTTCATGCAGGCACGAGCCGCCTCGATGCCGTCGGCGCGATCCCGTGACTGCTCGAAGGAGACGTAGGGGACCGCTTCGATAAGCCCCTCGAGCACGGCGACCTCGAGGCCCTCCACGTCGATCTTCACGTACCGCGGCCGGCCGTAGCGCTCGATCATGTCCCGCAGCGTCACGACCGGGACGACGCGGGGGGCGGCGCTCGGCGCCTCTCCCCAGTCCTCGAGCATGCTGGACGCGCCGGTGTGGCCGGCGTTCACGAAGAGCGTGGCGGTCCCCTCCTTCGCGCCCACGCCACAGCGCAGGACCGTGAGGTTGGGGGTCGGGCCGCAGCGCGCCTCGACGACCTCGACCATCTCGGACTGCGGCTCGAAGGCGACGACGCGCGCGCCCCCGCGCAGGAGCGCGTCGGACATGTCGCCGCGGTTCGCACCGACGTCGAAGACCAGGTCCCCGGGCTCGAAGAACTGGGCGAAGAAGCGCGTGTTGGCCCGGAGC
>JAUIMK010000402.1 GCA_030432735.1 bacterium
GGACGATGACCGCGGCGCAACCGAGGTGGCGCGGCTCCATCGCGGCATGCTCGCGCGACGAGCCCTCGCCGTAGTTCTCGTCGCCGACGACGACCCAACGCAGCCCGCGCGCCTTGTAGTCGCGGGCGATCGCCGGGAAGCCCTGACCCGTCTCACCGGTCTCGAGGTTCTTCCCCGTTCCCGCGTCGTCGGTGAAGGCGTTGATCGCGCCGATGAACATGTTGTCGGAGATGTTGTCGAGGTGGCCGCGGAACCTGAGCCAGGGACCTGCCATCGAGATGTGGTCCGTCGTGCACTTGCCCTTGGCCTTCAGCAGGAGCGGCAGCTTCTCGTAGTCGTTGCCGTCCCAGGCCGCGAAGGGCTCGAGGAGCTGGAGACGTTCGCTGTCGGGCGACACTTCGACCTCGACGCTCGCCCGCTCTTCGGTCGGCGGCGGGTCCTGATAGCCGCCGAAGCTGATCACGAAGCCCTTGTCCGGGATCTCCGGCGCCGGGCCGGGCGGGTCGAGCTTGAAGCGCGAGCCGTCGGCGGCCTCGATCTCGTCGGTCATCGGGTTGAAGTCGAGGGTTCCGGCGAGGGCGTAGGCCACGCAGATCTCGGGGCTTCCGATGAAGGAGAGCGTCGCCGGGTTGCCGTCGTTGCGCTTCGGGAAGTTGCGGTTGAACGACGACAGGATCGAGTTGGTCTCACCGGGCTCGATGTCGTCGCGCTTCCACTGACCGATGCACGGGCCGCAGGCGTTCGCGAGCACGACCGCGCCGATCGACTCGAGGGCTTCCTTCTGGCCGTCGCGGCTCACCGTCTCGTCGACCTGCTCCGAGCCCGGCGTGCACCAGAGCGTGGACTTGACCTTGATCCCCTTGGCGGAGGCCTGCCGCGCCACGTCCGCCGCGCGCGAGAAGTCCTCGTAGGAGGAGTTCGTGCAGCTTCCGATCAGGCACGAAGAGAGCTCGAGGGGATAGTCGTTCGCCTTCGCGTCGGCGGCCATCTGCGAGACCGGGCGCGCGAGATCCGGCGTGTGCGGACCGACGATGTGCGGTTCGAGGGTCGAGAGATCGATCTCGACGATCTCGTCGAAGTAGCCGTCGGGATTCGCGAGGACGTCCGGATCCGGCGTGAGCAGCGCCTTGTTCGCGTTCGCGAGGTCCGCGAGCTCGCTCCGCTCGGTCGCCTTCAGGTAGGTCGCCATCCGCTCGTCGAAGGGGAAGATCGACGTGGTCGCACCGAGCTCCGCGCCCATGTTCGTGATCGTGCCCTTGCCCGTGCAGGAGAGCGAGGAGACGCCCTCGCCGAAATACTCGACGACGCGGTTCGTCCCGCCCTTCACCGTCAGGATCTCGCAGACCTTGAGGATCACGTCCTTCGGCGAAGCCCAGCCCGAGAGCCGACCGGTCAGGTGGACACCGACGACCTTCGGGTAGAGCACCTCCCAGGGGAAGCCGGCCATCACGTCGACGGCGTCCGCGCCGCCAACGCCGCACGCGAACATGCCGAGGCCGCCGGCGTTCGGCGTGTGCGAGTCCGTCCCGATCATCATGCCACCCGGGAACGCGTACTTCTCGAGCACGACCTGGTGGATGATGCCGGCGCCGGGGCCCCAGAAGCCGATGCCGTAGCGCGCGGAGCAGCTGCGCAGGAAGTCGTAGACCTCGGCGTTCGTCGTGCGCGCCGTGTCCATGTCCTCGTCCTTGCCGCGATAGGCCTGGATCAGATGGTCGCAGTGGACCGTCGACGGGACCGCGGTCTCGTCCTTCCCCGCCTGCATGAACTGGAGCAGCGCCATCTGCGCCGTCGCGTCCTGCATCGCCACGCGATCGGGCCGCAGCTGCAGGTAGGAGTCACCCGGGAGGAGCTCCTGGCCCTTCGGGTCGTCGAGGTGGCCGAGCAGGATCTTCTCGGCGTAGGTCAGCGGCCGACCGAGGCGATCGCGGATCACCTCGAGATTCGCGTTGATCCTGTCGTAGGTGTTCTGGACGAGTTCGGGGGTCGTCGCGAGTGCCGAGTCGGCGGACATGGGTGGGCTCCTCCTGCCTTCGTTGGGCGTGCCCCGCCGAAGGGCGGGACAGGGTCGCGCGCGAAGCGGTTTCGGACATGCGCGCTGAAATCGAAGCGCGTCGCGCGGCAGCGCGAGGCGCGCCCACCTTAGCGTACGGATCGCCGCACCGGCGGGGGGCTGTATCGTGGAATCAACAATCGAGACGGGGAGTTGCGCGGATTCTCGAGCGCGGGGCACCGCCGGGCGAAGCCCCGACCGCGCCGGTCAGAGCTCGCCGAACAAGACCGCCGCAGAGCGCAGTGCCCGCCGGAAGTCGGCGAGGTCGAGGCTCTCGTTCTCGCCGTGGGCGTTGCAGATCGGATCCTCGAGCCCGAGGAGCAGCGCCGGTGCGCCGCCGAGCACCTCGGCGAAGGGGCCGACGAAGGGAATTCCCCCACCGCAGCCGATGTAGACCGGGGCCCGGCCGTAGCCCTTCTCGAGGGCGCGCTCCGCCGCCGCGAAGGCGGGCCCCTCCGGCTCGACCGCCCAGCCCGCCGCCTCGGTCTCGACGGAGAGCTCGACCTCGACGCCCCAGGGCGGGTCCGCCCCGAGCAGCTCGACCACCCGCGCTCGCATCCGCGCCGGATCCTGCCCCGGCGCGAGGCGGATGCCGACCCGGGCCGCCGCGTCCGCGAGCAGGTTGTTCGCCGCCTCCGCGAGCGGCATGCCCTCGAGACCGACGAGGGACACCGCCGGTCGATACCAGATCCGCTCGTAGAGGTTCGTGCCACCGCCGCCGATCAGCTCGGCGGACGGCACGAGACCGACGTCGGCCCGGAACTCCTCGTCGTCGACCGGCAGCGCCTCGAGCCGCGCCCGCTGCCCCGCGGACATCGCCGGCGCGTCGTCCTCGAAGCCGGGGATCGCCACGCGACCCTGCGCGTCGAAGAGGCGCGCGAGAAGGCGGGAGAGTGCGGTCGCCGCGTCGGGGACCGGGCCGCCCCACATGCCGCTGTGGATCGGATGGTCGAGCGCACGCACGCGCACGTCGACGATCACCATGCCGCGCAGACTCGTCGTGATCGAGGGCAGCCCGGTCGCGAAGTTCGCGGTGTCCGACAGGACGAGCACGTCCGCCTGGAGTCGTGCCTGGTGCGCGCGCAGGAACTCGGCGAGGTGGCCCGAGCCGATCTCCTCCTCGCCCTCGACGACGATCTTCAGGTTGACCGGAGGCGGCGTCCCGTTCTCGAGCCACGCGCGAAGCGCCCCCGCGAACACGACGACGCCGGCCTTGTCGTCGACGACACCGCGTCCGTAGAGCCGCCCCGCCTCGCCTTCGTCGGGACGCCGCGTCGGCTCGAAGGCGGGACTCCGCCACTTCGCTTCGCGCCCGGGCGGTTGCACGTCGTGGTGGGCATAGAGAAGCAGCGTCTTCGCCTCCGGGCCGGCACCGAGCCACTCCCCGATCACATACGGATGCGCCCCTTCGAGGGGCACGACCTCGACGCACTCGAACCCCGCGTCCGAGAGCAGCGAGGCCACCGCCTCCGCGGAGCGCGCCACCTCGGCCGCGGGATACCCCGCCGCCGAGACGCTCGGGATCCTCGCGAGCTCGACGAGCTCCTCGATCCGCGCTTCGAAGCCGGCTTCGACGCGGTCGAGGATCGCCTCGAGGGAGCGGGCATCTCCTTCCGTCTTCTTCGTCATGTCGGGACTCGCGATCCTCGGGTGGCGGTATGGGGGCGCGGAGGGGGAGCGCTTCGGACTGGGTCGGGGCTTCCGTGCGGAACCCGTCGGCTCGATCCGGGTACGCACGAGCACGAAGGATCGACGCGGGGGTGGAGAG
>JAUIMK010000047.1 GCA_030432735.1 bacterium
CAGGAGGGCTCCGGATGGAGTCTTTCATGTCTCGCGAGCCGCAGTGCTCGTGAGTGGGGGGTGAAGCATGTCCAGGAAGGACGAGCTGATCGTCGGTCTCGATATCGGGACCACCAAGATCTGCGCAGTGGTCGCAGAGGAAACGGAGAATGGCGTCGACATCGTCGGCATCGGGACCCACCCGAGCCGCGGTCTCCGCAAGGGGGTCGTCGTCGACATCGACGCGACCGTCGACTCCATCAAGCACGCGGTCGAAGAGGCCGAGCTGATGGCGGATTGTGAGATCACGTCCGTCTATGCCGGCGTGGCAGGGGGCCACATCCGCGCGTTCAACTCCCACGGCGTCGTGGCGGTCAAGGATCGCGAGGTCCGGGACGGCGACGTGAAGCGGGTGATCGACGCGGCCAAGGCGGTCGCGATCCCGATGGACCGGGAGGTGATCCACGTGATCCCCCAGGAGTTCATCATCGACGACCAGGACGGGATCCGGGAGCCCCTCGGCATGAGCGGCGTCCGGCTCGAGGCCAAGATCCACATCGTGACCGCGGCCGTGACCAGCGCCCAGAACATCGTGAAGTGCTGCAACAAGGCCGGCCTCAACGTGATGGACATCGTCCTCGAGCCGCTGGCCTCGGCCTGCGCCGTCCTCGCGGAGGACGAGAAGGAGCTCGGCGTCTGCATGATCGACATCGGCGGCGGCACCACGGACATCGCGGTGTTCGCCGACGGCTCGATCAAGAACACCTCGGTGCTGGGGCTCGGCGGCTACCACTTCTCCAACGACATCGCGGTCGGATTACGAACGCCGTTTGACGAGGCAGAACGGATCAAGAAGAAGTTCGGGGTCGCCTCGGCGCGATTCCTCGGCTCCGACGACCACATCTCGGTCCCGTCGGTCGGCGGGCGAAGACCCCGGGACGTCTCGCGCAAGGTCCTCTGCGAGATCATCGAGCCCCGGGTCGAGGAGATCCTCTCGCTCGCGCGACAGGAGCTGGTCCGGGCGGAGCTGATCGACCGGATTCCGTCGGGTCTCGTGCTCACCGGGGGCGCCTCCGCGCTCTCCGGCATCGCGGAGCTGGCGGAGGAGATCTTCGAGGCGCCGGTTCGCCGCGGGCTCCCCGAATCGATCGGTGGACTCCAGGACGTCGTGAAGAGTCCCATGTACTCGACCGGCGTCGGACTCGTGCTCTTCGGGCTCGACCAGCAGCGGTCGGCCCGGAACAGCCGCTTCCGGATCCGCGACGAATCGATCTTCGGGCGGGTGAAGCAGCGCATGCGCGACTGGTTCTACGCCGAGTTCGACTGAGCGGAACGCGACCCGCGCGCTCGGAACGGCGCACCGCATCCCCGGTGCGCGGCTCCGAGTCTCCTGAAATTAAAAGCAGAAAGGCGCCTATCACGGCGCTCGAAAGAGCACAAAACGCACAGTTTCGTGTTACATTCCGCGGTGCTGCCAGGCATCGTCGGGGGGTGAAAGCATGGCCAAGAAGAAGAACGATCGCTCTGAAGCCGGAAACCACGAGAACGAGGGCGTAGACCTCCTCGAGCTCGGACCGGACGACGGCCAGGAGCTGCTCGAGTTCGAGGGCTCCTCTCATCAGGAAGCCGTCATCAAGGTGATCGGTGTCGGTGGGGGCGGCGGCAACGCGCTCAACACCATGATCGAGTCCGGACTCGGAGGCGTCGAGTTCATCGCCGCCAATACCGATGCCCAGGCGCTCACGCATAACAAGGCGGCCACCAAGGTCCAGCTCGGCGCGGAGATCACGCGCGGGCTCGGCTGCGGCGCCAACCCGGATCGCGGACGCGCCTCGGCGCTCGAAGCCCGCGACCGACTGCGCGAGCTCCTCGAAGGCTCCGACATGGTCTTCGTGACCGCGGGCATGGGCGGCGGAACCGGAACCGGGGCCGCGCCGATCGTGGCCGAGGTCGCGCGGGAAGTCGGGGCACTGACCGTGGGCGTCGTGACCAAGCCCTTCCCCTTCGAGGGGCGCGTGCGGATGAAGCACGCCGGGCACGGTCTCGAAGAGCTGCACAGCGTCGTCGACACGCTGATCACGATCCCGAACCAGCGGCTCCTCTCCCTCGCGGGCAAGGGCACCGCCATGAAGGACGCGTTCAGCATCGCCGACCAGGTGCTGCTCAACGCGGTCCGCGGCATCTCGGACCTGATCACGATCCACGGCCTCATCAACCTCGACTTCGCCGACGTCCGAACGGTGATGAACGAGGCGGGGGTCGCCCTCATGGGAACGGGGATCGGCGCCGGCGACACGCGCGCCGTCGACGCGGCCGCGGCCGCGATCTCGAGCCCGCTCCTCGAGGACCTGTCGATCGAGGGCGCTCGCGGCGTGCTGATCAACATCACCGGCGGCTCCGAGATGACGCTCTTCGAGGTCAACGAGGCATCGTCGCTGGTCCACGAAGCGGCCCACGAAGACGCCAACATCATCGTCGGCGCCGTGATCGACGACTCCCTGGGCGAGGACGAGCTCCGCGTCACGGTGATCGCGACGGGTCTCGACAGCGAGGACGCTCGGCGCAGGCCCACGCCGCCCGAGCCGCGCCGGCGGGAGCCGGACCCGGTGGAGGAGATCGAGCGCGAGCGGGCGATGGTCGATGCCCCGAACGTGCGGCCGCTCCGCGAGCCCGAGCCGATGCCGGCTCCGGCGCATGCCCACGCGCAGGAACCGCTCGAGCCGGAACCGCAGCAGCGCGTCGCGAACGGCGGCCAGCACAGCGGTCAGAGCGCCGAAGAGATGGCCCTCACCGGCTTCGAGTCGCCCTTCGAGGACGAGCTCGACACGCCGGCGTTCCTGCGGAAGCGAACGACGGGAAGCGACGACAGCGACGCACCGCCGTTCATGCGTCGGGGGAACAGCTAGCCGATTCGTGGCTGGGGTCGTCGCTGGCGACTCACCGTTGCGACGGTTGCCAGCGAAGGCGAAGGCGAAGGCTTCATCGACGGAACGGCCCGCTCTGCCAGGCAGAGCGGGCCGTTTTCGTTCGGGGCTGCGTCTCGCCGCGGGCGCCCGGCGGCGCGTCAGAGGGGACCGAGGGCGGGGATGAGCTCGGCGGGCTGGTGGACGAAGCGCGCCGCGCCCTCGTCTTCGAGCTCCTCGCGAGAACCGTAGCCGTAGAGCACGCCCAGGAAGTCGACGGCGTTGTGGGCCGCTCCGATCGCGTCGTGGGCGCGGTCGCCGATCATGGTCGCTTCGTGGGGGGCGACGCCGCTGTCGGCGAGGGCGACGGCGAGGAGATCCCGCTTGTCGGTGTTCGTGCCGTCGAGCTCGCTGCCGTAGACGCTGCGGAAGAAGCGCGTCAGATCGAAGCGGTCCAGGATCCGGTCGACGTAGACCTTCGGCTTGCTCGAGGCCACGTAGAGCCGAGCGCTCTGCCCCTCGAGCGACGCGAGGACGTCCGGGATCCCGTCGTAGACCTCGTTCTCGAAGAGGCCGACGTCCGCGTAGCGCTCCCGGTACAGAGCGAGGGCCCGCGCTGCATCCTCCCGCCCGACGAGCCGCGCGAAGGTCTCCTGGAGCGGCGGGCCGATGCACCACTCGAGCTCGTCCTGACCGGGGACGGTCCGGCCGAGCCGGCCGAGGGCGTGCTGGATACAGCCGGTGATGCCGGGCTTGGCGTCGGTGAGCGTGCCGTCGAGGTCGAAGAAGAGCGCGGGGGAGGACATGCGAGCGCAACCATGACGCGATCCGCCGCTTCTGGCCAGGGGGGCGACGGGTGAACGGGACCGGAGACGGGACGACGCGTCGATCCGCGGCAGCGGTTTCGGCGACATCGGCGACAGGAGTCCTCGCCCCGACCTTTCTCCGACCGTGGCCGGGCGCCTAACGAAGCGGCGCCAGCTGCGCCCCCTCGCACATCCCGAGCGCGCCCTCCATCAGCGCCTCCTCCCGGCGGGCGTGCCGATAGAAGTACTGGACGAACGCGGCGTCCCGCTCGGGCCCCGAGTCGAGCACGAGCTGGTGCATCGCGCGGGTCCCCTCCTTCAGGTCGACGGGGCGCCTGCCCAGCAGCTCGGCCATGTCGTCGAGCTCCTGCTCCTCGAACGCGGCGCCCAGGCGGTCGCCGTGTCGCAGGTGACGGGCGAGCCGCGCCGTGAACCACATCCGGTTCTTCAGGAAGGGATCCTCGATCGCCGGTGCCTGCTCGTTCTCGAGATTCTCGATCAGCATGTCGTAGTAGTGCGAGAAACGGGTCGGCCTCGGAGCCGGGAGATCGGGCTCCTCGAGCGGCGTCCCCGTCGCTTCCGCCAGGGCCTGCGCGGTCGTGCGGAGATAGAAGACGTGCTGCGCGATCCACTCCGCGTGCTCGGTTCCGGCGTGGAGGTTCTCCATGACCGGCGCGAGGGACATCGGAACGAGGGCCTGGGTCTTCACGTTGTAGAAGTAGAGCGTCTCGAAGTCGATCTCGCGCCCCGAGAGCTCGCTGTAGCGCCGGAGTCGCTCCGGGAAGCGATCGATCGGCGTGTAGAGATCCCGGGACCGGACGCAGCAGATGTCGGCCATCGGATCGGAGACGTGCGCCAGCTCGAAATCGACGAGCGCCGTGACCTTTCCGTCCTGGAAGAGGAAGTTGCCCGGACCGGTGTCGCCCTGACAGAGCACGGGCTCGACCTGCTTCTGCGGTACGTTCCGGCGCAGCCACTGACAGGCGAAGGTCAGGAGCGGGAGCGGCTCCTTCACGCCCTTCTCGTAGGTCGACTGCCAGACGTCGAGATCGTTCAGCGCGACCTCTTCCGGGGTCTTCGGAATGAGTACGCCGGCCTTCTCGAAGAGCGAGACGTCGACGGCGTGGAGCTGGGCCAGGATCTCGAGGAAGTGCTCGATGACCGAATCGCGCTCTTCGGGATCGGTACAGAGGTTGTAGTTGCCCTCGCCGTCCACGTGGGCGAGCACCGCCGCCTGCGGATCCTCGTGGAAGGCGAGCACCTCGGGGACCGGGATGCCTTCGCGGTGGAGGACCCGGAGGATCTCCGCTTCACGACGCGTCGAGTAGACGTCGACGTAGGAGAAGGAGTCGTCGCGGGTCCCGCGGACGTAGGTCCGGAGGAGCTCGCCGTCCTTCTCGAGATCGACGAACCAGGCATAACGTCCGCCGGATTCGCGCCCCTGTCGCTCTCGCCGCACGATCCGTCCACCGAGCTGCTCCTCGATCCACGGAAAAAGCGGCTCCCAGCGCTCCAGACGTTCGTCGCTCATCGAAGCGGTCCTCCCTCGGCGTCGTCACCGCACACGACCTTGGCCCAGCCGGAGGCCTCGCGCCATCCACCGAACCGGCTCGCCATGCGCCCGTACGGCCGAGTGCCTATCCTGCGCGCGGCCGCGCGTACTCCGTCTTCGGCATCTGGATCCGCCGGTTCCGGATCGCGCGCGGCGCACCGGGAGACCGAACATGTCCGACCTCCTCCTCGAGTCCCGCGACGGCGACGTCGTCACCCTCCGGCTGAACGACCCGGACAAGCTGAACGCGATGAGCCGGGAGATGGGGCTCGCCTTTCGCGACGTCGTCGGGCGCCTCGCCCTCGACGACTCGATCCGCGCCGTCGTGCTCACCGGCGTCGGCCGCGCCTTCTCGGCGGGAGGCGACCTCCAGATGCTCCAGGACCAGGCGGACGCCGGAGCGGCTGCGCCGGGCCGGGCCTGGCGCGGGATCCGGGACGAGATGAGCCGCTTCTACCGCCTCTTCCTCTCGATCCGGGATCTCCCCTGCCCGACCATCGCCGCGCTCAACGGGGCCGCGATCGGAGCCGGCTTCTGCGTCGCCCTCGGCTGCGACTTCCGGCTCGTGGCCCACGAGGCGAAGCTCGGCCTCAACTTCACCCGCGTCGGCGTCCATCCCGGCATGGCCGCGACCTGGAACCTCCCGCGGCTGGTCGGCCCGGGGCTCGCCGCCGAGCTCCTCTATACGAGCCGGCTCGTCGAGGGCGACGAAGCGGTCCGGGTCGGACTCGCGAACCGGGCGATGCCCCGGGACGAGGTCCTCGGGGCTGCGCAGGCGGCCGCGGCGGAGATCGCCGCGAACGCACCCCTCGCGGTGCGCGCCGTCAAGCAGGCGCTGCGGCGGAGCGAGACGAGCTCCCTCGAGGACCAGCTCCAGTTCGAGGCCAGCGAGCAGGCGAAGAACTTCGAGTCGGCGGACGCCCACGAGGGCCTCGCCGCGATCCGTGAGAAGCGCGCCCCCCGATTCCAGGGGCGCTAGCCCGCCTCCCGCCCGAATCCGGCCGCGCGCGCCGCCGATCCGGTGACCTCCGACACAGACGAGGCACCGGGAACCCCGGAAGCTCGGCCCGGGTCTCAAGTCCCGCCGCCCGCGTTCGATGTAGAGGAGGTGGCGACCGGCCCCGGCGAAGTCCCGAGTCCCGGTTCCCTCGCCCCCGGCGCCCCACGGAACGGAACGATCCCATGACCCGCGCTCTCACCAGCCATCAGCTCTGGCTCACGGTCACGTACTTCGGACTGCTCGTGCTCGTGGCGAAAGGCCTGAGCTCCTAGCGACCGCCAGGCCACCGAGCCGCCAGCGCGATCTCGCCGGAGGCGGGGTCGCTCTCCGCTCGATTGCGGCCGGGGGCGAATGAGCGGCTCCGTGGCACCGTGCTCCCATTGCGGCGACCTCCACAGCGGGTCGGCTGCGCCTCCCCGACGCGGTGAGCGAGCCGAGCCCTCAGCGCACGAAGCGCCGCCGCCCAGCGGCGCTTCGAGAGGCGCGCAGCGCCGACCGGCGTCAGCCGGCGAGCCAGAGCCCTCAGCGCAAGACGGGCCCCCGAAAGGGGCCGTCGAGAGGCGCGCAGCGCCGACGGGTCATAGCGCTTCGGTGAGTCCGATGATCTCGGTGTGGTTGAAGAAGTAGCTGGTCTCGAGCTTCGCCGTCTCGGGCGCGTCGGATCCGTGGGTCGCGTTCTGCTCGATGTCGGTCCCGAAGTCGCCGCGCATCGTCCCGGCCGGCGCCTCGTTCGAGTTGGTCGGCCCCATCAGGTCGCGCCACTTCTTGATCGCCCCCTCGCCTTCGAGGATCAGCGCGACGACCGGCCCCGAGGTCATGAAGGCGACGAGGTCCTTGAAGAAGGGGCGCTCCTTGTGGACCGCGTAGAATCCCTGCGCACCCTGCTCGGTGAGGTGCATCTTCTTCATCGCCACGATCTCGAGCCCCGCCTCTTCGATCCGATTGATGATCTGGCCGGCGACCTTCTTGCGGACGGCGTCGGGCTTGATGATGGCGAAGGTGCGTTCCACGGCCATGATGGGCTCTCCTGATTGCGTACCCGACGGGCGCGTCGCCTCGACGGGACTCGAATGAACTGGACTGGATGGGGCGGGCTCTGCGCGCAGACGTCGTGGCGGCGAGCCTCGCCGGTCCCCGTGATCGGGGCGGCGGGAGCGTAGCGGAGATTCGACCCGAATCGCGGGCGGCCTCGGGGAAAATGCGCGCGGCAGGCCCGATCCCGAAGCCCGCCGATGGCCCCGGATTGGCCACTGCCGGCCCGACCTGCGAACCTCTGAAGGCCCGCCGTCCGCGGCCCGCGCGCCCACGCCCGCGGCCGCCCCGATTGGAAACGCCCGCCCTTGTCGACGCCGAACCCAGATCCCGAGGCACGGTCGTCCGCCGGGAGGACCGCACCCGCGCCCCTCGTCTCGGCCAGCGGCGCGCTGCGGCGACTCCTCGCGCTCTCGAAGGGCGACGAAGGCCGGGTGGTGCTGGTGGTCGTGCTCGGCGCCGTCGTCGCCGGTGCGGCCTTCGTCCGGGTGTCGCTGATCCAGCCGCTCCTCGACGACGTCGTGCTGCCCAAGACCGCCGGCGACCTCGACATGGACGAGCTCTGGCCGCTGGTCCGCCCGATCGCCTGGATCGTCGGCGCGACGCTGGTCGTGTCGCCGCTCGCGGTGCTCGGCCGCTCCTACCTCGCCGAATGGGTCGCGGGTCGGGTTCGTCAGCGCGTCGACATCGCGATCGCCCGCAAGCTCCTGCACGTCCCGCTCCGCACCTTCCGCGAGGGCTCGAGCGGCGACTTCCTCTCGCGCTCGATGGCGGACGCCCAGATCGCCTGCCAGATGGTCGTCCTCTTCTACAAGGACGTGATCCTGCATACCGAGATGATCGTGATCGGCGTCGGCATGATGCTCTGGATCAGCGTGCCGCTCACGCTGGTCGTGCTGCTCGGCGTGCCGCCCTTCTACCTGCTCGTCTCGACCTTCATGGGCCGCATCCTCGACGTGTCGACCCGCCGCCAGGAAACCCAGGGCCAGCTCTCCGACCGACTGATCGCGATCCTCTCGGGCATCAAGGTGATCAAGGCGTTCCGCGGCGAAGACGCGGAGACCGCCGCCTACGATCACGAGACCGACAAGTACTTCCGGCGCCACATGAAGGTGATCAAGAACGGCGCCCTGGTGAAGGCATCGGGGGAAGCGATCTGGCCGCTGCTCTTCGCGGGCGTGATCGGGATCGGGGGCTGGGCGGTCGTCCATGAGATCGACGGGCTGACGATCGGCGACGTCATGGCCTTCGGCGCGATCCTCGGGCTCGCGTACAAGCCCTTGAAGAGCCTGATCCAGAGCGTTCCCCGTCTGCTCGAGGCCGCGAGCAGCGCGGCGCGCCTCTTCGCCGTCCTCGACATGGACGAAGAGGTGCCGGACCGGCCCGACGCGCGACCGATGACCGGACTGAACGAGCACATCCGGTTCCGCGACGTCGCCTTCGACTACGGCGGCGCGCCGGTCCTCGACGGGATCGACCTCGAGGTGCGCGCCGGCGAGGTCGTCGCGATCGTCGGGCGGACGGGCACCGGGAAGTCGACTCTCGTCGACCTGGTCCTGCGCTTTCACGATCCGACCCGCGGCTCGATCGAGATCGACGGCGTCGACCTCCGCGATCTCCAACGCGCCTCCTTCCTCGACCACGTCGCGCTGGTCACGCAGGAGTCCTTCCTCTTCGACGAGTCCCTGATGGAGAACATCCGCTACGGACGTCCCGACGCGACCGACGAGGAGGTGCGCGCTGCCGCCGAGGCCGCGTCCGCCCACGCGTTCATCGAGGGCCTGCCCGAGGGCTACGACACGATGGCCGGCGAGTTCGGGCTCAGGCTCTCCGGCGGGCAGCGTCAGCGGGTGACGATCGCCCGCGCGATCCTCGCGGAGGCCTCGATCCTGGTCTTCGACGAGGCGACGAGCGCCCTCGACGCCCAGACCGAGCGGGCCGTCCAGGAGGCGATCGACCGCCTACGCGGCGAGCGCACGATCTTCATCGTCGCCCACCGCCTCTCGACGATCCAGCATGCGGACCGGATCGTGGTCCTCGAGGACGGACGCATCGCCGAATCCGGGGATCACGCGACCCTGCTCGCGCGGGGCGGCGTCTACACCGAGCTGATCGGCGCCCAGACCGCGATCGCGAGCTAACCCGCGAAGGCGTCGGGCCCGCTCGCTCCGCTGGCTCGATCCGGCGCGCCGGGCGGCGGGGAGAGCCGCCTAACGAACGGCCAGGACGACCTTCCCGAAATGCGTGCTCGCCTGGAGCATGCGATGCGCGTCGGGCGCTTCTTCCAGGGGGAAGACGCGGTGGAGGATCGGCCGGATCCGGCCCGCCGCGAGGTCGTCTCCGAAGCGCCCCAGGAAGTCGCGCACGATCCCGGCCTTCTCCTCGTCGCTCCGGGTGCGCAGGGTCGAGCCAAAGACCTTGAGCCGCCGCGTGAGCAGCGTGCCGAGGTTGATCTCGGCCTTCGCACCGCCCATCAGGCCGATGAGCACGAGGGCGCCGTCGGTGGCCAGCGCGGCGAGGTTCTTCTCGAGATAGGCCGCACCGATCGAGTCGAGGACGACGTCGACGCCCGCGCCGCCGGTCGCTTCCCGGGCGATCGCGACCCAGTCGTCTTCCTTGTAGTTCGCGACCGCGTCGGCACCGAGCTCCTTGCAGCGCGCGCATTTCTCCGCGCTGCCCGCCGTCGCGACGACGGTCCCCCCCGCGCGCTTCACCAGGTCGATCGTCGTCGTGCCGATCCCGCTGCCACCCCCGTGGACGAGCACGCTTCCGCCCTCGGGCAGGCCGCCCAGGCGCCACACGTTCAGGTAGACCGTGAGCAGCGTCTCCGTCAGACCGGCGCCTTCGTGGAAGGAGAGCGTGTCCGGAAGCGGGATCACCGAGCCCGCGTCGACGACGACCTCCTCCGCGTAGCCGCCTCCCGGCAGGAGGGCCATCACCCGGTCGCCCGCGGCGAAGCCCGTCACGCCCTGGCCCACCTCGGTCACGACCCCCGCGCATTCGAGACCGAGCAGCGGAGAGCTCCCGGGCGGCGGCGGGTAGAGCCCGCGGCGCTGCATGAGGTCCGCGCGGTTCACCCCGGCGGCGTGGTTCTCGATCCGCAGCGCCCCGGGCCGGAGCGCCGGCGCCGGCACCTCGCCGATCTGCATGCAGTCCTCGTCCCCGGGCTCGTCGATCACGATGGCTCTCATGGCGCGCGAGTCTAGACCGGCGCCCGCGCGCGCGCAGACCAGGGGCAGTGGACGCGCGGAGACCCGGCGGATCGGCCCCGCCCCCACCTCGTTCGGCGCCACGTGATCTCCATCACTCAGGCGTTTCCCGGATGCACCCGAAGAGACGCTCGATGTTCCGCTCCCCCCGCTCGACATCGGCCCCCGGCGCCGGCTCGCCGCGCCCCTGGGTCGCCGCGCTCGTCCTCGCGCTCCTGCTCGCCGCGCCCGCGGCGTACGCGGAGGACGATCGCGTGCGATGGCTCGAGGTCGTGGGCGAGGGCTTCGAGCAGCCGCTCTTCCGACCGAACGAGGATTGGCGCGCGCGGGGCCTCGCGTTCGTCGACCTCCCGCTCCAGATCCGCGCCCGCTTCGACGCGAGCTACGGCCGCTTCCGCACCCAGCCGGACCACCTCGCGGCGCCGCTGGTCGCCGAGGCGGGGCCCGGTCTGCGCTTCGACCGCCACATCCAGAGCCGGGTCGCCCTGACCCGCCCCCTGACCGAGGGCATCGAACTCGAGGTCGTCTGGGAGACGCGGAATCGCATCGAATCGGGCGATCCGATGGCGTTCGGTCGGCAGGTCGTGGGGGCGATGATCCGCATCACGCCCTGATCGCGGCGGACCGCAATTTCCTTGCCAGAAAGCTATCGAAGCAGCTAGTCTGGGGTCTCTCGAGAGGGGCCCATGGACTGGTTCGACGACCTCACGCGCAGCTGGGAATCCGAGTACGGCGACCTCGACGTCGCGAACCTGCCGCCCTTCGTGCGCCTGGCGCGGCTCGGCGTGCTCCTCGAAGCGTTCCAGCACGACGTGCTCGAGCCCTTCGAGCTGACCCCGTCGGACTATGGCGTCCTCGCGGCGCTGCGCCGGGCCGGCCCGCCCTACACGCTCAACCCGAGTCAGCTCTACAGCCGCCTCCGACGCTCGTCGGGCGGGATGACGAAGATCCTGAAGCGACTCGAGGAGGCGGGCTACGTCTCGCGCTCCCCGGACCCGGACGACGGCCGCGGCATGCGGGTCACCCTCACCGACCGCGGGCGCTCGCTCCAGGAACGCGTCTTCCACGCGTTCCTCGCGGCAACGACGAGCATGATGGCGCCGCTCACCGCCCACCAGGTCGAGGCCGCGAACCGGAGCCTGAGCGACCTGCTCGAGCTCTTCGAACGGCGCGCCGCGGAACGCGGCGCGGCCGCGGGGCCACGTTAGGTGGCGGTGGCGACGCCGCCGCGAGAGGAGACGCTTCCCATGCACTCGCTCCAGGAAGTCCCGTTCACCGCGCCCGAGCGCGCCGACATCGAGGAATCGACATGAGTTCGCTGCACGTCCAACCCGTCACCGCTTCGATCGGCGCGAACGTCGACGGAGTCGACCTGCGCGAGCCGCTGTCCGACGCGGACCGCAAGGCGATCCTCGAAGCGCTCTTCGAGCACCACGTCCTCTTCTTCCGGAACCAGGACATCACACCGGAGCAGCAGGTCGCCTTTGCCAAGCAATTCGGCCCGATCAGCTTCCCGCCCTTCTCACCGAAATACGGCGACGACCCCGAGTACATCGTGCTCGATCAGACGAGTCCCCGCGGCGAAGGCGCCGACCAGTGGCACTCGGACAACACCTTCATGGCCGAGCCCCCGATGGGCTCGATCCTCCACGCGGTGAAGATCCCGGAGGTCGGCGGCGACACCTGCTTCGCGAGCGCGGTCGCCGCCTACGAGGCGCTCTCTCCGCCGATCCAGCGCCTGATCGACGGCCTCACGGCCGTCCACGACATCACCAAGCCCCTCCGAAAGGGGATCGAGGCCGGGCACGCCGAGGTCGACCTCGCCGAGATGCAGGCGAAGTGGCCGCCGGTCGAGCATCCCGTCGTCCGCACCCATCCCGTCTCCGGGAAGAAGGCGCTCTTCGTCAACCGGAACTCGACGACCCACATCGTCGGGCTCAGCGAGGCCGAGAACGAGGCGCTGCTCCCGATGCTGATGGATCACATCCGGTCGCCGGAGTTCCAGTGCCGCTTCACCTGGGACACGCACTCGGTCGCGTTCTGGGACAATCGCACCACCCAGCATTTCGCGGTCCCCGACTACCGCACCCGCCGCATCATGAATCGCGTGACGATCGCGGGAGAAAAGGTCGTCTGACCCGCCCCGCCCATCACCGAAGGAGACAGCGTCCATGGCCGACGAAGCGCGCGAGCCGCGTGTGAAGTTCCGACATCTCGACGAAGAGAAATGGCAGGAGGTGCGAGCGATCGAGCTGCCGACCGGGCCCGCCTACGTACGCGAGAAGTGGCTCGAATTCAGCGACAAGTGCCTGTCCCTCTATGCGAAATGGGACCCCGGCATGATGATCCACAAGCACGGGCACAACAGCGAGCACGTGGTCTACGTGCTGTCGGGCTCGATGACCTGTGGCGACGTCGAGTGCACCCCGGGCATGCACATCACCCTCGAGCAGGGGGCGGCCTTCGGCCCCTTCGTCGCGGGTCCGGACGGCGTCGAGCTCTTCGAGGTCATGATGGGCGACCCGCGATCGTTCCCGGCGGACCCGGAAGGATTCGAGAAGCTGCTCGAGGAGAAGAACGCCAGGCGCTTGCCCAATCCGCCGATCGACATGCCGGACTGGATCGAGGACACACGCAACTGAAACAGGGCGGCGCTGCGCGCCTCTCGCCCGCGCCTTCGGCGGCTCGGGCTTGCGCTGAGGGCTCGGGGCGAGGCCGAGAGGCTGCGCCCCAGGAGGAGGGAAGAAAGATGAGTGACGGAAAGCCTTTGCCGGCGAAGATCCTGGCGTATCGCGAGCTCGAATGGGACAAGCCGCTGAAGGGCGGCGGGCCTGCGCCGCCGAAGGAGCTCGTCGAGCAGGCGGAGAAGGTCGGTGCGCGACGCAAGAAGATCGTGCGGGGCGAGGCGGGTTTCTTCATGAACCGGTCGCAGCTCCCGCCCGGCTACCGCGTTCCGACCCACCACCACAACCACGACGAGATGCTGATCGTCCTCGCCGGGGGCTGCACCTTCGACGACGACTTCGGCGAGGCCCGCGCCGACGACACGATCGTGATCCCGGCGAAGAACCGATACGGCTTCACCTGTGGACCGGACGGCATGGAGTTCCTCACGATCCGTCTCGGCGACGCGACGACGGAGCTCTGACCGTATCCCCATGCGCCCGGGACCGCGATGATCGACTGTCATACCCACGTCGTCTCCCCGGACGAGACGCGCTACCCGCTGAATCCTCGCGACCTCTCGGGCGAGTGGTACCGGGAAGGGCCAGCGAGCGCCGAGGATCTCGCGCGAGAGATGGAGGCGAGCGGCGTCGCGCAGGCGATCCTCGTCCAGGGCGTCGGCGCCTACACCTGGAAGAACGACTACGCGGCGGACGCCGCGGTCGCCGCCCCGTCGCGCTTCGTCTCGGCCTGCGCGATCGATGCGGAAGCCGACGATGCACCGGACACCCTCGCCTACTGGCTCGACGAGCGCGGTATGCAGGGCGTTCGCCTCTTCGCCCTCGACCGCGAGGGGCCCTCCTGGCTCGCCACCGCGAAGAC
The DNA here is from genome assembly GCA_030432735.1 of bacterium. Classification (GTDB taxonomy): domain Bacteria; phylum Myxococcota_A; class UBA9160; order UBA9160; family UBA4427; genus UBA4427. The sequence continues at coordinate 14,028 of JAUIMK010000047.1, forward strand.
GATTCCTCTCTTCGAGATCGCCCGGGATCGCGGCGCCCACGTCATCGTCACGATCCTCCCGCACCAGCTCCACGAGCTCGAATTCGTCCTCGAACGCGAGGCGGGCACGCCGATCTCCCTCGACCATTGCGCCTTCGCCCTCGGCGACGCGCAGACCCGCGACGCGCTCTTCGCCCTCGCCCGGTTCGACGCACTCCACCTCAAGGTCTCGACCCACAACCTCGACGAAGCCGACGAAGGACGCGGCGTCGCCGAGCTGACACGCACGTTGGTCGATCGCTTCGGCGCCGATCGTCTCATGTGGGGCTCGGACTATTGCCAGACCCACGATCGGCCGTACGCGGAGCTCGTCGAGCTCGGCCGTCGCGCCTTCGAGTCGCTGCCCGCCGCGCAGGCGGAGCCGTGCCTCTCGGGCACGGCGCGGAGGCTCTGGCCCGGACTCGCTCCGGGCGGGGCGCGCTAGGCCGAGCGGCTCAGTCGTCGAAGGCGCGCGATCGCTCGAGATCCCCCGCCACCCGGCGCGCCCCGGCGAGACAGATCACGCCGCTCAACATCGGAATCAGGGTCGGGAAGAGCAGCGCATAGCGAAGCGCGTCGACCCCGTACTCCGGCTCGAGCCAGTCGGCCAGGGCGCCCACCACCAGCGGCCCACCCGCGAGACCGATCAGGGTCGAGATCAGGGTCGAGATCGCCGCCGCGAAGGCCCGCATGCGAAGCGGCACGACACCCTGGGTCGTCGACATGAAGGGTGCCGTGAAGGTCCCGCCGACGACGGAGCCGACGATGCTCCAGACGAGCGCGACGGGGAGCGTCTCGAACAGGGTTCCCGCGAAGATCGCGGGCATCGCGATCACGTCGGTCGTCGGCCACAAGAGGAACGCGACCAGGATCGGAGGGCTCAGGATCAACCCGAACGCCGGCACCCACAGGTACCAGCGCTTGTCCCTGCGTCCGAGCACGTCGGCGAAATATCCCCCGAGAAAGATGCCCAGCATCGAAGGCACCGGGCTGGTCAGGAAGTACCAGGTCCCGGCGTGGAACTCGCCCATCTCGTAGCTCCGCACGAGGAACTGCGGCTCCCAGAGGTTGCGCCCCATCGACGCGAAGAGCGTGAAGGCGTTCGCGGCGAGGATGAAGAGATAGGTCCGCGTCGCGAAGAGGGCCTCGAGGCTCGGCAGGAAGGCGCCCGCCTCGACGGTGCGCCGCCCCTCGCTCCCCCCGCGCTCGGGCTCCCGGATCGTCAGACGAAACGCGAGGGCGAGCAGGATCCCGGGGACGCCCGCAGCGAGGAAGGCGGCCCGCCAGCCGTATTGCTCGTTGATCCACCCGCCGACGACCATGCCGAGCCCCATCCCGATCACTGCCCCCATCGAGATCACCGACATCCCGGAGCCACGGCGCTCCGGCGGGAGGTAGTCCGAGAGCATGGAGACGGACGGCGCCGTCGCTCCCGCCTCGCCGACGCCGACCCCCATCCGCGCCAGGACGAGCTGGAGGTGGGAGGCCACGAAGCCCGTCGCCACCGTGAACAGGCTCCAGGCGAAGAGGCACGTCGAGATGATGTTGCGTCGGATGCCGACGGTGTCCGCATAACGTCCGATCGGGAGAACCAGGACGACGTACACGATCGCGAAGGCAGGCCCCAGGAGGAAGCCGACCTGCGTGTCCGACAGCTCGAACTCGGCCTTGATCGGGCGCACGAGGATCGAGAGGATGGTCCGGTCGACGTTGCTGAAGATCATGGTCAGCAGAACCATGAACAGCACGTAGAGGGTGTAGCCGGAGCCGTGGGGCGGAGCCGTCTCGTCGGACGGCGCGGTCCGGGGCATCGAATCCAGCGACGACAAGGCGACTCCACGTGGCGCACGCCCGAAAGGGGCGCTCCGCGACGACGATACCCCAGCGGGCGACGGTGCAAGTCACCGGCATGTCGCTTGCACTTCTCTCACCCTGATCGGTCGCGGTCGCGCGCTCGCTCCGCCTGGGCGGGCGAGAGGACCGCCCGACCTGCGATCGCGTTTCAGATCGAAACGCCTCCACCTCAAGTCGAAAGCCACGAGTCGCCATGTCCCTGTCTCCCGTCCCGACCCCGCGGCCGCGCGCACAAGAGCAGCCCGTCCGTCGATCCCCCGACCGCCTCCGCCTCGACGGCATCGACGGCCCCGTCGAGCTCCGCCGCGCCGAAGGCGGGTACCTGCAGGTCTGGCCCCGCCCCACCCCCGAAACACTCACCCGGCTCTACGCCGAGCAGTTCTACGAAGAGGACAAGTCGACCTATCTCCGCGACATGGAGACGGAGCGTCCGTACTGGGACGCGATCTGGACGCTGCGGCGACGCATGATCCAGGAGGCGCTGGCGCCCGAACGCCGGCGGCTGCTCGACGTGGGCTGCTCCGGCGGCTTCCTGCTCGACCACTTCCAGCAGCACGGCTGGCGCGGCCACGGCATCGAGCCTTCACCCCGTGCCGCCGACTTCGCCCGGGACCACTACGGCCTCGACGTGTTCTGCGGCGACCTGCTGGACTTCACGCTCGCCGAACCCTCGGAGCGATTCGACGCGATCCACAGCGCGCAGGTGCTCGAGCACGTCCTCGAGCCGGAAGCCTGCGTCGCGCGGATCTCGGAGCTCCTCGCGCCGGGCGGCGTGGTCTTCATCGAGGTCCCGAACGACTTCAACGCCTTCCAGGAAGTCGCGCGAACCCACCTCGGCAAGCCCGCCTGGTGGGTCGCACCGGATCACCACCTCAACTACTTCGACTACCAGAGCCTGGGCTCGCTCCTCGACCGCCACGGACTCGACGAGATCGACCGCGTCGCGTCCTTCCCGATGGAGATGTTCCTGCTCATGGGGGACGACTACGTCGGCCACCCCGACGTCGGCAAGGCCGCCCACGGCCGGCGCATGGCGTTCGAGCGCACGCTGATCGAGCACGGCAAGCTCGACGAGCTCGGCGCCCTCTACCGCGCGCTCGCGCAGGCCGGGCTCGGCCGGACCTGCGGCCTCCTCGCGCGCAAGCGCTGAATCGCCACCGAAGCGCCCCGCCCGAGATCGGGCGGGGCTCCTCGCAGGTCCGTCGCGCCAGGCTCCGCGGGCGCACGCACCGGCGCCGGCGCGGAGCGGCGCTACTTGAGGTCCTGCCGCGTGTAGTCGAGCAGACCGCGCGCGATGATCAGGCGCTGGATCTCTCCCGTGCCCTCGTAGATGTCGGTGATCCGACTGTCGCGCATCCACTTCTCGAGCAGCAGCTCCCGCGACGCGCCGATCGAGCCCAGGATCTCGATGCAGCCCTGGGTGATCTGGCGAACCGCGCCGCCGGCGTGCGCCTTGCAGACCGACGACTCCATGTTGTTCGGCAGGCCCTTGCCGGCCATCCAGCCGCACTGGAGCGTGGCGAGCTTCGACGCCTCGAAGAGCGCCTCGAGGCGCATGAACTTCTCCGCCGCCGCCGACAGCCGACCGAGGCCACCGGGGCCCGCCGTGTAGTCGAGTACGACGCCCGCTTCCTCGAGGGCCTCGCGCGTGAGGTCGATCGCGGCCCAGGCGCAGCCGAGCCCCATCGCCGCCGTCGCCGGCCGCGTCATGTTGAAGGTCTTCATGACGCCGCGGAAGCCGCCGGAGCTCGCCTTGGGAATCGACTCGTCGAGACCGAGCAGGTTCTCGCGCGGGATCCGGCAGTCCTTGAAGACGTAGGCGGCGGTGTCGTCGGCGCGGATGCCGAGCTTCTTCTCCTTGTGCGGGACCTCGAAGCCGGGCGTCCCCTTCTCGACGAGGAACGACTTGATGCCGGCGCGGCCGGCGCTCTTGTCGATCGTCGCCCACATCACGACGCCGTCGGCGCGGATGCCCGTGGTGACGAAGATCTTCTCGCCGTTCAGGACCCACTCGTTCGTCTCTTCGTCGAGCACCGCCGTGGTCGACACGCGCGAGGGATCGGAGCCGCAGCCGGGCTCGGTGATCGCCATCGAGAGGAGCAGGTTTCCCCACTTCTCCTTCTGCTCGTCGGTACCGGCCGCGGAGAGCGCCGCGTTGCCGAGGCCGCCGCGCGTGTTGCGGCGCAGACGGACGGAGTAGTCGCCCCAGTTCCCGGCCATGATCTGCAGCAGCATCATCACCGGCCCCTGAGTGTCTTCCGGTCCCACTTCCGGCAGCGCCGGCGCGTTCGCATAGAACTCGTCGGCCTCCGGCAGCACCATCGGCGGCATCTCCGCCTCGTTCTCGTCCACCTCGCGCGCATAGCGGCGGATGATCTCGCCCTCGGCGAAGGTCCGCGCGAGATGCGCCTGATCCGTCTCAGTCAGTCGAAAATCGATCATGTCTCTCTCCATCGCGACGCTCGGTCGCGATCTGGTTCATCGAAGCCGGGCGCCTACAGCGCAACCAGACCTTCCATCACGCCGAGCGTCCGCGCGTTGCGGAACCACATCTCGACGGGATGCTCGCGGATGAATCCGTGGCCACCGAGGATCTGGACGCCGTTGTCGGCGATCCACATGCTCTTCTCCGCCGCGTAGCTTCGCGCCTGCCAGGCCGCCTTCGTCGCGTCCTCTCCGTGATCGAGGAGGCTCGCCCCCTGCCAGACGAGCTGGCGAAGCGCGTGCTGCTCGACGTGCATCTCGGCCAGACGGAACGCGATCGACTGCTTCTTCGAGATCGGCTCGTCGAACGCGACCCGGTCCTTCGTGTAGGGCACGCAGTAGTCGAGGACCGCGCGGGACATGCCGAGCATGACCGCCGCGAGGCCGACCCGCGAGGCGTTCAGGATCGCCTGCACGTCCGCACCCTCCGTCCCGCCGAGCAGCGCGTCCTGGCCGACCTCGACCCGCTCGAGCTCGAGGCCGGTCGTGGGCAGCGCGTGGAGGCCCATCTTGCGCTCGACGTCCGTGACCGTGAGGCCGGCGGCGTCACGGGGGACGATGAAGGCGGCGACGTCGTCTCCGAGCCGCGCCGTCACGAGGAAGTGGCTCGCGCGATCACCCATGGCGACGAAGGTCTTGCGGCCCGAGAGGATGAACTGGTCCCCCTTCTGCTCGGCTGTCGTCTGCGGCCGCGATGCGTCGGCGAGCGGTCCCGCCTCGCAGAGGGCGACGGATCCGGTCGCGAAGGACTCGCCGCAGAAGAGCGGCAGCAGCGCCGCCTTCTGCTCGTCGGTCCCGTGATCGAGGATCGCGTTCGCGAAGAGCGAAGGCGCGAGCGCGGCGATCGCGAGGGACGCGTCGCCGTGGGCCAGCTCCTCGAGCAGGATCGCGTTGGTGACGAGGGATCGTTCCTCGCCGGCGCCGCCGTACTGCTCGGGGATCTGCGTGCTCGTGAGGCCCAGGGTCCAGGCCGTATCGAGGAAGTCGGCGGGCACCTCCGCCGCCTCGTCGCATTCTCGCGCGATCGGTCGGATCGCGTCGGCAGCGAACTCGCGCATCGCGTCGCGCACGAGCTCCTGCTCTTCGGACATTCCAAATGAGATCACGGGGGATCCTCCTCTTCGTGGCCGCCCGCCTGGGGTCGGCTCGTTTGGACCAGCCATCCGGCCGCGCACCGGCCGGATGCAATTCGTTCGTTCCTGCCCGACCGCCGGGCCCGTTGGAGATCGCTCGTTCGCGCCCGATCGGCGGGCGCTTCACCGATCGCTCGCCGCGCCCTCCGGTCGCGCGACCTGGAAGAAGAACTCGTCCATCGCCTGGGGTCCGCCTTCCTTGTGAAGGCGGCCCTGCTTGACCGCCTCCTTCGCGTCGAGCACGCCGATCGCGACGCCGCACCAGTCGCGGGCCGTCGCCGTGTAACGCACGTCCGCGCCGGCCGCGAAGTCCTCGCGGACGGTGCAGGTCCCGTCGTCGATCGCGACGGTCCAGACGCCGCCGCCCTCCCCGGTGAGACGGATCTCGAAGACCACGTGGGCACCGCGCGCCCGGTCCTCCCGGAGCAGGTTCGGCAGCGCCTCGAGGACGGACAGCGCCGTCGTCTCGGTGAACTGCGAGGCGTCCACGTCGCGCACGCTCATGCCCTCGCGGACCCACCAGCGAGCGATGGAGGCGATGATCGGCGCCAGGGTCTTCCCCTTGCCGGTCACGCGATAGAGGGAGCGGCTGCCCTTCTCTTCGGTGTCGACGAAGCCGTCGGCGCGGAGTTGCCGGAGCCGACTGGAGAGCACCTTGGGGGCGATCCCAGTCCGCACGCGGAGCTCCTGGAAGCCCTTCGGCCCGCCCAGGAGCTGGCGCACGAGCACGAGGGTCCAGCGGTCCCCGAGCACGTCCAGCGCGCGCGCCACCGGATCGAAGATCTGGCTCGGCCGCAGGATCTCGCCGCGCCGCGGCGCCTCCTCGGCGGCGCCGGCGTCGGGGGTCTGTTCGGGTAGGGCTTCGGACATCGAAGTCAGTATCTAAGAGATACCGAGAGCGCTTGCCACAGAAAACCCGGAGTCAGGGCGGGACGCGAGTCAGCGGTCGGCGGCGCCCTGCGGCAGATGGCGCCGGGCCGCGCCGACGCCGGCCAGGGTGAGCACGAGGAGACCCAGCGGACCACCGACGGGCACCGCCGGCCCGTTCGGCCCGAGGAGCCAGCCGGCCGCGACCGGATCGAAGCCCGTCCCCGTGAAATCGGTGGTCGCGTCGTAGGTGGCGACCCCGGTCGTCGTCGTCAACCCGATCACGCTGGCCAGACTCGCGCCGTCGAAGACCGCGCCAGAGACCGCGGCGCCGACGACGACCGCGCCGGTGAGGTCGGCCCCCGTCAGGTTCGCGCCGTTGAGGACGACGTCCGACAGGTCCGCGCCGGAGAGATCGAACCCCGAGAGATCCGCACCCGAGAGGTCCGCCGAAGGAATCTTCACGCCCGGCCCCACGATGTGACCGTTGAAGAGCGCGTAGGCCGCGGGCAACCCGATCGGCGCGCCGAGGAGGCCACTCGACCGGAGCGACTGCAGATTCGTGTTCGTGAAGTCGGCGCCTGCGATCGTGGTCCCCGCCAGGGTCGCGCCGTTCAGGTCCGCCCCGACCAACGATGCGCTCGTGAGATCGGCGTTCGTGAGGTTCGACAGCACGAGCAGCGCGCCCGCGAGATCCGCC
>JAUIMK010000048.1 GCA_030432735.1 bacterium
CGCGCTCACGCTGGAAGTCGCGGTCGGCGGCGCGGCCGTCTCGACCTCGGGTGACGGGCTCGCCTTCCGCAGCGACACCGGTCGCCGGCTCCACTACGACGCGCTGCGCGTCGAGGATTCGAGGGGCCACGTCTTTTCCGCCCACCTCGTCGCAGGGGATTCGCGATTCCAGATCGTCGTGGACGACTCCGGCGCCCGCTATCCGCTCATCGTCGACCCACTGCTCACGGCGACCTACGACAGCGACATCCAGTCCAACCAGGTCGATGCACAGCTCGGAAGCGCCGTCGCGTCCGCCGGCGACGTCAACGGCGACGGGTACGTCGACCTCATCGTCGGCGCACCCGGTTTCGACTCCGGCGAGCTCGACGAAGGCGCTGCGTTCCTCTTCCACGGGGGGGCGTCCGGGCTGGGCGATCGCGACCCGATCGACGCCGACACGCTGCTTCAGTCGAACCAGGCCGGCGCGTCGCTCGGCAACAGTGTCGCTTCCGCCGGCGACGTGAACGGCGACGGCTTCGACGACGTGATCGTCGGCGCCGTCGACTACGACCTCGGACAGTTCGAAGAGGGCGTCGCCTTCGTCTTCCTCGGTTCGGCCTCCGGCGTCGCCGACGGCAACCCGTCGACGGCGCACGCGACGTTCCAGGCGAATCAACCGACGGCGGGTCTGGGCCGGAGCGTCGCGTCGGCCGGGGACGTGAACGGCGACGGCTTCGCGGACGTGATCGTGGGCGCGCCCCGCTATGACCAGGGCGAGAGCAACGAAGGCGCCGCCTTCATCTTCTACGGCAGCGCGACAGGGCTGTCGGACGGCAACCCGTCCACCGCCGGCACGGTACTCGAGGGGAACCAGGCGGAAGCGCGCTTCGGCCGAAGCGTGGCCTCCGCGGGCGACGTCAACGGGGACGGCTTGATGGACGTCATCGTCGGCGCGAACCGCTACTCGGCGGGGAGCTTCGAAGAAGGAGCGGCCTTCGTCTTCCACGGCGACGCAGGCGGTATCAGCGACGGTGGACCGGCGACGGCCGACGCGCAGATCGAGCCCGACCAGGCCGACGCTCGCCTCGGCGGCAGCGTCGCTTCCGCCGGCGACGTGAACGGCGACGGCTACGCCGACGTGATCGTCGGCGCCCGGTTCTTCTCGTTGGGCCAGACCGAGGAGGGCGGTGCGATCGTCTATCTGGGCAGCGCCACCGGCGTCGTCGGCGGCCCGCCGGTCAACGCTCACGCCTCGTTCGAATCGAACCAGGCAATGGCCCACATGGGCGCGAGCGTCGCCTCGGCGGGGGACGTGAACGGAGACGGCTACGCCGACGTCGTCGTCGGCGCCCCCGACTACGACGACGGCGAGAGCGAGGAGGGCGCTGCGTTCGTCTATCTCGGCAGCTCTTCCGGCCTCACTGCAGGCGGCCCGGCCCAGGCTTGGGCCCAGGTTCAATCGGACCAGGCGGATGCGCACCTCGGAGAAGCGGTCGCCGCGGCCGACCTCGACGGCGACGGCTTCGACGATCTGATCATCGGCGCACCCGACTTCGACGGCCCGCAAACCGGAGAAGGGTACGCGTTCGTCTACCACGGAGGGGCGACCGGGATCGAGGATGGGTCTCCGACGACGGCCAAGACGCTGCTCGAGTCGAACCAGGCAGAAGCATGGTTGGGAAACAGCGTGGCCTCGGCAGGCGACGTGAATGGCGACGGCTACGCCGACGTCATCGTGGGTGCGCCCAAATACGACTCCGGCGAGCAGGACGAAGGCGCCGCCTTCATCTTCCTGGGGACCGCCGGTGGGATCGCCGACGGATCCCCCGCCAACGTGCATGCGCTACTCGAGTCGGATCAGGCGAACGCACAGCTCGGCAGAAGCGTGGCCTCCGCTGGGGACGTGAATGGCGACGGCTACGCCGACGTGATCGTGGGAGCCTGGTTCTATGACGATGGCGAGGCCGACGAAGGCGCCGCCTTCATCTTCCTCGGCAGCGCCGCGGGCCTCGCGGACGGCGACCCGGCCAGCGCCCATGCCCAGCTCGAATCGAACCAGGTCGACGCGCGGTTCGGTCGCCCAGTCGCTTCCGCAGGCGACGTCAACGGGGACGGCTACGCCGACGTCCTCGTCGGGGCGTCCGGTTTCGATCAGGGCCAGACCGACGAAGCTGCCGCGTTCGTCTTTCTCGGCGGCCCGGCGGGCGTCTCGGACGGCAACCCGGCGACGGCACACGCGCGACTTCAGAGCAATCAGGCCTCTGCCGCCGACACGATCAGCCTTTCCGCGGCTTCCGCCGGCGACGTGAACGGGGACGGCTACGCCGACGTCGTCGTTGGATGGGGCGCTTTCGACTTCGGCGGAACGAACGAAGGGGCTGCTTTCGTCTTTCTCGGCGGTCCGGCGGGCCTTTCGGACGGAGATCCCGTGAGCGCCCATGCGCGACTCCAGGGCAACCAGGACTCGGCCAGCTTCGGCTCCAGCGTGGCTACGGCGGGCGACGTGAACGGAGACGGATTCGACGACCTGATCGTCGGTGCGCCCGACTACGATGCCGGCGACTTCAATGAAGGGGCTGCGTTCGTCTTCCTCGGCAGCGCGACGGGCATCGCCGACGCCGGCGCCGGTTCGGCCCACGCGCAGCTCGAGTCGAACGAGATCGGCGCGGCTCTCGGGAGGAGCGTCGCCTCCGCGGGCGACACGAACGGAGATGGGTTCGACGACGTCGTCGTAGGCTCGACCACCTACGAGGACGGCGGCGGCGCGTTCGTATACCTCGGCAGCAGCAGCGGCATCGCCAGCGGTGGACCGGAGAGCGCATCCGCGCACCTCGGGACCAACCAGGTCTTCGTGTTTCTGGGCCAGAGCGTGGCCGGCGCCGGTGATGTCGACGGCGACGGCTTCGGAGACGTGATCGTGGGCGGCCTCTACTTCGACGTCGGTGAGCTCGACGAAGGCGGCGCCTTCATCTTCCCGGGCAGCCCAGACGCCCGTCTCGTCCGGCCGATGCAACGCCGCGGGGACGGCAGCGGCATCCCCGTGCAGCCGGGCGGCCTCGCGTACTCCTCGGACTCGTTCGTCGTGGAGATGATCGCGACCAGCCCTCGCGGCCGCGAGCGAGCGCGCCTCGAAGTCGAAGCCTGCCCTCCCGGAACGCCCTTCGACGACCCCGCGTGTTCGATCCACGTCTCACCGACGTGGGTCGACCTCGGCACCAGCGGCGTCACCTTGAGCGAGACGATCTCGGGCCTCACTCCGGGCGAGCTCTACGACTGGCGCGCGCGCATCCTCTACGCGCCGTCGTCCATCACCGAGCCCGGCGTCACGGCCGCGCCGCGCGTCGGCCCATGGCGGCGCGCGCAGCTCGGCGGCGCCGCAAGGGGCGTCCGTCTCCTGCCCGAGCCGGCCATCGCGCTCGGTCTCGGGGCGGGCTGCGCGCTCCTGGTGATCCGCGGGCGCAGACGAAGCGCTTCGTCGACATGCGCACGGCGGTGAGTGAGCACGACGAGGCCCGTCACCGCTCCGTCCACGAATCGGGGCTCGGGGAGCCCCGACCCGGGCGGGGGGCGTAGGGATTCGGTCCGTCGGGGGCGCGGCGGACGAGCGCGGCGAACGGTGAGGCAGCGCTCCGCGTCGCGTCTCCGCCTGAGTCCCTATTCGACGACGAGATCCTCGCCGAACCAGGGACGCAGTCCCGCATCCGTCTCGGCCGGGGGCGGCCCCGCCGGGTCCTTCAGCCAACGCCACATGCGACGGATGTCCACGGGGCCGTTCACGCAGGAGCGACCGCCGTTCTGGTAGTAGTTGTCCGCGCGCCGATCCATGTAGACCATCGTGCGCTCGGACTCGTCGAGGATCCCGGCGAAGCGCCAGTAGGCGTCGTGCGAGACCTCGACGCTCCGCTTTCCGCTCTCGATCAGCCCCGCGACGGCGCGGAGCGAGAACTGCGCGACGAGCTCGAGCAGGTCGACGACGGTGAACCCGCCGAAGTTGTTCGAGTTGGGGCCGTAGCACATGAAGAAGTTCGGGAACTCCGGAACCATCGCGCCGAGATAGGCCCGCGGGCCGTCCTTCGCCCAGATCTCCTCGATGCGCACCCCGCCCCGTCCCCGCACCTCCATCGGCCAGAGGAACTCGTTCGCCCGGAACCCCGTGGCGTAGACGATCAGGTCCAGGTCGTACTCCGTCCCGCCCGCGACGATGCCGCGCGGCGTGATCTTCTCGATCGGATCCGAGACGAGGGTGACGTCTCCGCGCACGAGCGCGTCGTAGACGCTGTCGTGGGCATCGACCCGGATCGGCCGCGAGGCCAGCGGCGGAAAGTCCGGCGTCATCTTCTCGATCAGCTCGGGCTTCGAGGCCAGCTTGCGCTCGATGAACTCGAGGCACATGTCGCGCGTCGCCTTGTTCGCCGGGCTCACCGTATGGGGATCGTCGAAGTCGGGGTCGATCCGGATTCCGGCGGACGAGTTCTCCGGGTTGATCAACGCGGCGACGCGGAAGCGCACGAAGTTGGCGTAGAAGGGGAAGTTCCGGTCGAGCCAGAGGATCTGGGGCGGCAGCTCCTTCAGATAGGAGAAGTCCTCGAAGCACCAGTTGGGCTGTCGCTGGAAGAGCCAGGTCCGGGCCGCGGTCTTCGCGATCACCGGGGTCGTCTGGTAGCCCGAAGCGCCCGAGCCGACGACGGCGACGCGCTTGCCCGCGACGTCGAGCCCGTCGGGCCATTCGGCCGTGTGGCACGAAACGCCCTCGAACGAATCCATCCCCTCGATGTCCGGGAGCTTCGGCCGCGACAAGAAGCCGACGCACGAGACGACCGCGTTCACTTCGTAGGTGCGGTCGCCTTCGGGCCCCTCGGCCTCGAGGGTCCAGGTCTTCTTCTCGTCGTCCCAGCGCATGGAGACGACCTCGGTCTCGAAGTCGATCTTCTCCCGGATCCCGAAATGGTCCGTCACCCACTTGAAGTATTTCAGGTTCTCGTCGCGCGGGCTGTAGCCCCAGGGAAACGGGTAGTCGTAGCTGAAGAGGTGGGTGTAGCCGCGGCTCGGCGTGTCGACGCGCGCGCCCGGGTAGTGGTTCTCGAACCAGGAGCCACCGACCTCGGGATTCTTCTCGATCACGACGAAGGGGATCCCCGCCCGCTCCAGCTGAACCGCCACGTTGAGCCCCGAGATGCCCGTCCCGATGACCGCGACCCGGAACTCCTGCGCGCGCTTCGGCGCCTCGCCGCCCCTCCAACGCACGCCTCGGGCCCAGCGATCGAAGGCCGCTTCCTCCAGCCAGATGGGCAGCTCCTGCTCGGGGATCTCCTGGTTCCCCGTGAGCGAGAGGCTCGTACGCAGGCGCTCCTCGGGACCGGGATCGATCTCCCCGGCCCCGCTGTCGCGGTACTGCTTGAGGAAGGCGGCCGCCTTCGCCTTGATCCGCGCTTCGTCCGCCTCGCTCGCCAGCTCGCGCCCGGTCGTGAACTTGGCGGCGCCGCCCGGCTCCATCGCGAGGACCTCCTCGTCACCGGTCAGCTGATAGAGCAGCCCGCGCAGGACCATCGGCGAGGCGTACTGCACGGCGTCGTCGATCGTCTCGTCGCTGGCCGAGAGGAGCTCGTCGTTCTTCGTCATGGCGATGCGGTCCTTTCCAGGCGGACGCGTCTTCGTTTCGTGTGGCCCCGTCGGCGACGGCGGGCTCAGTCGTCCCCGAGCGCGATCCGCAGGATCCGGTCGCCCTTGAAGGACCCGACGAAGAGCTCGTCGCCGACCTGGAGGCCGACCGTGCCCGCTCCCATCGGCTGCCCGTCGCTCTCGTAGACGGCACCGAGATTCGTCATGGACACCGGATCGACCGCGACGATCGAGAAGGGGATCGCGCAGGGCCGACCCGAAGTGTGGAGACACGCCTCGAAGAGCGCGGGATCCGACATCCCGCCGAGCGAGGCGACGAGGAGGCGGCCATCGGGCGACCAGGTCACGTTGTCCGGAGACGAGACGGAGGCGCGTCCGACTTCGATCCCCCGCTCGACGTCGACCTTGCGGATGCTGTTCTCGCCGCTCGCGTTCATGTAGATCGTGCGGCCGTCGGGCGAAGCGACGATGCCGTTGGGCATGATCCCCGCGGTGCCGTCGACGACGACGAATCCGGCTTCCGCGGACCAGTAGAAGGCACTGCCCGTCGGCGCCTCGGGGAAGCCGCCCGACAGGTCGGCGGCGCCGGCGAGCGACGCCATCTTCGTGGTGAAGAAGCTGCCGTCGGAGAGCGCGGCGACCTCGTTCAGCGACGCGTCCGGCGGACTCGGGACGCAACCGCGCCAGTCCACCTGCCAGCCGGCGTCGGCCTCCTGGACCTCGAAGAACTCGACGGCTTCCCGACTGCCGTGCTGGACGACGAGCAGAGCGAGACGCCCGTCGTCTCGACGCACGAGGTCGATGCCGTGGCTGTTGAAGCGCTCGTCCGGAGCGGTCGTGCACGCGGGCGCTCCCCAGCCCGCCTCGGCGGTCGCCGCGACGTCGCCGCCCTGGTAGACGACGGTCCGCGACTCGGTCGCCAGGTCGAAGACCACCAGCCCGCCCGAGTGGTCGTCCGCGCTCTGTCCGTACTCACCGATCAAGAGCGCCCGGTCGCCGGGAAGCGGGACCATGTCCTCGGGATTCGTGAAGCCGCAGATCGCGCGGGCGGGCCCCTTCCGACCGCATTCGGTCGTCGCGGAAGCAGTCGGATTCGCCGTCGAATCCGTCCTCGGAGCGCTCCCCGCGCAGCCCGCGACCATCGAAGCGAGCGCGAGCATCGCGGAGACTACGGGAAGAAAGGCGAGTCGAAGGGCGGATCGGGACATCGGGGCACTCCTTTCGGTTCACCCCGAGACTCTACGCCACGACCTGCGCCGCGAAAGGCGGGTCCTTGCGCGGGCGGAGACGGCCCGACTCGATGGGCGGTCCATCGGCCGACGCCAGCACGATCGACGCGCGTCGATGCGCTTCAGCTCCGCTTGCGCATCTCGATGAGCTTGCGACACGTGACGGCGTAGAGGGAGAAATCAGCCGCCGTGGCGCGCTGGGCTTCCTCGATGATCCCGCGCCAACCATCGACGAAGTGGGGGTGGGCAGCCACCCAGGCATCGATGTCGCTGCCGCTGTGCTCGTGCACGAGTGCGGCCAGTCGCCCCTGCTCCATCACCATGTCGTCCACCAGGTTGTCACGCTCCATCGTCTGCCAATGGCTCGCCGGCTGGAAGTCGGCCAGTCGGCCGATCAGCCACTCCAGCCCCAGCCGTTCTCCGAGGGCGCCGTAGATCTTCACCAGCACGACCGGATCCGCCCCGCTGCGCTCCGCGGCGGCGATCACCGTCAGCGCCGTGGCGAGCTCTGCAGAGCCGGCGAGCTCGGTGGCGGCGTCAGCCGGGAGCCCTCGCTCCTCGAGCTGCTTCAGGCGGTCGTCGCGGCGAGTCTCGAGCGCCGCGCTGAAGAGGGCCTCGGGCTCCCGGCGCAGAGCTTCGATGGCGGCCTGGTAGCGATCCGAGAGACTGGCGACAGCGAGGTTCCCGCGCTCATGGCGCAGCAGCCAGCGCGTCGCGCGGCGCCCCAGCCGGATCAGCTCGCCGAGAGCCTCCAGGCGGGTGTCGGCATCCACGGCCGTCATCTGCTCTATCTGGCGAAAGCGTTCACGCAGCCGGAAGCAGGCAGCTGCCGCGAGGTAGGCGCGCAGGATCTCCTCGACCGAAGCGCCGACGAACTCCATGAGGTGGGTGACGAAGGTGATCCCCATGTGGTGGACCACGTCGTTGGCCAGCTGGGTGGAGACGATCTCCCGGGCCAGACGATGATGGCGGATGGAGTCGGGGAATCGCTTCTCGAGCCGCTCGGGGAAGGGCTCGAAGATCTCTTCGCCGATGGCCGGATCCGCGCCGATCTCGGTCCGGTTCAGGGCGTTCTTGACGTGCGTCTTGGCGAACGCCATCAGCACCGCGAGCTCCGGTCGTGTGAAGCCCTCCTGGCGACTGCGTCGCTCCTGCAGCTCCTCCTCGCTCGGCAGACCTTCCAACGTCCGGTCCAGACCTTCGCTGGTCTCCATCAGCGACAGGAAGCGCTGGTACTCCGTGGCCAGGTCGTCGACCTGCCGGCTGGCGAGGCTCAGCATCTGGGCCTGCCGGAAGTTGTTGGTCAGCACTCGCTCGGCGACCTCTTCCGTCATGTCCTTGAGAAGCTCGTTGCGATGCTTTCTCGTCAGCTCGCCGTCGACGACGAGCTGATTCAGGGCGATCTTGATGTTGACCTCGTGATCCGAGCAATCGACACCGCCCGAGTTGTCGATGAAGTCGGTATTCACGGCACCCCCGGCGCGGGCGAAGGCCACCCGGCCGAGCTGGGTCACTCCCAGGTTTCCGCCTTCGCCGATCACCTGGCAGCGCAGCGCCTCGGCATCCACCCGCAGTCCATCGTTCGCCCGGTCACCGACGTCCTCGTGACGCTCGCTCGCGGCCTTCACGTAGGTGCCGATGCCCCCGTTCCAGATCAGGTCGACCGGGGAGATCAGCAGAGCGTGGATCAGCTCGTCCGGCGACAGCGCGTCGGCGTCGATGTCGAATCGCGCCTTCACCTCGGCCGTTACGGGGATGGACTTCGCGCTCCGGCTGTACACGCCACCCCCGGCGGAGATGAGCGCCGTGTCGTAGTCGGTCCAGCCCGAGCGCGGCAGGAGAAAGAGGCGCTTGCGTTCCTCTAGGGACGCCGCCGGATCCGGGTTCGGGTCGAGGAACACGTGCCGGTGGTTGAAGGCCGCGACCAGCTCGATGCTCTCGGAGAGCAGCATGCCGTTGCCGAACACGTCGCCCGACATGTCGCCGATGCCGAGCACGCTGACCGGGTCCGCCTGCACGTTCACCCCGCGCTCGGCGAAGTGGCGCTGCACCGACACCCAGGCTCCCCGGGCCGTGATGCCCATCGCTTTGTGGTCGTAGCCGTTCGACCCGCCCGAGGCGAAGGCGTCGCCGAGCCAGAAGTCGTAGTCGGCGGCCACGGCGTTGGCAACGTCCGAGAAGGTCGCCGTGCCCTTGTCCGCGGCCACCACCAGATAGGGATCCGCACCGTCGTGACAGCGCACGCCAGGGGGATGGACCACTTCACCGTCCACCACGTTGTCGGTGAGATCCAACAGGCCGCGGATGAAGTCCTGATAGCAGGCGACGCCCTGGGCGCGGAACGTGTCCGGATCCTCCGCACCCTCGCGAATGATGAAGCCTCCTTTGGCTCCTGTAGGCACGATCACGGCGTTCTTCACCGCCTGCGCCTTGACCAGGCCCAGCACCTCCGTGCGGTAGTCCTCGGCCCGATCCGACCAGCGAAGCCCTCCGCGGGCGATGGCGCCGCCGCGCAGGTGGACCCCTTCCATCTGTCGCGAGGCCACGAAGATCTCATAGGCCGGAGCTGGTCTCGGGAGGTCGGTAATGGAGCCCGGATCGAGCTTCAGCGAAAGGAAGGGCCGGGGCTCTCCGCTTTCCGGATCGGTGCGATAGTGGTTCGTCCGGCGGGTCGCCCGCATCAGCTCCAGATAGCGGCGCAGGATGCGGTCCTCGTTCAGCAGAGCCACGTCGTCGAAGGCCTCCGAGAGAGCCGCCTCCCGATCCGCCAGGTCCTCGGCCTCCCGGCCCGGATCGAACCGAGCCTCGAAGTAGTCCACCAGGTCGGCGGTGATGCGCGGATGTTTGCAGAGGGTGTCGCTGATGAACTCCTGGCTGAATCCGAAGCGGATCTGCTTCATGTAGCGCGCATAGCTTCGGAGCACGTTCACCTGACGCCAGTCGAGTCCCGCGGACAGCAGCAGCCGGTTGTAGCGGTCGTTGTCGACGCTGCCTGCCCCGATTCGCTCGAAGGCGTCGGCGAAGCGACCACTGATCTCCCGCAGGTCGAGAATCTGCGGATGGATCAGGTCGAAGTCGTGCAGCGCGGCCAGGGGACGGTCCGGCCGCTCGATGTTGTAGGGATGCTCGGTGTGGATGCGCAGGCCCATGTTCTCGAGCGTCGCGATCACGTCCGACAGCAGCAGGGTGGAGCCGAGGTGGAAGATCTTGAGGTGCAGCCGCTCCGCGGGCTCCTCGGGTCGTCGATAGAAGTAGCTCGCGAGTGGACGATCCTCGGTCAACGACTCGATGACGTCCAGATCCTCCGCCGCCGTGTCCACGTCGTAGCGCTCTCGGTAGCCGGCCGGGAAGGCGAGCGCGTACTCACGCCCCATCTGGCGGCTCCTCGATTCGCCGAAGCGCTCTACCAGCGCGTCCTGGAAATCCGCGTTCCAGTCCCGGGTCACGGCCACGAGCTTCGCTTCGAGCGCTTCCTCGTCCACGTCCGGCGCCTCGCCGTAGCGGATGCGAAGAGTGATCTGCAGGCGAACCAGGATCGACTCGCTGAAGTAGGGCTCGAACTCCACGTCCTCGGCGCCGTAGGTATCGACGAGGATTTCCTGCACCTTGAGCCGCGCCTGGGTGCTGTAGAAGTCGCGCGGTAGGTAGATCAGGCAGTGTACGAACAGCCCGTACGGGTCGTGGCGAACGAAGAGCCGGGTTCGGCGACGCTCGTGGATGTAGGTGATGGCCATGGCCGTGGTGAAGAGCTCGTCCTCACTGACCTGGAAGAGCTCGTCCTTGGGATAGGTCGCCAGCACCTGATTCAGCACCTTGCCGTCGAAGCCCGCCGGATCGAGGCCCGAGCGCTCGATCACGCGGTCGACCTTGCTGCGCACGGTAGGGATCTTCCCCGGGCGCTCTAGATACACCTGCGACGTGTAGAGGCCCAGGAAGCCGTGCTCACCGACTACGTTGCCGTCGTCGTCGAACTCGCGGATGCCGATGTAGTCCGGATAAGCGTGACGGTGCACGCGGGAGCGGGTGCCGGACTGGGAGAACGAGAGCAGGGTGGGATCGAGCAGGAAGGACCGTACCCGATCGCGCTGCTCCGACAGGTGACGCGGCGTGGCGACCCGGCGATTGCGCAGCATGCCGAGCGTCGAGCCCTCTCGCTGGCGGATGGCTCCGTCGCGGTAGTCGAAGTAGCGATAGCCGAGGAAGGTGAAGTTGTTGAGCGGAAGCCAGTCGAGGAAGTCCATGGCTTCTTCGAACTCGTCGCTTGGGATCGGCGGCGGTGATCCTCGCAGCGCCTTCGTCAGATCGCTCAGCCTGGTCTTCATGGCGGAAAAGTCACTCACCGCCGCGCGCACGTCGCGGAGGGCGAGCTCCAGCCGCTCGATGAGACCCGGCAGCTCGGCATCGGGAAGGCGGTCGATCTCGGCGTAGATGAACACCTCGCGTCGAGGCCAGCTGCGGTCGCGGGACAGCGCCGTCACAGTTCCGTCTTCGTCGCGTTCGGTCGACAGCACCACGTTGCCGAGGTGATGCACGACGAGGCCATCGTGGGACAGGGCCATCTGGACCGAGTCGGTGACGAACGGCATGTCCGGAGTCATCACTCGCACGACCGTGTAGCGAGACTGCCAACCGTCCCGCGCCGCCGAGGGATTCAGGGCATGAACGGCGGTGGCCTCGGGGTCGCGGCGGGAGAACGCACGCCAGCACGCCACGCAGGCGGCCGAGTCGTTCTCCGTGTCCCGGGACCGCAGGTCCTCAGCCGGAATACGCGACCACCAGAGTCGCACGAACTCGAGCAGCAGCGGGTCATCACCGCCGCTGCGCTCGCGCAAACGGTCCAGGAGGAGGGTCATCTGCTCGCCGTTGTCGTCGGTCACGCTGGTCTCTCGTCGTTGGGAGATCGCTTCATTCTAGAGATTCCTCGCAGGCGCGTGCTCCCCGCCGACGATCCCGCTACCCAGGAGAATCGCGCTTCGCATGCCCTTCGGCCGCCGCCGTCGACCCGCGTCTGCTCCGCCTCAGATCAGCTCGGCCAGCGCCGCCCAGGTCCGCTCGACGGAAGCCTGCGGATCGTCGCCCACGCCGACGGGCAGGAAGGCCATCTCGTCGACACCGGCTTCCCGGTAGCGCGCGAGCGCTGCCGCCAACGCGTCCTGGTCGCCGTGGGGCACCACGGCATCGATCATCGCGTCGGTCCAGCCGTCCCGCGGCCCGTTCTCCGCGTCGGGGACGCCGCAGCGCTCGAGCAGCGCCGCATAGGCCTCGAAGCGCGGATAGAGGTCGAGATAGGCGTGGACGCCGGCGCGGACCTCCGCCCGGTTCGTCGAGAGGATGCAGGGCATGATCATGACGACCGGCGGAACCGGGCGCCCCGCCTTCCCGGCGCTCGCTCGCAGCGTCGGCACGATCGTGTCCCGCACGTAGGCAGGCGGGGCGAGCCACGGCAGCACTCCGTCGGCGTGCCGTCCTGCCGTGCGGCACATCTGCTCGCCGAGCGAAGAGAGGAAGAGCGGAACCGGCGGCGACTCGACGTCGATCTCCCAGTCGACGTGGAACATCTCGCCGTCGAGCTTCGCGTGCTTCCCGTCGAAGACCTGGCGCAGGATCTCGAAGTATTCCGACGTGTGCCGGATCAGCCGATCGAAGGGGAGCCCGAAGCAGTCTTCGATGACCGAGGCGTGCCCCGGTCCGAGCCCGAGCCGGAGCCGTCCGCTCGCGGCGGCCTGCGTCGTCAACGCCTGCATCGCCATCACGAGCGGGTGGCGCGTGTAGGTCGGCAGGACGTTCGTCGTGAGCAGGACCCGTTCCGTCCGCCCCGCGGCAACGGCGAAGACGACGAGCGGGTCCATGTTGTGGCCGCAGCCGAGCATCGCGCCATGGAAGCCGAGCTGCTCCGCTCGTTCGATCAGCGACACCGCCCGATCGAGCTCCCGAACCTCCGGCGGTAGAACGATCGACTGCTTCATGGGGCCTCCTGCATGAGGCGCCTTCGCCGGCGCCGGAGCCCGAAGGTAGGTTCGAATCGTCGCGCGTGTGAGCCCTGCCGACCTCGCCGGCCCTCCCCGACCGGACCCGGGCGCGGCCGTTCATGGCGATCACGGCACCACGGAGCGGCTTTTCCCATCGGAACCCGCGGTCGAGGCCGACGAGCGGACCGGGAACCCGCGGTCCGCCCGCGGTCGAGACGGCGGCCCGGAGTCGAGACTGCTAAGCGTTCGGAGTCCGGGCAGCCCAGGAGGTCTTCGCCATGCGCTTCTTCCCCTTCCCTTCCGCTCTGGCCCTGCTTCTCGCCGCGTCCTTCGCGGGGCCCGCCGCGTCCCAGTCGATCCGCGACCAGCTCGTCGCCCTGTCGGACGGACTCAATGATCCGGACCCGATCATCCGGCTCGTCACCTACGAGGAGGCGGTGCGGTCGGACGACGCGACGATCCGACGCGTCGCGCTGCGCACGGCCCTCCAGAGCTCGGACTCCGATCTCCGCACCCTCGCCCTCCGCGGCGCTCTCAAGGGTCGCGATACGTTGAGCTTCAAGCTCGAGCCCTCGCTCGCCTACGGCGATGCCCTGGCGAAGGCAGGCGATTCCGAGTCGAAGCTGAAGGCGGCCCGCAAAGAGTTCCTCCACCACGCGAGGCTCCTGGCCGCGTACTCCTCGACGCTCCCGATCCGCGTCACCGAATACGACTACTCGTCCGGCAAGATCAAGGGCGCGTGCATGGCGGCGCTGGCGAAGCCCCATGACAAGTACGTCTTCTCCGGCACGGTCTCGGGCGACGAGCTCACGATGACGACCGTCTGCAGCGCGAGCGTGTACTCGAACTGCTCGCTCTCCGCGGAGCTCGAGGACGGCGGCAAGCTGATCGGCACGCTCAGCTGTCCCTACAACGCCCAGGCGGTCGCCACGCTCGACCTGCTCTGAACCCACGGGCGAATCGACCCATGCCAGCCGGGCTACTCGACGTCGATCGACCCGATCGAGATGAGACCGCCATCACGGGCGCCGCGACGATGGAACTCGAGCTCGATCTCGTCGGCTTCGAACGGAGCGAAGCGGCACTCGATCGCGTCGGGCCGGTCGCTGCTCCGTCGGCAGTAGCGCACCGTCGACCAGGCCGAGGCCCCGCGCGGCCGCCGTCGCACCTGTATCCCGTCCGGCATCTCCCCGCCCGAATCCGCGCAGGCGCGCACGGACACGCGTGAGATCACGCCCTCGCGCGCGATCGTGACCGCGACGCGCTCGGACGCATCGACCGCCGCCGACCAGCAGACCCCGAGATCCGGATTCGCGAGCGCGCCGTCCGGCCCCGACCGGGCGTCGAGCGTGCTTCCGCGCATGGACAGCAGGCGCGGCCCCGCCTGCGCCCGCGGCGCCTCCGCCCCCTTCGTCGCCGCCGCGTTCGACGCGACGTGCGCATCGAACACGGAGCGGATCCGGTCGAAACGGAGCGCGATCCCGTAGTGGCCCTCGCCATCACAGGTCGGCGCATCGTCCTCGGGCTCCGCGAACGGATCGATGCGATCGCTCGGCGTACAGACGCTCAGCAACATCCCGAGCGGCACGTTCGCCATCCCGACGCCTTCCTGCGTCGACACCAGCACCGATCCGCTGAACCCCTTCACCAGCTTGTCGTCCGCCCGCCGCGACTCGACCGTCACGTAGCCACGGCGCACGTCGTGCTCGACGGTCGTGACGACGAAGCCCGTGATCCGGCCCGACTGGATCTTCTTCAGCTGGACGTCCTCGGCGGCCTGGATCAGCCGCTCGGCCTGCCGCAGCCCGAGCCGATCGAGACATCGCCCCGCCCGGGGCACGCGCGCGAAGGCGAGGTCGATCGCATCGATCGGCTGGATCGGCGCGCCGGCGACCTGCGCCTCCGTCCCGTCGCCGAAGGTGACGATGCCCCGTTCGAGCGTCCCGTCCCTGCCCCGCAGCACGTGGGCGGGCGTCGCGAGCCAGCAGTGCCCATCGCGTTCCGGACCGAAGAGCCAACCCTGGCCGCGATCGGCGCTCGAGAGGCGCACCTCGACGAGCTCGGCGAGCGACGGGGGCGCGACGAGCCAGAGCGCAGAAACGAGCGCGACGAGGGCGATCCGCGTCCGCCGGCGATGGAAACGCTGATCACTCACCGTTCTCGGGCCCCTCGTGCTGGACGCCGTCGCCGCTCTCCGCGGCCTCCGCCGTTCGGAGCAACCCGAGGAAGAAGCTCGCGCTCGCGAGCAACACGCCCAGGAGGAACTGGAGGCGGACGACCCCCGGATCCATGAACTGCTGCACGAGCGCGCTGACGGCGAGCGTGTCCGCTCCCTCGAACCCCGCGCGATAGAGGCTGAGCGTCGGCGCGCTCGTCGTGACCGCCACCGACAGCTCGTCCCGGCGGAGCGAATCGATGCGCGCCGAGCCCACCCAGGCTGCGGGGGCGCGCCCCTCGACCGGATCGTCTTCGACGATGCGCGAGCCGGGCAGGACCACGATCTCCCCGGCCATGTAGAGACCCGGATCGAAGCGGATCCCGAGCACGCGTTCGAGCGCGCGGGCGTAGATCTTCACCTCGGCCGAGATCAGCGCGCCGGCCTGCCCCGAGCCTCCGACGATCACGCCCTCGTCGCCGATCTCGCCGGGTCCCCAGATCGGGAGCGGCGGCGTCTGCGCGGGACAGCTCGAGCGACCCGGATCCGATTCGATCACGATCAGGCTCCCTCGACCGAGCGCAGTGACCGTGCCCGATTCCGAGAAGAACCGCGCGGGCAGCCCCTCCGAACCGAGCCCTTCCACGGAGATCTCGGTCCGCGTGTCCGACGTCCGCCGGTAGCGGAGACGCGTGCCGAGCGGCGGCTCGAGGCGTCCCACCCGGCACTGCGGCTCCTCCGCCTCGGCGAAGACGTCCTGTCCGGGGGCGACGGGCGCGACCATGCCCTCGAGCGCGCCGATCGTCGACGCCTGCGGATTGCTCACCTCGAAGACGAGGGTCTCCGTGCCGGCCTCGATGGCCATGATCGTCTCGGGACGGGGAAGCAGGAAGAGCATGCCGCCGACCACGATCAGCACGATCGTCAGCATGGGCGAGATTCGAAGGATCTCGACGAAGGCCTCGAAGACGTCGCGAAAGGCGCGCCTCGAAGCGCTGCGCGCGAGCTGCTGCAGCCGACCCGTACGCCGCTTCGCCTCCTCGCCGCTCACGGACGCTCGGGGAGGCGGACGGGGAAGTGGAGATGCCGACGCTCCAACGAGAGGATCACGACGTGGAGGTCCAGCAGCCCCGTGGCCCTGGGATCGGAGACGTCCAACACGCACTCGCGATCCGCAGCGACCGCGACCTCCTGCTCGAAGGACTCGCACGCGGTCGTGCTGACGACCTCGGCCGTCGCGCCCCGGGTCGACAGCCGCGCGTGCGCTGGCTGTCCGTGCGTATTCAGCTGGACGCGCAATGTCGGATCGCCGCCTTCGTCTCCCTGCGCGGGGACGTAGACCTCGACCGCGGTGAGGTCGTTGCAGTCGCCACCGCGGGGAACCGCGGCGCGCACGAGGATCTGCTCCGGCGCGTATCGCTCGAGGGGCTTCCGTTCGTCGGCCGAGATCGGGCCGGCGGCGACGGAGGTCGCCGAAGACGCCACGAGATCGAAGGGATTGTCCGACCAGAAGAGGCCGTCGCGGGTGACGACGCGAATGCAGAGCCTCGAGGCCTCGCCCGGCGTCGGCTGCACGACGACGACTTCGGGCGGATCGGCGCGGACGACCGAGGCGCCCAGGGCGAGGCCGACCAGCTCCGTGCCGCTCACGTCGGCGCGACCGGAGTAGCTCTCCTGCGGCGGCAGGTGGATCGGCTTGGCGCGCACGACCCCGTCGTCCGCCGACGCCGGCGCGAGGAAGCCGACGACCATCCACCCGATCCAATTCGCGATGCGAGCTCGACGACCCACGTGAAGCGCACCTCTCCGGTATCGGGCGATGGTAGTCGGTTCGTCCCGTGCCTGCTGCGCCGTGCGGAGAGGGCGCCGGCGCCAGGGAAGCGGCTCGGATGGCCGCCGAGCCGCCGGCGCAGGGAGCCGCGCTCAACCTAACGGCGACACTCGTGCACGCAGTCCTGGAACTCTTCGCGGCAGTCCGCGTCGCACTCGATCGGGTTCCGATGCTCGCCGCAGTAGTCCACGCATTGATCGTGCTGCGCCTTGCACTGGTCCACGCAGATCTCTTCTTCGTCGTCGCGGGCTCGTGCGATCGACCAGGCGGTCATCGCGACGAGCGCGACCACCAACGGCCACCACGTCCTTCGAGATCCCATCGCGTCCTCCTCGTTCGCAGCGCGTCACCTCGAGGGTAGGCCGTTCGAGCCGTGACTCCGCCACCCCCGATCTCGAAGCGCCCCCGACCGCGCCCCCGCTGGGGCGAAAGCGACGCGTCCCGGGGCACGGACCCGACCGAAGCAGGCCGGCGTGAAAGCCCGGCTCCGCCCTCGACAGGAACTCAGGCGCTCGCCGCAGGCCCCGCCGGCTCGGGCTTCGAGAGGCCGTAGACGATCTGGCCGTCCGGCTTCACGTCGTAGACCTCGTAGCCGGTCTCGACCCGGGGCGCGTCGCCGCCGAGGGCGACGGCGACCTTGTTGGTCGCGTTGCGCAGCAGGTCGAGGACGAGCTCCACGCGGGCTTCGGGCGTGAAGTGTCGGCCGAGCGTCGCGATGACCTCCGCGTCGAAGCGGGCCGGGCTGGCGAGCATTCCCTCCGCGAAGGAGAGCGCCGCCTTCGTCGCCGGGTCGAGGTCGCTCTGCGCGAAGCGATCGACGGCGTCGAAGGTCGCGTCGTCCGCACCGGCCACCATCGCCGAGTGACTCCGAACCGATTGGCAGACGCGGCAAGCGTGACGGCGCGCGCCGAGAAGTCGCACGAGCTCCGTGGTCACGGGGTCGATCGCCTGGAGCGCGGGAACGACCCGGATCAGCTCGTCGATCGCGGTCTCGAGCGTGCCCGTCGACGGCCCATCGTCCTGCCAGTCGCTCGCGCCGAAGCAGGCATCGAGCGCGGCCCGGACACGGGGCAGGAGATCGGCCGCGAAGAGCGCCTGCGCGAAAGGCACCGCGTCCTCGCCGAGCGCGGCGAAGAAGGCCTCGCGATGTTCCGGCTGTACGGAGGCGACGTCGAAGGCGATCTGCTCCGCCATCGCGAGCGCCGCGCGGGCGCGCTCGTCGACGCCGTCGTCGCTTCGCCACGCAGCAGCCGTTTCGAGCGTCCAGGGGCTCTCGCCGAGCGAGGCGGGTCGGGGCAAGGCGGCGAGTCGGTGCTGCCCGGCGATCGCGAGGCGCGCACGATCGAAGAGCGGCTCGAGCGCGCGGGCACGCAGATCGCTCCAGGCGGCCGAAGCGAGCATCTCGAGAACGGGGGCCTGCTCGGGAGCGTGACACGCGAGTGCGTCACGTCCGGAGCGATTGCTCTCGGGTTCGGGCGTCGATCGGGTCATGCGCGCTCCTCCGTACGAGACCCGGACGCTAGAGGACCGGCCGCGCCTGCGCACGAATCGGTCGGGCGCGCGCTTTGCTCGGCTTCGGGGCCTCGCGCCGTCGCTCGCGACGCAGAGTCGCTCGGGCGCGGGATGGGATCGCGGAGCGTGGCTGCGGAGCGGCTCAAGGCGTAGATTGAGAGGGGGCCCACCGCACGCGGTTCGCCGTCGCGCGCACCATGCCCTCCGGAGTGTGATCTTCCATGGAAGCCCCGAATCCCGAAGCGACACGACCGGGCTGGCGCGAGCGCGTCCGCGTCGTGATCTTCGAAGCGGACACGCCCGCCGGCAAGGCCTTCGACGTCGGCCTGCTGATCGCGATCGTGACGAGCGTGATCGCCGTCATGCTCGAGAGCGTGGAATCGATCCGGGCCGAACACGGGTTCGCGCTCGACGTCGCCGAGTGGACCTTCACGGTCCTCTTCACCATCGAGTACGTGATCCGGCTCGCCTCGGTCCCCGTGCCGTGGCACTACGCGAGGAGCTTCTTCGGCATCGTGGATCTCGTCGCGATCCTGCCGACCTACCTGAGCCTGCTCCTGCCCGGCGCGGAGCACCTGCTGGTGATCCGCGGCCTGCGCCTGCTTCGGATCTTCCGGGTCTTCAAGCTCGGGCGCTTCCTCGGCGAGGCGAGCGTCCTGACCCGGGCGCTGCGCGAGAGCCGCCACAAGGTGATCGTCTTCTTCGGGACCGTGATCATCCTCGTCACGATCCTGGGCACCGCGATGTACCTGATCGAAGGACCCGGCAACGGCTTCACGAGCATCCCGCTCTCGATCTACTGGGCGATCGTCACGATGACGACCGTCGGCTACGGAGACATCGCCCCGCAGACCGTCTCCGGCAAGACGCTCGCTTCCCTCGTCATGATCGTCGGCTACAGCATCATCGCGGTCCCGACCGGGATCGTGACCGCCGAGATCGTCGAGAGTGCCGTCGGCTCACGCGTCTCCGCGCGGTGCTGCGCCCACTGCATGGAGGAGGGGCACGACGTGGATGCCGTCTTCTGCAAGTCGTGCGGGGCGAGGCTCGACTGACGCCGATGACGGCGGGACGACCTCGTACCGGACTCCCTGCGGCGGTACTCGCGTCGCCGCCCCTCGACGAGACTGCACCGGACGGAGACAGGATGAAGATTCACGGCAGCCCCACCATCGGCAATCCGCGACGGGTGGCGATCTTCCTCGCCGAAAAGGGACTCGAGATCCCCTTCGTGCCCGTGGATCTCTATTCCCAGGAACACCGGACCGAGACCTTCCTCGCGAAGAATCCGATCGGCCTGGTGCCCGTGCTCGAGCTCGACGACGGAACCTTCGTGTCGGAGACGATGACGATCTGTCGCTACCTCGAGGAGCTCCACCCGGAGCCCTCGGTCCTGGGGCGCGACCCGCTCGACCGCGCGATTCGCGACATGTGGCAGCGACGCGTCGAGTTCGGATTCTATACCGCCATCCGCGCCTACTATCGCCACTGCTTCGAGCCGGCGCGGGTCCTCGAGCCGGTTCAGATCGCCGAGTGGGGCGAGCTGAATCGAACGCTCGCCCTCGAGGCGCTCCGAGTGCTGAACAGCCAGCTCGCCGAGAACGAATTCGTCGCCGGACCCGACTTCAGCGCGGCGGACATCACGCTCGTGACGAGTCTGCAGGGCACGGCGACGACCGGATTCCGGATCCCCGAGGACTGCCCCCACGTCGAGCGATGGTATGGCGAGGTCGTCCAGCGACCGAGCGTCGTCGCGACGGCGCCCTGAGCTCGTTCGGGCGCGGGGCGCGAACCGGCGCGGCAACGTGCCGGGCCGGCAGCGGCGCTCGAAGCTAGGCGGCTGCTTCGAGCGCCTTCTCGAGATAGAAGCGCGCCAGCTCGAATCGGTCGTTGCCCCAGAACAACCGATCTCCGACGAAGTAGCTCGGAACGCCGAACACGCCACGGTCGATGGCGTCCCGCGTGGCCTGATCCAGCTGCGCATCCAGCTCGGGCGAGCTCGCGCGGGCGAGCGCCGCGTCGGCATCGAGCCCTGCCCCCTCGAGCAGGGCGCGGACGACGCCGGGTTCCGAGATGTCTCGCGCCTCGACCCACCTCGCCCGGTAGGCCGGATAGTGGTACTCGCGAAGCCTGCCCGCTTCGGCGGCCACGATCGCGCCACACAGCGCGAGCCGCGTCGAGCGTCCCACGAGCTCCTTCGGCGCGAGGTTGAGGTCCCCTCCGACCATCTCGGACCAGGCCTGGAGATCGTCCATGTACCAAGCGCCGCGCCGCTCGCCCATCGGCGCCTGCTTGGATCCGCTGGTGGGCTCCTTCAGCGTGGCGAGATGGACGGGGCGGAACTCGATCGTGGCACCGAGCTCGCCGAAGAAGGCCTCGGCCCGGCAGCTTCCGAGGTAGGCCCAGGGGCACGCGTAGTCGAAGTAGAACGGAATCTGCACGGTGGATCCTCCGGCTCGATGGGATGCGCCCTACTCTACCTCAGTGGCGCGCTGGACCTCGAGGCGGGTGGAGAGGATTCATCCGTTCGCCGACTGCGCCCCGATTCGGCGCAAGCTCGCAGCCTCGAGGCGGCGGTCCGCAGCGGGTCTCCACATCTGCAGACTCGACGAGGTGAGGACGGGAGCGAACCGCCTACGATCTTCGGTGTATCCCCCCGCGATCCGGCGGCACCTACGATCTCTCCCGCCTCACGCTTCCCCGGAGTCCATCCCCAGCCATGTCCCGCCTTCGCCCGACCCTGCTCACTCTCGTCTGGGCC
>JAUIMK010000049.1 GCA_030432735.1 bacterium
CTATCATCTGATGCCGATCTCGCTCCATGACCCCGCGCGAAGCCCGCTCACGCTCCCCGACGACCCGGGCAAGGAGGCCACGATGTTCGTCATCGCGGTCTTCCTGCTCGTCTCGAGCGGCCGGGGCAGCGTGCGGCTCGGAACGAGTCCCGACGACACGCCCGTCGTCGTCGCCCCGCCCCTGCCGGAAGATGCGCCGCGGATCCTCGGCCATGCCCTCGAGCGTCTCGCCGCCTGGGAGGAATCGGCGGCGTTCCGCGCGCTCGACGCGCGTCCCGTCGCGCCCCTCGACCTCCGCGCACCCGACGCCGGCGCCACGGCCCTCGAACGCAACACCGTGAGCTACGGCCACATGGTCGGGACCTGTCCGATGGGACCGGTGCTCGACGCGGACTGTCGCGTCCGCGGCGTCGCGAACCTGCGCGTCGCGGACGCGTCGGTGATGCCGACGATCCCGGCGGGCAACACCTACCTCGGCTGCGTCATGGTGGCGGAGCGGATCGCCCGCAAGATGCGCGACGGCGCCGCGACCGACTGACCGAGGCCCGGCTGCGAGGCCGGTCCTCGCTACATCTGCTGGACGAGGAGCAGGACCGACGCGACCAGCAGCACGAGCAGGGTCGCGACGGTTCCGATGAAGCGAGCGGGCTTGGGGTCGGGGCTCGTCGACATGCCGAGGGGATGCAGGATGCGGCCGACGAGCAGCGCGCCGCCGAGGCCGTGGATCCAGGCGTCGGATGCGCCGCCCGCCTCGACGAACGCGATCAGGATCAGGGCCATCGGCACGTACTCGACGAAGTTGGCCTGACTGCGGATGACGACCAGATTCTCGCGGTCGCCGCCATCTCCGATGCCGACGCCCTTCGCGCGCACGGTCCCGATCACGCGACCGCTGAGCACGAGCAGCACCAGACCGAGCAGCGCTGCGTAGAGGGGCGTGATCGTGACGGTGTTCATGAGGCTGTTCATGGCATGTCCTTTCGTCGGGGGTCGATTGCGAGCCCGCCGAGAGCGTAGTCGAGCCCTCCTGGGAAGGAACGCGCGGCCGCGCCCCCTCGCCGCCGTGAGGAGTCCGGTGCCGGGCCCGCCCGCATCGCGGCGCGGAAGCGGGCGCTAGGCGCGGTCGCCACCGTCTCCGCGATCGTCCTCCGAGTCCGCGCCGGCGGAACGACGGTCGACCCAGGCCGCTGCGGCGACCGCCAGCGCCTGCGCTTCCGCTGACTCGACCCCGAGCGCTTCCAGCCCGCGCGCCACCGCGTCACGCTCCGCACCGGGCCGCGCCCGCCCGTCCACGAAGCGCCGCATCGTCATCACCGTGAGGCCCACGACCTGATCGAGGACCGCGTCGTCGGGACCGACGCTGAAACGCCCCTCGGCGTGCCCCTCCTCGAGGTCTTCCCGCAGGTAGCGGCTCAGATCGAGTCCCGAGCCGGGACGGCTCACCAGCCGCAACATCACTCGCGCCCAGGTGTCGTCGGTCCGCGCCATCCGGAGCATCTCCATCGTCGCGACCGCGAATCGCTCCGCGGGATCCCGGATCGGCTCCTGCGCGAGGGCGGCGGCGAGCGACAGCGCGGAGTGTTCGGCGACGGCGTCGATGAAGACGTCCCGGTCGGGGAAATAGTTGTAGAAGGTGCCGTTCGAGACCGCCGCCTCCGCGACGACGTCGCTCACGCTGAAGCCCTCGCCCTTCTCTGCGAGCACGCGCGCCCCCGCCTCGACGAGCTGTCGGCGGGTGCGCTCCTTCTTCTTGTAGCCGCGGGTGCGGGGGACGGATTCGGGCATGCGCTCACTCTAGCAGAATTAGCCTGATTCCCAATATTGACAATATCCTCATTTTTGGGTTTACTCCGCCCGCGTCGGCGAATCCCTCGCCGCCCTGCTCCGAGGAGCCCCATGCCCGCCTCCACGCTGGAAGTGCCCGTCCTGATCGTCGGCGCCGGCCCCGTCGGCACGATCGCCGCGCTCCTGCTGGCGAATCGCGGCCAGCGAAGCCTGCTCCTCGAGCGACGCGACGCCCCGCAGACCGCGCCGGCGGCGCACGTCGTCAACGCCCGCACCTTCGAGATCTGCCGCCAGGCCGGACTCGACATGCAGGCCATCGACGCGGCCTGCAAGCCGCCGGAGGACGCCGGCCACGTCCGCTTCGTGACGCGTCTCGCCGGCGAGCTGATCGGATCCCTCCCCTTCGAGCGCCAGGGCGAGGAGTGCCTGCGCTTCACGCCGACGCCGCTCCGCAATCTCTCGCAGCACCGCTTCGAGCCCTTGCTCGCCGACGCAGCGACGAAGCGAGCCGAGATCGACCTGCGCTACGGCTGGCAGTGGGAGGCCAGCGAGCAGGACGCGGACGGCGTCACGTCGACGGTGCGGAACCTCGCGACGGACGAGACGCTCGAGATCCGCAGTCGGTACGTGATCGGCGCCGACGGAGCCGGCAGTCGCATCCGCCAGTCCCTCGGCATCGAGATGCAGGGGCCCCCGCGCATCCAGAGCTTCCTGATGATCCACGTGGGCGCCGACCTCCGGGAGATCGTTCGGGACCGCCCCGGCGTGCTCCACTTCGTCATGGACCCCGAAGCGCACGGCGCCTTCATCGCCCACGACATCGACCGCGAGTGGGTCTTCATGCACGACTTCGATCCGGACCGCGAGTCCGAAACGGACTACGACGACGAACGATGCAGGGCGATCGTCGCTCGCGCGATCGGCCGGGACGTGCCGATCGAGGTGCTCCACAAGGGCACGTGGCACATGAGCTCCCAGGTCGCCGACGACATGCGAAGGGATCGGGTCTTCCTGGCAGGGGATGCCGCGCACCGGTTCCCGCCGACCGGCGGCCTCGGGCTGAACAGCGGCTTCCAGGATGCGCACAACCTGGTGTGGAAGCTCTGCGCCGTCGATGCGGGAATCGCGGACGCGAGCCTCCTCGACACCTACGCCGAGGAGCGGCTGGCGGTCGCTCGGGAGAACACGAGCCAGAGCCTGAAGAACGCGCTGAAGATGGTCCTCCTGCCCCAGGCGCTCGGAACCGACAGCGAGCCGACGACCGCGCGGATGCAGGCTTCGCTCGACGACCCGGAGAAGCGCCCCCGGATCGAGGCCGCCTGCGAGGCCCAGGCGGAGCATTTCGACATGCTCGGACTCCAGCTCGGGTACGTCTACGCGACGGGGGCCCTCGTCCCGGAAGGCACTCCGCCGCCCCTCCAATCGCCGCGCGAATACGATCCGACGGCCCATCCCGGCGCGCGCCTGCCGCACGCCTGGCTCGAGGTCGGCAGCGAGACCCGCTCGAGCCTCGACCTCGCAGGCTACGACCGATGCACGCTCCTGAGCTTTGGTGACCACGCGGCCTGGGCCGACGCGATCGCGAACACGGATCGCGCCGACGTCGCCCACGTCCGGATCGGTCTCGACGCCGTTCCGATCGACGACGCCTGGCCTTCGGTCTGCGGCGTCGGTGCCGACGGCGCCCTGCTCGTCCGCCCGGACCAACACATCGGCTGGCGGGCCCACGCGCTCCCCGAAGCACCGTCGGACGCGCTTCGATCGGCCCTCGACCGGATCCTCGGAGGTGAATCGTGAGCGAACCGATCCTCAAGGTGAAGCGGCTCGCCTACGTCCGCGTCGCGGCGCCGGACCGGACGAGAGCGGAGGCCTTCCTGCTCGACTTCGGACTGCGGATCGCGGCACGAACCGAAGCGGCGACCTATCTCCGGGGAACCGACGCGGAGAGCCATTGTTATGTCTTGACGGAGGGTCCGTCGGACGTCCTCGCGATCGCGTTCGAAGCGGCGGACGAGGCCGACCTCGAGGCGATCGCCCGCGCCCCGGGCGCGTCGGCGGTCGAGAAGCTCGACGAGCCCGGCGGCGGGCTCGTGGTTCGCCTCCGTGATCCGAACGGCCTCCGCGTCGAGATCGTGCACGGCCAGGCCGCTCTCGACCCGATCGAAGCGGCCCCTTCGCACGCCTACAACATGAACGGCGACTCCCCGCGGCGAGGCCCCCTGCCGGGGATCCGACCCGGCGCCTCCCACGTACGCCGCATCGGTCACCTCGTGCTCGAGAGCCCCGACCCGGCCGGCCTCCATGCCTGGTACGAATCCCATTTCGGCCTGCGCAAGTCCGACGAGGTCCACATGCCCGACGGACGCACGCAGATGCGCTTCGCCCACGTGGATCGCGGCGACGAGTACGTCGACCATCACGCGGTCGGTTTCCAGTATGCGCTCGACGAGAGCGTGCGCGTCCAGCACATCGCCTTCGAGGTCGGCAACTTCGACGACCTCATGGCGGGGCACCAGCACCTGAAGGCCAAGCGCCGCAAGCCGATCTGGGGCGTCGGACGCCACCGCTACGGCGGTCAGATCTACGACTACTGGGCGAATCCGTGGGGCGTGATCCACGAACACTGGACCGACACCGACCTCGTCAACACGAGCAGCGTCGCGACCGACAGCCGATTCGAGGACCTCGAGGAGTACTGGGGTCCGCCGCCGCGTCCGGCCTTCATCGTCGCGCGCTGGAACCTGAAGGCGATCCGCAACCTGGCGAGCCTGCTCCTCGCGCGCTTCCGCTCCGCGCGATCGGCTTCGCGTTCCGCGGCCCACTCTTCCTCGAGGTGACGACCATGCGACCGAGAATCGTGATCCCTGCCCTGCTCGTCCTCCTCGCCGGCTTCGTTCTCTATACGCGCGCCGTCTCTGCGCCGCTCTACGACGAGACCCGCGACGGGTTCGCGCCGCGCATCGCGAGCCCGAGCGAGGCGCTGACCTTCGCGCGAACGCGAGACGCGCTGCTCCTGGTGCAGGACCAGGACGACCGCGCGGTCCGTGGCCGCGACCTGACGGCCGCCCTCGGATCCGATCGCACCGCCGACCTGCTCGCGCTGTACCGGGAGCTCGGCTTCGACGGGATCCTCGCCCTCGAGGCGAAGGAGGTCGAGATCCCGTTGGACGCCCTGACGAGCCCCGTCGACTTTCGCGGCCCCCATCTCGCCGCCGGAACGAACTTCAAGGCCCATGCCGAGGAGGTCCACCTCGACGACCCGCCCTTCCTCTTCCCGAAGCTCGTCGAGCCGACGGCCTGGAACGCCGACGTGCCCTACACCGATCGGCTCGACTACGAAGCCGAGCTCTGCATGTTCCCGATCGACGACATCGTCTCCCCGTCGACGCCGGTCGAATACGGCCTCGTCCTCTGCAACGACTTCACCGATCGCTGGACGCTCTTCACGGACGTCGACCTCTCCGGCCCCCTCGGTCGCACCGGCTTCCCGACGGGCAAGGGATGCGCGGGCTGCCTCACGACCGGCTACCTCGTCGTGATCCCGAAGGACCCGCAGCTCTACCGATCCCTCGAGCTCCGGCTCTTCGTCGACGACGCGCTCCGCCAGCGCTTCGCCACGGATCAGATGATCCTGTCGATCGACGAGATCGTCGCCCAGGCCTTCGAAGAAGCCAGCGACGCCTTCGAGTACGAGCGCGAGACCGTGAGGCTGCTACCCCGGGACCGCATTCCGGCGGGCACGCTCATCCTGACGGGAACCGCGGCGGGGATCGCGTTCAAGCCCGTCAACATCTGGAGCCAGGGCTTCTATCTCGAGCCGGGGACCGTGGTTCGCACGGAGGGGGATCTCCTGGGGCATCTCGAGAATCGGATCGGAGCGCGCTAGGCGACCCTCGACGAGTGCGCGCAGCGCCGAGTCCGATCCCCGTCCCCGTGGTCCGTCACGCCATCGTCATCAGGTCCGGAAACCCGGACGGGTCGTGACGCCCGATGCAGACGTGCTCGAAGATCCCGTAGCCGGTCTGGCCGTCCAGGGTCGCGCGCGCCGCGTGGTCGATCATGCTCCAGGCGACCCGCTGCTTCGTGGCCTCGGCGTCGAGATCGTGATCCACGCGTTCGATCCAGTACTCGCCCATCCACCGGCCGTGGTTCCAGCCGTCGTCGTCGGGGCCGTAGCCGAGCCCCACGCTGAGCGGCATCGGCCCGAGGGGCTCGATGTCGAGCTCGAGCGCCTTCCCGCCGCGCTCCTTCAGCGCCAGGCGTGCCCGAACCGGATAGCGGGTCCCGGGCGCGTACTCGATCTCGACCTCGGGCCAGCCGAGCTGGTCCACGCGACCGTCGGGCCGGACCCGGATCGCGTGGTTGATCGTCCGGTAGCCGTCGCTCTGCTCCTCGAGCACGAACATCAGCGAGAATTCCTCGAAGCGAAGCGGAATCCAACACCACCACATGGCGTGGTCGCCGAAGGGCCGCTGGGGACTCGTCGCGTCCCCCACCGGACGCACGCCCCAGGAGCGATCCCGCGCCCCGACCCAGTCCGCGGCTTCGACCGTCCGGTCGTCGACGCGCAGACGCCCCGTGACGTCGGCTTGCTGGACGAAGCGGAACGCGTCGAGGA
This sequence comes from bacterium, assembly GCA_030432735.1. Classification (GTDB taxonomy): domain Bacteria; phylum Myxococcota_A; class UBA9160; order UBA9160; family UBA4427; genus UBA4427. The sequence continues at coordinate 6,404 of JAUIMK010000049.1, forward strand.
TCGTCGTCTCGCCCTGGCGCATGATGTGACGCGGCTCGTCCGTCGCCGGCACCGCGGCCTGCCACTGGAGGTCGACCTCGACCCCCTTCCCCGTGTCCTCACAGCGGAACGACACGGTCTCGAGCGCCTTCTGGACGTCGACCGTCATCGGACCGACGCGCTGCTCCATCCGATCGTCGGAGAGCGACCCCGACGTCCGGACGGACGTCAGCGTCCGCCCCTGGCGGATCGCCACATAACAATCGATCACGCCGACGCCGGGATAGACGCCGAGCCCCGCCGCGACCTGGACCTCCCCGGAGCGGTCCAGGGCATGCATGATGCAGCGATCGTAGACGTTGCGATCGCTGGTCAGGAAATGCTTCATGGATTCCGGACCCTGATGGATCGGGAACTCGTCGAGGGCTACGGGCATGTCTTCCACTCTCTTCGCCGCGGAAGGCGGCGGCTGTCGGACCAGGGCATACGCGTAGCGCGCATCGCGTCGCGCGGCCGCGCCTCCCGGACTCCGGCTCGGATCAGGTCGGACACGCGGCTCCCGCGCCCCGTCTCAGATCAGGTCGGCCACCCGGCTGACTTCGTCCGGGTCGATCGAGGTCGGGATCAGCAGAAGCTCGTTCGCGCCGGTGTCGGCGATCGCCGAGAGCAGATCGCGGAACTGCTGCGCCGACCCACGGAAGCCCGCGGAAGCCGCCATCGCCTCCCGCGCAGCCGGCTCGACCCAGTTGAAGTAGCGGGTGAGGTGCGTGGCGGCCTGCTCGTCGGCGCGCTCGCCGAGCGCGAACCAGAGTGCGGTGTTGAGCTCCGGCTCCTCCGTGCGGCCCGCCTCCTGCCAGGCCTTCCGCGCCAGCGCGAACGCCGCCTCGACCTCCCGCGGATCGGCCATCGTCGTCATGCCGCTGAGCCCGTCCGCCCATCGCGCAGCGCTCGCCATCGCCTTCGGCCCCATGGCCCCGGACAGGATGCGCGGCCCGCCCGGCTGGACCGGGAAGGGCTCGACGGGGCGCAGCGTCCCCTCCACGACCTGCTCCCCCTGCCAGACCCGACGCATGATCCCGACGTGCTCTTCGAGGACGGCGATCCGCTTGCGGTCGAGCGGGACGCCGATCGCGCGATAGTCCTCCTCCCGTCCGCCGGTCCCGACCCCGACCGTCAAGCGGCCCCCCGACATCACGTCCACCGTCGCCAGCTGCTTGGCCGCGAGCACCGGGTCGTGGGCCGACAGCACGAGCACCGTCGTCACGAGATCCACGCGCTCCGTCAGGACCGCACACGCCCCGAGCGTCGTCATCAGCTCGGGATTCGGAAAGCAGATGCGTTCACCGAGGGCGAGGCTGTCGTAGGGCCCCGCCTCGATCCGCTTCACCCACTCGAGCAGGATCTCCCGCGTCCAGCCCGGCTCGGTCACCGGTAGCGTCATCCCGATCTTCACTGGAAATCTCCGTGCTGGCAGGCGCCAGGCCCACCTATCCCGCCGCGCGCCCCTCTCTCCAGAGCGATCGCCCGAGCCCGACACACACGGCGAGCAGGATCACGCAGAAGGGCAGTCCCGTATTGATGGCCGCAGACTGTAACGCGCCCAGGCCACCGGCCAGCAGGAGCACCGCCGCGACGACGCCTTCGCTCACGGCCCAGAAGACGCGCTGCCAGACGGGAGGATTCAGGCGGCCGCCGGAGGTCAGCATGTCGACGACGAAGGAGCCCGAATCCGACGACGTGACGAAGAAGATCGCGATGACGAGCGCCGCCAGGAGCGAAGTGATCCCGGCGCCCGGCAGCCGATCGAGCAGCGCGTAGATCCCCGTCGAGATGTCGTCTCCGACCGCCGCGACGATCCCGGGATCCGCGGCGTCGAGGGTGATCGCCGACCAGCCGAAGACCGTGAACCAGAGACAGCTGATCAGGGTCGGGACGATCAGGACCCCCAGTACGAACTCGCGGATCGTTCGGCCGCGCGAAATGCGCGCGATGAACATGCCGACGAAGGGCGACCAGGCGATCCACCACGCCCAGTAGAAGAGCGTCCAGCCCTTCTGCCAGGCGACCGGCCCCGGCTCCTGGAATCCGGTCCCGAGCGGCACGAGCGCGACGGCGTAGTCGAAGAGTCCCCGCGGCAGCGCTTCGAGGACCGCCCCGGTCGGCCCCGCCACGAAGACGAAGAGGAGGAGCAGCGTCGCGAGGGCGACGTTCAGCTCCGACAGACGGCGGATCCCGCGGTCGAGTCCGAGCACGACGGACGTCGTCGCGCCGGCGGTGATGACCGCGATGACCCCGACCTGGACGCCCGCGGATTCCGGCGCACCGAAGAGACGCGACAATCCGGCGTTGATCTGCATCGCGCCGAGCCCCAGCGACGTCGCGAGGCCGAAGAGCGTCCCGAAGACGGCGAACACGTCGACCCCGTGACCGAGCCAGCCGTGGATCCGGTCCCCGAAGAGCGGATGCAGGGTGGAGCGGATCGCGAGCGGCAAGCCCTTGCGGTGGCCGAACCAGGCGATCGCGAGCCCCATCACCGCGTAGACGCCCCAGGCGTGCAGCCCCCAGTGGAAGAAGGTGAGCGTCATCGCCCGGCGGGCGGCCTCGGGCGTCTCCCCGATCCCGACGGGAGGATCGGCGAAGTGAGTCACCGGCTCGGCGACCCCGAAGAACATGATGCCGATGCCCATGCCCGCGCTGAAGAGCATCGCGAACCACGAGGGAAGACCGAAGGCCGGCGCCTCGCCCTCCGGCCCGAGACGGAGCGCGCCGCGCGCGCCCAGCGCGCACCAGATCGCGAACACGAGGAAGAGCGCCGTGGCACCGACGAAGAGCCAGCCCCAGGTCCCGACGATCCAGTCCTGGAGACCGACGAAGAGCTCCCGCGCGCGCTCCGGATCCACGACGCCGAACGCGAGGACCGCGAGCACGACGGCGGCGGAGGAGAGGAAGACCGCGGGCTCGATGCGCGACCAGTCGAGCTTCACGCGTGCGGCTCAGCGCGCCTTGCGGAAGTGGAAGATGCCCCAGGTGAGATGACCGCGATCGGCGCCGTTCACCCAGTGCCCGAGCCCCTCGAGCATGCGCGTCACGTAGTCGGGACCACAGCGTTCGACCATCTCGTCGCGGCGTCCCTCGAGGACCTGACGCACGCGGGCATAGTGGTTCCGCAGCTGATCGGTCATCTCGTCGAACGCGACCTCCTCGAATCCGAGCGCGCCGAGGTTCTTCCGGTAGAAGCCCGGCGAGGCGAGGGAGTCGAGATGGATCCGATCGAGGACCGGCTGCAGGACGTCCGGCGGGCAGTCGTCGGTCTGCATCGGATCGGTGAAGACGAAGCGACCGCCCGGCTTCAGGACGCGCGCCACCTCCGAGAGCACGCGCTCGCGCGCGCCGCTGTGGAGGATCGCGTCCTGGGACCAGACGACGTCGTAGCGCGCATCCGGCCCCGGAATGGACTCGAAGTTCGCGTGGACGACGTGGACCCGATCCGCGAGCCCCGCCTTCTCGGTCAGGATCCGATTCCGTTCGTTCTGGACGTCGCTCAGGTTGAGGCAGTCGACCTCGCAGCCGAAGCGGGTCGCGAGATAGCGCCCTGCCCCGCCGTAGCCCGCGCCCAGATCGAGGACCCGGTCGTCTGCCGCGAGGAAGTCGACGGCAGCGGCCACGCGTACGACGGTGCGCGCGCTCGCGGTCGCCACGTCGTCGTCCTTCGTCTCGTAGACGCCGATGTGGATGTCCTCGCCGCCCCAGATCTCGGCGTAGAACGAGTCCGCTTCGTCGCTGTCGTAGTAGGCTTCGGTCGTCTCGGTGACCGCGGCGGCGTCCGGCTCACTCCTCGGCATCGGGATGCTCCATGTGCTTCTCGGCGACGTGGATGAAGAAGTCCGGGTCGGCTTCCTGATAGGTCTCCTGGAAATCCCCGTAGGTCTTCACCGAGGCGAAGCCGGCCTCGCTGATCAACCGCCGCATGTAGTTCTTGCGGAGCGGGAACATGTTCAGCCGGAACTTCGAGCCGTCGGGGAACGTGTACTGGAAGCGCGCGAGCCCGTCGTCCATGTGCTCCGGCTCCGCCACGACGTCGTCGCCCACGTAGTAGTACTTGTGCTTCGACGAGAAGCCATGGTCGAGGATCGCGTCGTAGTTGCGCTGGTCGAGGATCAGGATCCCGTCGTGCTTGAGCGCGGCGTAGAACTCCGCGAGCGCGCGCCGTCGATCCTGCTCGTCGAAGAGATGCGTGAACGAGTTGCCGAGGCAGATGATCGCGTCGAACTTTCCGTGCACCTCGCGATTGAGCCAACGCCAGTCGGCGTGGATCGTCTTGAGGATCAGATGGCGATCCGTCGCGTTCTGGAAGGCCTTCGCGAGCATCGCCGCGTTGCCATCGACGCTGGTCACCTCGAACCCGGCGTCGGCGAGCTGGATCGAGTGGAAGCCCGTTCCCGTGGCGACGTCGAGGACCTTCGTCTTTCCGCGGGCCTTCAGCTGCTCGATGAAGAAGCGCCCTTCGCTAACGGCGCGGGAGTCCCAGTCGATCAGCTCGTCCCACTTCTCGACGAAGCTCTGGACGTACTCCGCCTGGTAGTGGTCGGTCTCGCGGACGGCGGTCGGCTCGGCGCCGAAGTCCTGGTTCGCGGCGCGCAGCGAGCGCTCGGCCTGCTCACGGAGGATCTCGGACGGGTTCGATGACATGGTGGCCCTCTTCTTCGGGTTCGCGTGGGCCGAAACCAGGCCCCCGGAGAGCGCGCACGGTAGTCGCCGATTGCATTCAACGCAATGAATCGATCGAGACACCTCGATGAATTCGGGAATGGATACGCATCCCTTCACCCCTCTATTGCGATCCGGAGCTCACGAATCCCGGTGAAGGCAATGGATTGGATGAATCCGATTGACTACATCGAGCGGGCTAGTCTTCCCCGGAGGGCTCGAGCTCGCCCGGCGCGGCCGGGTCGTCCGCGGGCTGCGCGACCGGCCCCGTCTCGAGAATGGGCGCCGCGTCGATCCCCTCGGCGTCCATCATCGAGGCGATCCGCTCGAGGGCGGACAGCATCCAGTGGCGCTCCCAGTCCTCGAGCCGCGCCAGCTCCGCGCGGAAGCGCTCCTGCAGCAGGGACGGCGCCTCGTCGAGGACCGCGAGCCCCTCGTTCGTCACGTCGATGACGACGCTGCGTCGATCGCCTTCGGATCGTTTGCGGGCGACGAGGCCGCGGCGTTCCAGTCGCGTCACGATCCCGGAGACCGTCGGTTGACTCAGATGCACGGCGCGCGCGAGGGCGCTGATCGACGGCTGCCCGACCTTGTACGCCTCGCGCAGGGTGGCGAGCTGCGGCCCGGTCAGCTCGTGCCGGTCCTGCAGGCGCCGGGATTGGAGGTCGATCGCGCGAATGATGCGTCGGATCGAGGCGACGATCTGATCTTCGATCTCGTTCGGCGTGTTCACTGGCCCCTGGCCCCCGACCGTTCGGGAACGACGGCCGCGCCCCGAGCCCCGCGCAGCTCGGCGCGGACCGCGCGCCAGAGTAGCATGACGCGATGGTGCCCGAGATCGTCGACATCGCCGGACTCGACCGCGACGACCGCGACGCCCTTCACCGCGTCGCCGCCGCGCGCACCCTCGGCATGTTCCACGTCGTCGGGCATGGCCTCGGCCACGACGAGCTCGCGCGCTTCGAGGACGCGATGCACGCGCTCTTCGCGTTGCCGGAGCCAGTCAAGCGACGGATGCGCCGCTCCCGGGAGAACGCGTGGGGTCACTACGACGCGGAGCTCACGAAGAACCGTCCGGACTGGAAGGAGATCTTCGACTACGGCGCCGAGCGCGGCCCCGACGAGGCGCCGCCGGCCCACAGCGACGGCACGAACCGCTGGCCGCCGGGCGTCCCCGGGATCCGGCGCACGCTGCTCGCGCACCACGCAGCCTGCCAGCGAATCGCCGAGCGCCTCGTGAGCGCGTTGTCCGTCGGCCTCGGCTTCGCCCCGGACCGCGTCGCGCCCTGCTTCGACCGGGACTCGAGCTTCGTTCGACTGAATCGCTACCCCGTCTGCGAGACCCCGGCCGAGCCGGACTCGGCGCCGCTTCCGGAGGCGGGTCATCTCGGCGTCCATCCCCATAGCGACGCCGGTGCGCTCACGATCCTCTTCCAGGATCGCGTCGCGAGCCTCCAGGTCGAGGTCGGCGAACGCTTCGTCCTCGTAGAACCGGTTCCCGGTGCGCTTACCGTGAACCTCGGCGACATGCTCCGCGTCTGGAGCAACGATCGCTACCGCTCGCCCGTCCACCGGGTCCTCGCTCGAAGCGACCGGGAACGCTTCAGCGCGCCCTTCTTCTACAACCCGCGCTACGACACGGTCTGCGAACCGATCCTGGACGACGACGCCGGCGACACGCCCCGGTTTCGCCCGGTATCCTGGGCTCATTTCCGCGATCAGCGATCCGCGGGCGACTTCGCGGACTACGGCCCGGAGATCCAGGTCGACGACTACCTCGTGGGCGCGTCGTGAGCGCCCGTCGAGCCCGTGGGCGAAGGGACCAGGCCGCGAGCCCCCCGCCCGGAGGAACCCGGAGATGAACGAGATCGCGATCCGCGGAGGAACCGTCGTCGACGGCACCGGCGCGCCGGCCCGACGTGCCGACGTCGGGATCCGCGACGGACGCATCGCCGAGATCGGCGACACCGTGCGCGCGAACGAAGAGGTCGACGCGAGCGGTCGAATCGTCGCGCCGGGCTTCGTCGACATCCACACCCACTACGACGCGCAGGTCCTCTGGGACCGTGCCCTCGAGCCGTCGAGCCATCACGGCGTCACGAGCGTGGTCGCGGGCAACTGCGGCTACAGCCTCGCGCCGACGAAGGCGCGCGACCGCGCCTCGCTCATGCGCACCCTCGACAAGGTCGAGGACATGCGGATCGCGACCCTCGAGGCGGGCGTCTCCTGGGACTTCGAGAGCTACGGGGAGTACCTCTCCGCGATCGAAGCGCGCGGACTGGGCATCCACTTCGGCGGCTACGTCGGGCACACGCCCGTGCGACTCTTCGTCCTCGGTGACGAAGCCTACGAGCGGGAAGCGACGGAAACGGAGATCGGCGAGATGAAGCGGGTCGTCGCGGAGTCGATCCGCGCGGGCGCGATCGGCTTCTCCACGGATCGCGCGGGATTCCACCTGGGCGACGGCGGGCGCCCCGTCCCCTCCGTCGCGTCGAGCCAGGCGGAGGTCGAAGCGCTCCTCTCCGTGGCGGGCGAGATCGGCCAGGGCGTCCTGCACGTGGCGGCGGGCGAGCAGTTCGACTGGGTCTACGACTTCCAGCGCGGAGCCGGCGCGGTCCTCAACTGGTCGTCGATCCTGACCTACCCGGAGACCTGGAAGTCCCGCGCGCCGTACCGCGAGAAGCTCGCCCGACACCGGGCCGGCCGCGCCGCGGGCGCGGACGTCTCGGTCCAGGTCAGCTGCCGACCGATCGTCCAGCGCATCACGCTCCGGGAACCGACGTCGTTCTACCAGATGCCGAGCTTCAAGGAGCTCGTACAGACGCCGGAGGCGGAGCGGGCGCGCGTGATCGGAGACCGCGAATGGCGGGCGCGGGTGATGGCGGAGTTCGAATCCGGGGACTCGATCGACCCGGGCTGGTCGACGTTCACGGTCGCGGAATCCGACGTCCACGCCGACCTGGTCGGTCGATCCGTGCTGGCGCTCGCCGCCGAGCGCGGCGGGACGCCGTGGGACGTGGCCTGCGACCTGGCCCTCGAGGAGGACCTCGCCACGCGCTTCGAGGTCGTCTTCGCCAACGACGACGTGGAGGGCGTGAGCGAGCTGTTGACCGGAGAAGGATGCATCCTCGGCCTCTCCGACGCGGGCGCGCACGTGGGCCAGATCTGTGACGCCGTCCTGCCGACGGATTTCCTGGCGAACTGGGTGCGCGACCGATCGCTCATGTCCGTCGAGCAGGGAATCCGGAAGCTCTCCGGTGAGCTGGCCAGCGTCGCGGGACTCGCGGATCGTGGGACCCTCGAGCCGGGCCACGTCGCCGACGTCGTCGTCCTCGACTGGGAACGGCTCGCGCCCGGCCCCGAGCGGCGCGCCTTCGACCTGCCGGCGGGAGGCGAACGATTGACCGCCGATGCACCGAGCGGCATCGACCACGTCCTCGTCGCCGGCGTCCCGACGCGACGCGAGGGTCGGTCGGTCCTGGATTCGCTCGAGCGGTGGCCGGGGCAGGTGCTTCGAAGCGTTCCTCGATGAGCGACTGTCGCGGGTGACGCGTCCGGTGCCGACCGGGTCCGGACGCGTCGACGCGCGCCCTCTTCGCTTCACATGAAGTTGCGCGTGTGGAGCGCGGACAGCGCCTCCGCCTCGACCGCATCGAAGCCGAGCCGCCGCAGGCGGCTGCGTCGCCCCTGATCCATCTCGCGCTGCAATTCGACCACGGCGTCGTGGCCCGCGGCGATCCGATCGGGCGCCCAACCGCCCGCGGCCAGCAGGACGAGACCGTCGAAGACCTCTTCGTTCAGCCCCGCCGTCTCACGCAGCGCGTCGTGGCGCCGCTCGATGGCGCTCGCGAGCCGCGGGAGGAGCGCGGGATCCTGCGCGCCCTGCTCGATCAGGTGCGCCATGCCGAAGGCGACGTGGCGCGCCTCGTCCGCTACGGCGAGGCGCATGATCTCCGCCGTGCACGCGTCCGGCGCGTGCCGCCGCAGGAACGTGAGCAGGTTCACGAAGGTCCCCTCCCCGAGCACGCTCAACAGAAAGGAGGCGAGCTCGAAGTCGGGCTCCTCGACGAGGGTCTTGAGCGATGCCTGCCCGCCCGAGGTGCAGAGGCCGAGCGCCTCGCGATTCATCAGCGCGCGGCGCGTGAACACTTCGATGTGTCTCGCCTCGTCGGCGGCCTGGATCGCCAGGAGCTGCAGCACCTCGCGATAGTGGGGATGCGTCTGCGAGGCGAAGCGGGCGGGGATCAGCAGCGCCGCGGTCTCGTTCTCGATCAGATAGGTGAGGACCTGGACGAGCGCGTCCTCGACTTCTTCCGGGTGGTCCATCGGCGACGCCCACGGGATCGCGGCCTCGGGATCCCACTGGGCGGCGGCGGCCTGGCGGTAGAGATCGACCGCCGCATCGGCCCAGACGGCGGACTTGCGGTCGAGTCGGAACTCGAACTCCGGCGCCCCGGCCTCGACGAGCGCTCCGCGCGCCGCCAGCCCCCAGGCCGACGGCGCCGCGTCGACGACCGACTCGGGCGATGCGCCGCCGGTCCGCGTAGCCCCTCGCCAGCGACCGAGGTCCGCATCGCCGCGGACAACCGTCAGGCGCTCTCCCTCCTCGAGCGCGTGGCCCTGCGCGCGACACCACGCGCGCAGATGAGTCGCCAACTCCGGCGACGTGCCGCGCACCTCCACCCGCGCCCCGGGATCGCAGCGCCCGAGGGAGCGCTTCACGATCAGGTGCGCGCCGCGGTCGAGACCGACCGGGCCGAGATCGACGACCTCGACCGCGGCGCTCATCCGCGGTGTCGCGCCGCGAGGCCATCGACGAAGTCGTCGATGGTTCCGAAGCGGTCGATGGACTCGGCGAGGGAGCCGTAGCCGCTGGTGCGGCCCTCCTTCCAGACCTTGAGCCCCTCGAGGTCGAGCAGCGGCCGCACCCTGGGATCGTCGTACCGCATCCCGAGCAGGAGCTCCCGGAATCGCGCGACGAGATCGGTCGGTGCGTCGTCGAGCACGGTGAAGTTGCAGTGATCGTAGGGCTCGGTCTCGCAGAGCACCTTCGTCGCCCCGGACGGCAGCGTGCCCTCCTTCGAGAACCAGAGATGGTTGCCGTCGATCATGCACGCCGCGTCCACCCTTCCCTCGACGAGGGCCTTCGCCGCGTCGCGCTCGCCCCCCACGTGGTCTCCGTGTTTGCCCACGAGCACGTCGAAGAGCTCCACCTCGAAGTCCTTCCCACGCTCGAGCCCGGCCTTCTCGATCTCGAGCAGCGGAATCAGGGTCGCCTGCGGCGAGTCGTGCGCACCGAAGCCGACCCGCTTCCCCTTCAGGTCGGCGAGCGTCTCGATTCCGCTGTCAGCGCGCACCACGATCACCGAGCGCAGATCGCAGTCCGTGTCGCGCATCGCGATCGCGCTCGCCCGACGGCCGAGGCGCTCCGCCGTTCGCTCCACCTGCAGCCACGCGAGCGGCGAGTTCCACGCGACGTGATAGGCGCCGTCGAAGTGCTGCTCGACCTGACGTTCGTAGTTCGAATAGAGGATGTAGTCGAAGTCGAGACCCTGCTCGGCGAAGTACTGCTTGAAGCCTTCCCAGATGGTCACGACCTTGGGGTCGTAGGCGACGGCGCCCATGAGGAGCGTTTCGGACATGCGATGTTCTTCCTTGGTCTCGGGTTCGGTTGTCTCGGATCCAGTGGCGCGCGGCGCGCCGTCGATCAATCGAAGAGCTCCATGCCACAGACGGCACGGCCGATGAAGTCGTAGAGCTGGTCGCTGGTCGGCGCCATCACGAGCGCGGCCCGCGCGTCGCGGAAGCGCCGCTCGACGCCGACGTCCTTGCGGAAGGCGAGGCCGCCACAGACGCGCATCGCTGTATCGAGCACGCTCGACGCCGAATCGCCGCTCGCCGCCTTGCACTCGAGCACCCGGAGCATGGCGTCTTCGCGACCGGTCTCGATCGCGTCGAGGGTGTCGAGCCAGAGCGCGCGAGTCTTGTCGACCTCGATCCGCATGCGGGCGATGTAGGCGCGGATCGTGGGCAGGTCTGCCAGCTTGGAGTCGATGTGTTCGAACTTGAGACCGCCCGCGTGCTCGCAGGTCACGGCGACCGCCGCTTCCGCGAAGCCGATCGAGCCCGCCGAGATCAGCACGCTGAAGAGCGGCAGCACGGTCTGCATCATGATCCCGAAGCCTTCGCCGTCCCCGCCGAGGCGATTCGCCTCGGGCAAGCGGACGCCGTCGGCGGTCACGGGGCAGGAGTCGTTGCCGCGCAGGCCGAGGCCGTCGAAGCCCGACGCGACCTCGAGGCCGTCGGCGTCCCGCGGCATCAGCCAGAGGCTGCAGAGCTCGTCGCCCGCGCTCGGTCGTGACGACCAGACGTACGAGTCGGCGTGGTGCGCCGAAGTGATCCAGCTCTTGCGCGCGTCGAGTCGGGCTTCGTCCCCCGACATGGTCGCCGTCCCGAGCGGAGCCCAGAAGTGGGATCGCGATCCGGCCTCCGAGAACGCGAGGGTCGACAGATGCTCGCCGCGGGCGATCGCCTCGCGCACGTCCCGCGGTCCGTGCGCCTCGATCACCGACGCCCCCGCGTAGTGCATCGTGAGGACCATCGCGCTCGACGCGCACTCGCGCGCGACCCGCTCGATGACTTCGGCCGCCGCGCGATGGCCCAGGCCGTGACCGCCGACCTCCGCGCTCGAGAGCAGGCCGAGCAGCCCGGCCTCGCGGGCGGCTTCGACGGTGGCGAGGGGAAAGGTCGCGTCGGCATCGACGGCGATCGCGTGCTGGCCTGCGACCTTGGCCAGCTGCTCGGCGGCCGAAACGTGATCAAAGGACATCGGTTCTCCTGGGACGCCACGGCGCGCCCCCGGAACCTCAGCGGTCCCCGGACCGAACGCCCCGCGCCGTCGGCTCGGCCCGATCCCGTCGGGCCCGATCAGTGATTCAGAGGCTGGGATTCGGCACGGGGTCCTCGTAGCGCCGGCGCCACGACGGAGCGCCTGGAACCGCAAAAGGTAGCGGGATTCGGCGCGGACGGTTCGGGGGAAGCGCGGGAATGCCGACCGACCCGACGAGCGCACTCGCGGGCCGCCCCGGCCGGCCCGCACGAACGCAAGCCATTTCTTCCGATCGGGAAAGCGGGAGCCGGCGTGTTCCGCCGGGAAGCTCGCCACCGTCTCCGCTCGGCGCCGCGCCCGCTTCTGCGAGCACGCCCGGCCCCCTCCGTGCGAATCGGCGATCGATAGTCTTGATCGATCGTGGAGATCGCATTTATCCATTTTACAGATTGGTATATCGTGCCGATCCTCTTCTGCGACGAGGCAGCCCCCGACGACGAGTGACGCACCCGGTCCGAGGGGCGAACCGACTCGAAGCCCGTGGAAGTCGGGTCTACCCGGAAACCACGAGACGAGTCAAGGAGAAGAGCATGGAACCCGAGCACAACCCGATCCGAGAAGGCCAGACGATCCCGTCCGCCCGTTTCCACGTCCAGAGCGACGACGGCTGGTCGTCCGTCGATGCCCGCGATTTCTTTCGAGGGCGGCGTGTCGTCGTCTTCGCCCTTCCCGGCGCCTTCACCCCGACCTGCTCCTCGAGCCATCTTCCCCGCTACGAAGAGCTCGCCGATCGGTTCGCCGAGGCCGGGATCGACGAGATCTACTGCCTCTCGGTCAACGATCCATTCGTGATGGAGGCCTGGGGGCGCGAGCAGGGCACGGCGCGCGTGCGTCTGATCGCCGACGGCAATGCCGAATTCACCCGCGCCGTCGGCATGGCGACGGACAAGGAAGAGCTCGGCTTCGGAGTCAGGTCCTGGCGCTATGCCATGGTGCTCGACGACGGCGGTGTCGAGGCGATCTTCATCGAACCGCACGTACCGGGCGACCCCTTCGAGGTTTCGGACGCCGACAACGTGCTTCGCGCGATCGCACCGAACGTCCGGGTGACTCCTCCCGTGACGCTCTTCACCCGGCCCGGATGCCCCCATTGCCGCCGGGCCCGTCAGCTCCTCGAGGATCGAGGGATGCCCTACGACGAGATCGTGCTGGGGCGGGACGCGAAGACGACCTCGCTGCTCGCGATCACCGGCGCCACGAGCGTCCCGCAGGTCTTCATCGGCGGCCGTCACGTCGGCGGTGCCGACGAGCTCCAGGCGGAGCTCGCCGCCGCATGACGGGTCGACGGGAAGGGTGGCGGCGGCCGCCGCTCGCCCTCTCGCGCACCCGCGCAACCTTTCATTGGACGCGAACGGACACGAGGTGACCATGGACCACCGACATCGGATCCCCCCGGATCCGGCCTTCACCCTGACGGAGCTTCGGTACGCGGTCGCGGTCAGCGAGACCCTCCATTTCGGCCGGGCCGCGACCGCCTGCCACGTCAGTCAACCGACGTTGAGCGCCGGCATCCGAAAGCTCGAAGATCAGCTCGGTGTTCGCCTCTTCGAGCGTTCGAGCAAGCAGGTTCATCCGACCCGCGAGGGCGAGATCGTGATCGAGCGTGCCCGCGCCGTGCTCTCGGCGGCCCAGGATCTCGCGGATCGGGTCTCCGGTGAGCTCGACCCGCTGGAAGGATCCCTCTGCGTCGGCCTGATCCCCACGGTCGCGCCCTACCTGTTGAGCTGGCTGATCCCGGCGCTGACCGACGAGCTGCCGTCGCTCGAGCTCGTCGTTCAGGAGGCGATGACGCACCAGCTCCTCGACGCGGTCCGCGAACACACCGTCGAGGCCATCCTCCTCGCGCGTCCGTTCGACGAGAGTGGGCTGGTCGTCCATTCCCTCTACCACGAGCCCTTCTTCCTCTTCGCCCCGAGCGACCATGCCCTCGCGCGGCGCAAGCGAGTGAGTCAGCGCCATCTCGAGGACCACCGCGTGCTCCTGCTGACGGAGGGGCATTGTCTTCGCGAGCAGGCGCTCGAGGTCTGCCGCACGGCGCGTTCTCGCCAGGTGCGGCCCGAAGGCGATTTCCGCGCGACGAGCCTCGAGACGGTTCGTCAGATGGTGATCGCTGGACTCGGTGTCACGCTCATGCCGGCGATGGCGCTCACGGCCGAAGACGAGGCGCGCGAATCGACGGTGACGATTCCCTTCGTCAAGCCGCGACCGGGCCGGGAGATCGTGCTCGCCCACCGCCGGGGGAGCGCGCGAAGTGAGGGGTTTTCGCGCCTCGCGGATCTGATCCGAGCGTCGCTGCCCGACTCGGTGGCGCCGCGCTGAAGCGCTCCGGGAGAACGCCGCGGCCGGCACGCGGGCGCGGCCCCCGAACGATCGCCCTTCTCGATCGCTCCCATCGAGAGAATCCATGACCGGTCGGTGAAACGGTGCCTAGAGTCCTGATTCCGGCCCCTTCCGCCAACCCCACTCGTCCACACATCGACAAGGAGATCCGAAATGGCCCACTCCACGAAATCGGCCGTCACCGCGATCGCGGTCGCTCTCAGCCTGGTCCTGGCGCCCATCGCGCTCGCCGAATCCCGATTCGGAGGTCAGCCCAAACCCAACCGCTTCTGGTGGCCGGATCAACTCGATCTGCAGAAGCTGCGATCGAACGATCCACGTTCCAACCCCTACGGCGCCGACTTCGACTACGCCGAAGCCTTCGGCGAAGTCGATCTCGACGCCCTCAAGGCCGACATCGAGAAGACGCTCAAGACTTCGCAGGACTGGTGGCCGGCGGACTGGGGCCACTACGGCGGCTTGATGATCCGGATGGCGTGGCACAGCGCAGGCACCTACCGGATCCACGACGGACGCGGCGGCGCCGAGGGCGGTCAGCAGCGCTTCGACCCGCTCAACAGCTGGCCCGACAACGCCAACCTCGACAAGGCCCGTCGCCTGCTCTGGCCGGTCAAGCAGACATACGGCCGCAGCGTCT
>JAUIMK010000050.1 GCA_030432735.1 bacterium
CGACGTCAGCCGACGCCGGGGCGTTTGCGTTTCGCCGTGCGGGAGAGGCCGAAGACGCGCCGGAGCGGTCCGCGAGAGGACGCGCGGCGGCGCGCATCGGCGACCGGGCCCCGACGGCTATTCTCCCCCCGGCCATCGAACGCCCCTCGCCCGGAGGACGCCTTGCCTCGCCACCGCCCCACTCCGATCTCCGCCACGCTCGCCACCGGCCTGCTCGTGCTCCTCGCCGCGTCCCCCTCCGCGACCGCCGAGATCGAGGACGTGACCTTCCCGGACGAGGTCCGGTCCGAGGCGGGCGTGCTCCCCCTCTACGGGCTCGGCCTGCTCCGCTACCGGGTCCTCTTCCGCGGCTACGTCGGCGGGCTCTACCTGCCCGAAGGCGTCGAAGCGACGCGTCTCTTCGAAGACGTCCCGAAGGCCCTCGAGCTCTACTACTTCTGGGACATCGAAGGCCGCTTCTTCGGCGAGGCCGCCGACGACATCCTCGCCCGCTCGCTTCCGCCCGATCGGTTCGCGGCGCTCCGCGGCCGCCTCGACCAGCTTCACGCGCTCTATCGCGACGTCGAGGAGGGCGATCGCTACCGCCTCACCTACAGCCCCGGCGTGGGCACGACCCTCGCCCTCAACGGGGAAGTCCTGGGCACGATCCCCGGCGCGGACTTCGCCTCTGACTACTTCGGGATCTGGCTCGGGGACGAGCCGCTCAACGAGTCCTTCCGCGACCAGATGCTCCGAGGGCGCTCGTCGGGCGGCCGATGAGCCGTGTCCGGATCGAGCACATCCCGCTCGGCGGGGCCGGCACGGACGACTACCGGGACGCGCTCGAGGCGTGTCACGCGCTGCGGCGCCGCGTGTTCGTCGAGGAGCAGCGGATCGATGCCGCGCTCGAGTGGGACGACCTCGACCCGCTGGCCGAGCACTTCCTCGCCCGCCGAAGCGACGACGACCTGCCCCTCGGCACCGCCCGGCTCCGCGTCCTGGCGGGTCGGGCCAAGGCCGAGCGGGTCGCCGTCCACGCGGAGTCGCGCAAGCGCGGCGTCGGCCGGCTCCTCATGGAAGCGCTCGAGGAGCGCGCGCGAGCGAACGGCTGTCGCGAGGTCGTGCTGAACGCCCAGCTGACCGCGCTTCCCTTCTACGCCTCCCTCGGCTACGTCGCCCGGGGCCCCGTCTTCGAAGAAGCCGGGATCGAGCACCGCGCGATGCGCCGGAGCCTCGTCGCCTAACGCAACACGCCGGCGAAGCGATAGCGGAACGTGCGGCCGGACCCGAAGACTTCGAGGCCGTCGGGTCCCTCCCCTTCGTCCTTCGGGGCGACCCAGTCCTCGCGCACGAGCTCGATCCGCTCCTCGTTCCGCGGCAGGCGATAGAAATCCGCTCCGTGGTGACTCGCGAAGCCCTCGAGGCGGTCGAGGGCAGAGGCCTCGGCGAAGACTTCCGCGTAGGACTCGATCGCGACCGGCGCGCTGTAGATCCCCGCGCAGCCGCAGTCCGCCTCCTTCGTGTGTCGCGCGTGGGGTGCGCTGTCGGTCCCGAGGAAGAAGCTCGGATCGCCCGAGGTCGCCGCGCGGACGAGCGCTTCGCGATCCCGCTCCCGCTTCAGCACCGGCAGGCAGAAGTGGTGCGGCCGGAATCCGCCTTCGAAGAGCGCGTTGCGATTGAGGAGGAGATGCTGGGGCGTGAGGGTCGCAGCGACGCGACGCGGCGCGTCCCGGACGAAGGCCGCGGCATCCGCGGTCGTTATGTGTTCGAAGACGACCCGCAGGCCGGCGTGCCGCTCGACCAGCGGAGCGAGGGTGTGTTCGAGGAAGATCTGCTCGCGATCGAAGACGTCGTCTTCCGGCGCCGTCGACTCGCCATGGACGAGGAGCGGGACGTCGTGGGCCTCCATCGCCTCGAGCACCGGCGCGAGCGCGTCGAGCCCCTCCACCCCCGCCGCGGAATTCGTCGTCGCGCCCCTGGGATAGAGCTTGACCGCGAAGACCGAAGGCGAGGCCGCGGCCCGGGCGATCTCCTCGGGCGTCGTCTCGCGCGTCAGGTAGAGCGTCATCAGCGGGCGGAATCCCGCGTCCGGCGGCGCCGCCGCCGCGATCCGCTCGGCGTAGGTCTCCGCCAGAGCCGTCGTCGCCACTGGCGGGGCGAGGTTGGGCATCACGATGGCCCGCGCGAAGACGCGCGCCGTCGCCCCGACGACGCGTTCGAGCATCGGCCCGTCCCGCAGATGCAGATGCCAGTCGTCGGGACGCGTGAGTTCGAGACGGTCGGGAAGCGGAGACACGGTCGCAGATCGCTCTCGGGGGCGAGGCCCGGAAGGGGCCGTCGCGAGGTCACTGCAGTCTACCGACGCGTTCGGCCCGCGGCACACGATCCGACGGCGGCTAGATCTCCCAGGAGTCGTCCTTGGCATCCGCGCCGATCGGGACGGGACGGGCGCGAAGCCGATCGAGGAACGCGTCGGGGGGCGAGGGACGGCCGAAGAGGTAGCCCTGCACTTCGTCACAGCCGCGGGCGCGCAGGAAGACCGCCTGGCGCGCGGTCTCGACCCCTTCGGCGACCACCTGCAGGCGGAGCCCGTGGGCCATCGCGAGGATCGCCGACGTGAGCGCCGCGTCGTCCGGGTTGTCGGGAAGCTCCTTGACGAAGGAGCGATCGATCTTCACCCGGTCGATCGTGAAGCGGCGCAGGTAGGAGAGCGAGGAGTATCCGGTCCCGAAGTCGTCGAGGGCGAGGCCGATGCCCATCTCGCGGAACTCGCCCAGGGTATGCACCGTCAGCGCATCGTCCTGCATGATCGTCGACTCGGTCAGCTCGAGCTCGACCTGATGCGGGTCGACGCCGGTCTCCTCGATCGCGCTCCGGACCATCTCGAGCATTCCGGGCTCGCGGATCTGATGCCCCGAGACGTTCACGCCGATCCGGATCGAGCGACCGGTCTCGCGCTTCCAGCGCTGCGCCTGCTCGCAGGCGGTCCGGAACACCCACTGACCGATCGGGACGATCAAGCCCGTCTCCTCCGCGACGGGGACGAACTCGTCCGGCGGAACCATGCCTCGTTCGGCGTCGACCCACCGGAGGAGCGCCTCGGCGGCGACGACCTCCCCCGTCTCCGCGTCGAGGATCGGCTGGTAGTGGAGCTGGAACTCGTCGCGCTCGAGCGCGCCGCGCAGGCGGCCTTCGATCTCGATCTGCGCGGCCTGCGAGGTGTTCATCTCCTCGGAGTAGAACTGGTAGCCGTTGCGCCCGCGCCCCTTCGCGAAGTACATCGCCGCATCGGCGTTGCGCAAGAGCGCCTCGGTGTCGGTCCCGTCGTCGGGAAAGACGGCGATCCCGATCGAGGTCCCCATGAAGACGTCGCGACCGGCGAGGACGACCGGCGCCTCGAGGGTCTGCAGCAGCCGCTCCGCCACGAGCGCCGCATCGCTCGGCTCCTTGATCTCGGTGAGCAGGACCGTGAACTCGTCCCCGCCGAGCCGTGAGACGGCGGACTCCGGGGCATCGCTGCTCTGGCAGCCGACGTGGTCGCTGACGCGCACGACCCGAAGGAAGCGACTCGCGACCTCCGCGAGCAGCCGGTCGCCGACCTCGTGGCCCAGGGTGTCGTTCACCTTCTTGAACCCATCGAGGTCGAGGAAGAGCAACGCCATCCGTCGCTCCGCACGCGCCGCGAGGGAGACCGCTCCCCGCAGCAGGTGATGGAAGCGCTGTCGGTTCGGGAGCCCCGTGAGATCGTCCCGGAAGGCGAGGCGCCGGATCTTCTCCTCGGCGAGCTTGCGCTCGATCGCGCGGCCGACGAGCTCGCCGACGCGGTCGAGCACCTCCGCCGTCGACTCCTCGGTCGCCCCCGGATCGCGGGTGAAGAACTCGAACATGCCGAACAGACGCGCGCCGATCACGACCGGGACCGAGAAGGCCGCCTCGAATCCGAGATCCTTCCACCAGGTGGTCCCGTGCGGATCGAGGTGCTCCATCCCTTCCGCTCGGAACGCGCCCGGGCGTCGTCCGACGACGACGGCGAGCGAATCGCCGGTGGCCTCTTCCGCCTCCTGCGCGCCGAGCTCGATTCCGCAGAAGACGATGCCCGACGCGACGAGCTTCGTCCCCTCGTCGCTCTCGACCGATCGCAGGAACTGGCCGAGAGGAACCTCCATCGTGTTCGCGACCAGGGCGAGCGCCGCCTCGAGCCCGGCCTCGATCGTGTCCGCTTCGTGCACCGCGGCGGAGACCTCGTGGACGAGCCGCACGTGCTTCGCCTGGCGAACATTCTCCTCCTCGACCTCGACCCGGTCCGAGATGTCGCGGAGGACCAGTACGCGGCTCTCGATCGCACCGCTGGCGTCGTAGAGCGCAGAGAGCTGCAGGTCGAAGGTTCGCGGCTCGCCCTTGTCCGCCAGGGATTTCGGGGCGTAGAGGCTGCGTCCATCGATCGCGCCGCTGAAGAGCTCGACCAGGTCGGGATGATGGGCGAGCGCGCTCTCGAGCGGCTTGACCGTGCGCGCGCGATCGTCGAGCTCGAGGATCTCCGCCGCCGCCTCGTTGAAGTCGACGAGGCGACCGTTGAGATCGACCACGAGGACCCCGTCGTTCATCGCCTGGATCACCCGGCCGTGCTGGACCCGATCCGTCGAGAGCAGACCCAGTCGCGGGAGTCCGTAGAGCAGCGCGATCCCGAAGATCGTCGCCGTGAAAGGCAGCGCCGCGGCGCCCACGCCATCCGGAACGCCGACCAGCCAGAGCAGGGGCAGCAGCGCGAGCGCCATCAGCGAGCCGCACACCGCGAAGAGCGCGCTCCGGAATCCGTCCCAGCTCCGCCGCGGCATCTTGAGCAGCTGGATGCTCGACCAGGCGAAGAAGCCGCTCGCGAACAACGAGGTGAGCGCGCGGTCGCCGATGAGCCAGACCACCGCCCCCGCGCCCCACAAGGCGAGCTCGAGTACGGGCGGCACCTCCCGCTCGTCGCTCGCCGCGAGAATCGCGAGCCGCGCCACGCTCACGATCCCGATCAGCGCGCACGCGAGCGCCAGCCCGTCCGGCACCGGACCCGCGATCACGCCCTTCCCCGTGGCCACCCGGATCCCCGACCAGAGCGCGGTCGCGACCACGAACGCCAGGTACGCCCGTCCGATCGGCGTCCTCCCGACACGCCAGGAAGAGAGACCGATCAGCGACAACGTCGTCGCTGCGATGGCAAAGCTGAGGTCGACCATGGACTCGAGTTCGGAGCGGATCACGATCCGCTCTGGAGGATTCGGACGGAAGCCTCCTCCCTATCGTCCCCCCGGTGTCCTCCCCCGATCGGGTCAACCTTTGAGCAACGTTGCTAGGGTCAAGTCCTGGGAGATCCATGGCCCGCCCTCCGATCCGCGTCTGTTTCGTCTGTCTCGGCAACATCTGCCGCTCGCCGACCGCCGAGGGGGTGATGCGACACCTCGTCTCGGCGATGGGGCTGGAGGAACGCATCTTCGTCGACAGCGCCGGCACCGCTGCCTACCACGCGGGGGAGCGCGCGGACCCGCGCGCGCGGACCTTCGCCCGCGCCCGGGGCATCGCCCTCGAGAGCCGGGCGCGACAGTTCCAGGACGCAGACTTCGCGCGCTTCGACCTGGTCCTCGCGATGGACGCCGAGAACCTCTCCGACCTCGGCGCCCTGCCGGGCGCGGCCGACTTCGGAGGTCGACTCGGCCTCGCCCGGGACTTCGACCCGGCTTCGCGGAACGGCGCCGAGGTCCCCGACCCCTATTACGGCGGGGACCACGGCTTCGAGCACGTGCTCGATCTCTGCGAGGCCGCCTGCCGGGGGCTGATCGAACATCTCCGCGACGAGGGACACCTCGATTGACTCCCACAACGGCCTGGCGAACGGCGCTCGAGGAGGCGGTCGGCGCCGCCGTCGCCTCGACGACGCCGGTCGCGGGCGGCGACATCGCCGAGAGCGCCCGCGTCGAGCTCACCGACGGGCGCGTGCTCTTCGTGAAGCACTACGCCGGGGTCACGCCCCCCTCACCGCAGGTGCCGCCCATCGCGCAGGCGGAGGCCCGCGGGCTCGCGTGGCTGGAACGCGCAGCGGGAGAAACGCTTCGCATCGCGCGCGCCGTCGCGAACGGCGACGATTGGCTCGCGCTCGAGTGGATCGAGTCGGCCCCCGCAGCGACGGACCACGACGAGCGGCTCGGGCGTGGACTCGCGCGACTGCACGCGGCCTCGCCGGGCGACTTCGGCTTCCCGACGGCGGGCTGGATCGCGAGTATCCCGTGGTCGAACGAGGCCCACGCGGACTGGCCGGGCTTCTATCGCGAGGAGCGGCTCGCGCCCCTCGCTCGCGCGGCCCGCGATGCAGGACGGCTCTCCGCGAAGGTGGCCCGCGCCCTCGACCGCCTCTGCGACGCGCTTCCCGCCCTCGCCGCCTCCGACGAGCCGCCCTCGCGCCTCCACGGCGACCTCTGGTCCGGGAACGCGATCCGCGACGAACGCGGCTTTCCCTGCCTGATCGATCCGGCGGCCTATGGCGGCCATCGCGAAGTCGACCTCGCGATGATGCGCCTCTTCGGCGGCTTCGGGCCGCGGGTCTTCGCGGCCTACGAGGAAGCGTGGCCGCTGGCTCCCGGGGCGGAGACGCGGATCCCGCTCTACCAGGTGCTGCCGCTGCTCGTGCACGTCCGGCTCTTCGGCGGGAGCTATCTGGGCAGCCTGTCGCGGGCGATCGACCAGGCCCTCGCGGCGGCTTGACGAAGTCCGGTGCGACCGTCGGACGCGCCGGGTCGCCGACCGGGACCTAATAGCCGACGGGGAGGAGCCGCGTCGCGACCACCTCCAGACGCTTCTGATCGCCCGACGGTGACTCGCCGATCACGTTCACCTGCCACTTGGTGTGATTGAACTTGAGCCCACCGAGCGTCATGTTGCAGCCCTCCGTACAGGGCGCGCCCTCCCCGACGTAGACGATCGGTGTGCCCGCGGAGGAGCCCGGATCCGCGTAGTAGATCGGCCTGTCTCCGGTCACGAACTCAGACGGGGCGGAGAGCTCTGCGGGATTCGCGGCATCGGGAAAATCCGCGGGATAGCTCGGGACCTGCGACCGCTCGCCCATGCCCCGCACGACCGCGCGCGCATCCGCGATGCCGGCTTCCGCCGCGTAGAAGGCCATCGCCTCCTGGTTCTGGAACCCGGCGACCCGGCCGTCGCTCGCCACGCTCTGCATCGTCGAGATCGCGAGGGCGGAGACGGCGATCAGCAGGAGCACCGCGAGCATCAGCGCGATGCCCTCCTCGCGTTCGCGGGAAGCGCTTCGTCGACGACCTTGCATTCGGGACTCCTTTCACGCGGGTACGTGCCGTCTTCCAGAGCAACCGACATGCCACGTGAACCTCCGACCCGAACTCCCCGACCGTCCAGGGTTTTCGCTGGCGGCGGCGCGGACCGGCCGCAGCCCGCTGCACCGCAAGCCGGTGCGCGGTCCGCAGACGCCTGCGCGGTTCGTTGCGGTCGTCCTGCCTGTGGGCTACTCCGAGTGGCAACCACCGACGGTGGAGGGTGTTCCTCCGTGGCGCGGGTCGAGTGACCCGGGGCGGAGGACTGGGACGAGCCGATCGGACGAAGACTCGATCACGAGTCGGCGGACGATCGATTCGGACCTGCGGGAAGCCGGTGCAAATCCGGCGCGAGCCCGTCGCTGTAACCGAGGACGAACTGCACATACGAGTCACTGACCCCATTCCAAGGGCAGCTCCTCTCTACACGCGGACAGGCCGCGGCCGAGGAGATCAACGCATCGATTCCCGGTGCGTGCGTACCCGCGGAAGTCGGAAGACGAGGGCGAGAGCCCGGGGTTGGGAAGGCGTGCAGCTTCGGATGATCCGGAAGCCAGAAGACCGACCCTTCAGCGGCACTACGACTCTCGGGAGCAGAGGGCGTGGAGCGAACCGGATGGTGCCGAGAGCCACGCGGACGCCCTACCCGGGTCCGCGCGAGCGTCTTCCGCGCACGATCGTTTCCACCACGCCCCGGATCCCGTAGCCCCGCCCGACGAACGACGTCGAGCGTGTCCTATGGCTGCAGCCGTCCTCGCAGACCGGATCCCATTCCGGTTCGGACGTCCGGTCGCGGCGTCCAGAGGAAACGACACGATGCTCGAATGCTCCCAACGAACGGGGCGCGCCACCGGCGTGACCCTCGTGCTCCTGACCCTTCTCGCCACCCCCACCCTCGCCGGCCCCTGGACCGAGCCTGGCCACCTCGACACTTCGATGGTGGCCTGGGCGACGGCGGTCGAGGCCCTCGATCGCGGCCCCCAGGACATCGACGTCCCCGGCAGCCCGCTCGCCACGGCCGGCAGCGGCGCGAACACGCTCGGTCCGGCGACCGGCGATCCGGCCGATACCGTCTCGCTCGGCGACGGCGGAACCATCACCCTCCTCGTCGGCGGCGCCATCCACAACGGCCCCGGCGACGACTTCGCGGTCTTCGAGAACGGCTTCTTCGACCTCTTCGGCCTCTTCGCCGAGTTCGCCTACGTCGAGGTCGCGAGCAACGGAGTGGACTTCGCCGAGTTCCCGACGGACACCGTGAACACGATCGCGATCGCGAGCTTCGACTCCCTCGACCCGACGGATTGGTTCGGCGTCGCGGGACGTCACCCCGCTCGCGTCGGCACGGGCTTCGACCTCGCCGACCTCGCCGCTGATCCGCTCGTGCTCGCCGGCGACGTCGACCTGATGGACATCCGATACGTGCGGCTCACCGACGTGATCGGCGACGGCTCCACCAGCACGTCGAGCGGTGCGCCCCTCTACGACCCCTACGCCACGCCCTTCCCGGAGAGCGGCTTCGACCTCGACGCCGTGGGCGTCCTCCACGCGCCGGAGCCGGGCCTCGCCGGTCTGCTCGCGACCGGCCTCGTCGGTCTCGGCGTCGCCTCGCGCCGCCGCAGCCGACGGCGCGCGGTGGTCCCGGTGGCCCTCGCGATCCTCTTCGCCTCGGCGCCGGCCTTCGCGCTCGTCTCCGACTTCGAGGACCTCGGCCTCGGCGCGGAGTCGGTCCGGAACGGCGCGTCCCTGGGCGGCGGCGACATCGTGAGCCGGGGGGTGACCTACGAGAACGACTACTTCTCGTGGGGGGGCTTCGCCGGCTTCGCGGCTTCGACCCGAACCGACACGACGACCCCGGGCTTCACCAACCAGTACAGCGCGTTCGCCGGCGGCGGTGCGGGAGGATCGACGACCTACGGCGTCTTCTACACCTCGTCGCTCGAGATCGTCCTGCCCGCGCCGACGGCCCTCGTCGGCACCTGGATCACCAACACCACCTACGCGGCGCTCTCCATGCTGAACGGGGATGCCTTCGCCAAGCAGTTCGGCGGAAGCACGGGCCTCGACCCCGACTACCTGCGGCTGATCATCGAGGGGCTCGATGCCGGGGGCGCCTCGACCGGGACCGTCGAGTTCATGCTCGCGGACTACACCGCGCCCGGTACCGCGGACGACTACGTGGTCGAGGACTGGACCTTCGTGGACCTGTCGAGCCTCGGCGTGGTCCGTCGTCTGGCCTTCTCCTTCGAGTCGAGCGACGTGCATCCGGAGTTCGGGATCAACACGCCTTCGTACTTCGCGATCGACGACCTGACGACGATTCCGGAGCCCGGCACGGCGCTGTTCCTGGGACTCGGCCTGGCAGGACTGGCCGGGCGACGCCACCGGCGTTAGTTCACGCGATGCCGACCGGCTTTCCCGCGCCGATCGCGAGCGTGCTCGTCGCGCTTCTCGGCGCCGCTGCGTCCTCCGCCCTCGCGGCGGAGGACGCAGCGGGCCGGGAGGCCCCGCCCGTCGAGGAGATGGTCGTCTTCGGCGAGCAACGGTCGGGACCCGACGTGCTCGCCGGTGCCACGACGAGCGTCCTCTCGGCCGACGAGGGGCTGCTCGAGGGCGCGCGAATCGACGATCTCCTGTCCGACGTGCCCGGAGTCCAGATCCGCAGCTTCGGCGGCGCCGGCGAGCCCTTCGAGATCTCGATCCGGGGATCGAGGCCGCAGCAGGTCCCCGTGTTCCTGGACGGCGTCCGGATCGAGTCGACGCTCACGAGCCGGACCGACCTCTCCGCGCTCTGCCTCGACGTCCTCGACGAGATCCAGGTGACGCGGGGCGCCGGCGCCGCACGCGCCGGGAGCGGGGCCATCGGCGGTGTGGTGAACCTCGTCTCGCGGCCCGCCCGGGACGAGCCCGAGACGAAGCTCCGCTTCTCGGGCGGGCATTTCGAGACCTTCGAGGGCAGCGTCCGCCATGCCCGTCGCCTCGGCGCCTGGGGACTCTCCCTCGCCTACTGCGGCTTCGGAACCGAGGGCGACTTCGAGTACCAGCGCGCCTCGACCTCGACCGGTGGCGGCGCCAATCCGGTCGAGCGGCGACGGAACAACGACGCCGAGCGGCACACGGGCCTCGTCCGCGCCGAACGCGAGATCGGAGCGGTTCGGCTCGGGCTCACGCAGCTGGCCACGCACCTGGAACGCGGCACGCCGGGTCAGGAGCTGAACCCCCGACTCGAAGCGCGCGACGAGCATTGGGCCCTCCTCTCGATCGCTCGGCTCGACGCGCCGCTCGAGGGTGTTCCCGACGGTCACGCGGAGCTCGTCGTCGCCCACCAGCACGAACGGGACGACTTCGAAGACCCGGTCCCGCAGCTCGGCTTCGGCGCGATCGACACCGAGACGACCAGCGACACGCTGACCCCCCGACTCACCGCCAGCGGGACCTTCGACGCCCTGGGCGCCGATCTCGAAGCGAGCCTGCTGCTCGAGGGACGGCTCGACACCGTCGCGAGCAACGAAGCGAACCGTCGATCCCGCGCAGGGGGCGCAGTCCGCCTGGAAGCGACGGCCCATTGGCTCTCGGATCGGCTCCGCGTCTCTCCGTCCCTCCGCGTGGAGCGCTACCAGGGCCTCGACACCGAGTGGATCCCGGGGCTCTTCGTCGAGGCCGAAGCGACCGACTGGCTCCTCGTGAAGGGCTCCGCGAGTCGCAGCTACCGGGCCCCCGCCTTCGGCGAGCTCTACCTGCCGGACCGGGGCTTCGAGCGAGGCAACGAGAATCTGGACGCCGAGTCCGCCTGGAACTTCGAGATCGGGGCCGTCGTGAAGAGTCCCTTCGCGTCACCGCTCCTCGACTTCGAGATCGAGGCGACCTACTTCGCGGGCGAGATCGACGACTCGATCGTGTTCACCCGGATCAGCCCCTTCACGAGCTCATTCGTGAACACGGGCCGCGCGGAGACCCGCGGCCACGAGGTCATCGTTCGATGGCGCCCCCACGAATGGGTCCGCATGAGCGCCGCTCGAACCGTCACCGATTCCCGGGACAAGGCCTCCGACACCCCGCTCCCGGGCGTCGCTCGCTCCCAGATCGACGCCCGAGTGGAGATCGGCCCCCGCGACCGGTTCAAGCTGCTGGGCGAGCTCCAGTACACCGGCGACATCTACACCTCGCCCGGCGGGCTCGCGAAGCTCGACTCCCGGGTGCTCTACGACGCGAGCGCCGGCATCGACCTCGCGCGGATCGACGCGATCCCCCTGCCTGATCGCCTCCGCTCGCTCTGGCTGGTCGTCCGAGGTCGGAACCTCGGCAACATCGCGACCCGCGACGCTGCGTTCTTTCCTCGTCCGGGGCGGAACGTCATGGTCTCCATCGAGGGAGTGCTCCGATGAATCGAGGAATCCGTCTCGCGATCGCCTTGCTGCTGTCCGGCCTCGTCGGGTGTCCCGCCGGAGACGCGACGGACGGTCCGACCCCCGTGGTCCGCATCGCGTCGACTCCGGAGTGCCGCGTCGTCGGGGGCGGCTTCCCTTCCGGTCTGGCGGCACTTCCGGGCGCCGCCGGCCGGGCCGCCGTCGTCCGATTCGGGATCGGGGAGCTGGCGGTGATCGGACTCGACCTGAACGGAGAGCCGCCCACGCCCCTCGCCGCGGCGCCCCCGCCGCCGCTCCCCGAGGTCGCCGGGCAAAGCTGCCCGGGACTGCGGGTCGACAGCGACAGCAACGGAATCGCCGACAGCGACGACAACTTCGCGATCGGTCTCTTCTGCGGCATCGACCCCCAACCCGGGACCCTCCTCCCCCTCGCCGCGGATCTCGTCGCCGTGACGACGTCGGGCTACGAACAGATCCTCTTCGTCGATCCGCAGGACGGGACGCTGCGCTACGTCCAGCTCGATCCCTCGCCTGCGGGTCCCGCCTTCGATCCCGCAGACTGGCCGCTCTGGCCCGACGCCGGGACCCGTCCCTTCCAGTCGGGATTCTCGACGCGGGCATGCGTCTACGGAGCCGACCTCGTCGATTCCGAGGGTGATTCAGTGGGGGTCGAGTCCGACTGCGATCCGGGCCGCATCGGCTTCTTCACCTCGTACACGTCCGACGTGCTCCGCGCGAACGGTCGACTCTTCGTCGCCACCTCGAACCTGCTGCCCGTTCGCGGCACCCGATTCGCCCCCGGCACCGTCCTCGTCTTCGATTTCGACGAGGGCGTCTCTCCCCCGCGCGCCGCGCCGGTCGCGGCCGGCGCCATCCGCCTGACGACGGGATACAACCCGACGTCGCTCGCCGCCTACACCACGCCCGCAGGGCGCGAGCTGGTCCTCGTCGGGCTGACCGGCGCCTTGACCGGCGCGGGCGATCTGCTGACCCGCTCCTCGATCGACGTGATCGACGCGACGAGCCTCGAGCTGATCGCGACGATCCCGCTCGGCTTCGCCGGGCTCGGCTTCGATGGCTTCGCGATCGACGCGACGGGTCGGATCGCGGTGATCGGGGCGGTGGCGAACCGCGCCCTCTACGCGATCGACCTCGCCGCCCTCGACGACCCGTCGCTCGGGCTCGGCCCGGAAACGCTCCCGATCATCCTCGACGGAATGACGCCGGGCTTTCGCGACGCGCGCGTCCACGATGCGAGTCGCCCCTTCGCGCTCCCGAAGCGGGCCGACGGCCCCCTCGACAGCGTCTGCGTCCCGCAGACCTCGGTCGCGATCCGGGACGACAACGGCTTCGCCGCGGCGACGGAGTACTGCGACGGCACGATCACGCGGATCGACCTCACGCTCCCCGCCGAACGCACGACGCCCCTCGACCCCGACACGACGCTCCGGGTCGACACGGTCTTCGAGGCGCTCGCCCCAGGCGACGCGGTCTTCGAGCCCCGCTTTCCGGGCGACGTCCTCATCCGTCCCGGAACCCCGGGCCTCGACTACGACGGACCGGACGTGCACTTCACCTTCGGTGACCCCGAAGGTGGCGTCTGCGGGATCCGGATCGATGCAATCTAGCCGCGAAGAGCGGCGACGCCGGCGCGCCTAACGCCGACCGCCCCGGGTGAGTCCCGCCGCGTGATAGGCGACGAGCCCCGCCGCGACCGCGACGTTCAGCGACTCGAGGGGCCCCGCCATGGGGATCGAGAGCCGCTCGTCGATCATGCCGGCGACGTCGTCGGAGAGTCCGCGCGCCTCGCTCCCGAGGACGAAGACGGAGCGGTGATCCGGCTCGACCGCGAAGAGATCACGATCGCCTCCCGCATCGAGACCGTAGAGCGAGAAGCCCGCCGCCTGGAGCGCGGCCAGCCCTTCGACGAGCGAACCGCAGCGGAGGATCGGGCACGCGAAGACCGAGCCCACCGCGGCGCGCACCACGAGACCGTTCACCCAGGGCTGGCCGACCGTCGGCCACACGAGGCCGTCGAGGCCCGCCCCGACGACGGACCGCACCACCATCCCGACGTTCTGCGAGTTCGTCACCCCGTCGAGGGCGAGCAGGCGCAGCGGCCGCCGGGCGCTCCGCCCCGTCGCGGCGGCCAGGAAGGCGTCGACTTCCGTGACCGCCAGCAGCCGGATGCGGGCGGCGATGCCTTGATCGTGCCGCGCCGCGTGGGTCCAACGGGAGAGCTCTTCCCGCGACACCTCTTCGATCGACACGTCCCGCTCTCGACAAGCGGACACGAGGAGCTTGCGGTCCTGGGTGGGCGTCCCCTTCGCGAAGCGCACGAGGGAGACCTCGACGTGCTCGCTCGCGAGCGCGTCGAGGACCGGATGGCGACCGAAGACCACGATCTCCGTCGCACCGCGATGAGGATCCCGGCTGGCCATGACCTCGCCATGATCCCCGATCGCCGCCGCTTCGGCGAGCACGAGTCGCCTCGGGTCAGACCCGCCAGACGAAGCGCAGTCGCCCGTCGAAGCGCTTCTGGTTCATGCGCAGGCAGACGACGTCGTTCAGGATCGGGGGAAAGCCGGCCTCCGCCGACAGGACCCGCTTCAGCAGCTCCGCCAGGTCGCGGGTCAGCTCGCAGAGCGGGCGACGCTCGTCGGGGACCTCCTCATCGTCCCAGAGGACGAGCGCTAGATCGAAGACCGGGGCAGGACCGAGCAGGCCCCGATAGACGTCGCGGTCGAGCAGGTCGAAGCGACGTGGGCCGACCAGCTCGATCAGGCTCGAGAGCGCGCGCATGAGCAGCGGATAGCCGCTCTCCTCCTCGCTGCGCTGCGCGAATCCGAGGACCGGGAAGGGGCGCGACTCGCAGGTGACCGCGGCATAGTCGATCGTCCGACCCTGCCGAACGAAGCCTTCGTCGACGGGCCTCGGGTCCGGCTCCCGCTCCTCTCCGGTATCGAAGTCCAGCTCGGTCGCCAGGCAGGTGAAGGAGCAACCGTCGCCCTGGACGAAGAGCTCACGGGACGGATAGAAGAACGCGGTGCGATCGGCTCGTTCGCTCGAGACGATCCGCACGTCGCTCCCGGCCTCCTTCGCCTCCCGCACCTCGCAGACGCTCCGGAGCACCTCGTCGACGAGCAGAGCGGGGTTCTGCAGCAGGTCCACGCACTCGACCATCTGGGACTCGAGGGAGAGCGCGCGGGTGCGCTCTTCGAACGCACGGAGTGCGATCGTCGGCGCGGTGAGCCCGTCCCCCTGTTCCTGTCGATCCGCTCGCATGCCGAAGGCCTCGACTCCGCTGGCGAAGATTCCAGGTGGACATCGGCCGCCCACCGCGCCGGGATGAGTCCGCGCGGCGACCGGGTCGCGTCGGGCACGCATTCCGCGGCCGTCCGGCAGAGCACACGCAACCAGGACGCAAGGGCGGCGACCCTCGGGAGGGCGATCGCGCTCGCGCGGGAGGCGCTCCGGACGAGGATCCGCCCCGCCGCTAACGCGGCGCGAGGTCGCGCATCGCCTGTCGCTGGTCGTCCGCGTACAGGATCGCGAGCGCGGGGGTCGTCACGCCGGCTTCGCGGTAGCGCTCGATGTGCTCGCGACATTCCTCGGGAGAGCCGTGGATCACGAGATCGTCGACGACCTCGTCGGGGATCGCCTCGAGGGCCGCCTTGCGATCCCCCGCCTTCCACGCGTCCCACATGCTCTTCAGCCGATCCCCGCGACCGAGCCACTCGTGGAACGCGGCGTAGACCGGCACGTTCAGGTAGGCCGCGGCACCGCGCCGCGCGATCGCCCGCGCCTTCTCGCGATCCGCCGTCGGGATCACGAAGAGCCGGGCCACGATCTCCTTGTCCGGGCCGCCTTCGTGCACGTAGGGCGCGACCGTCTTCACGTCTTCGGCGGAGAGCCAGTTCAGGATCGCACCGTCGCCGACCCTGCCCGCGAGGCGGAGCATGCCCTGACGGAGCGCGGCGATCAGGATCGGCGGCTGCGGGTCCGGCGGCGGCATCTGGAGCCGGAAGCCCTTCACGTCGAAGGAGTCGAAGCGCTCCGTCACCTTCTCGCCGGCGAGCGCCTGGCGCATGAACTTCACGACGTCGCGCGTCCGCTTGTAGGGCTCTTCGAACGGGATCCCGTTCCAGTTCTCGACGATCACGTTCGAGGAGGTGCCGACCCCCATCACGAAGCGACCGGGCGCCGCTTCGGCGAGGCTCGCCGCGCTCTGGGCGAGCAGCGCCGGGCCGCGGGTGAACGCGGGGATGATCGCGATCCCGAGCCGCATCTCCGGCGCCCAGGCCGCCGCGAGAGCGAGGGGAGTGAATCCGTCGTGGCCACCGGCCTCGGAGGACCAGAGGTCGGTGTAGCCGAGATCGGCCAGCTCGAGGATCCAATCGCGATGCTCGTGGAGGGGGACGCCTCCGATCGGGAGCGACATGCCGAAGCGCTTCATCACGCGTCCTCTTTCTTCTGCTTCTTCTGCCGGTTCTTCTTCGACGGATTCGGCGGGGGCCCGCCCTGCTTGCCTCCGCCGGCGCCGCCGCCCTTCGCCACCTTGGCCCAGGTATCGCGCAGCGTCGCGGTCCGGTTGAGCACGAGGGCGTCGGGGGTGCTGTCGGGGTCGATGCAGTAGTAGCCGAGGCGTTCGAGCTGGAAGCGGTCCCCGGGGCCCGACTCGGCGACGGCCGGCTCGAGCTTCGCGGCCCGACGGATCGAGAGGGAGCTCGGGTTGAGGGTGGCCTCGAGGCCGCCCTCCCCGTCCGGGTCCGGCTCCTCGTCGAGAAAGAGCGTCTCGTACTCGCGGACCTCCGCGTCGACCGCGTGCCGCGCGCTCACCCAGTGGAGGGTGCCCTTGACCTTGCGTCCGTCCGGCGAGTCGCCGCCGCGGGTCGCCGGGTCGTAGGTGCAGCGCAGCTCGACGACCTCGCCCGCCTCGTCCTTCACCACGTCGGTGCAGGTCACGAAATACGCCGCGCGCAGTCGGACCTCCCGGCCCGGCGCCAGACGGAAGAACTTCTTCGGCGGATCCTCCATGAAGTCTTCGCGCTCGATGTAGAGCTCGCGACCGAAGGGGACCCGTCGCTTGCCGGCGGAATCGTCCTCGGGGTTGTTGATCGCCTCGAGGAACTCCTCCTGCTCTTCCGGGTAGTTCTCGATCACGATCTTCAGCGGGTCGACCACACCCATCCGCCGCGGCACCTCCTTGTTGAGGACCTGACGAACGTGGAACTCGAGGTTGGCGAGCTCGATCAGCTTGTCGCGCTTCGAGACCCCCGCCGCGCGGCAGAAATCGCGGATCCCCTCCGCCGGGTAGCCGCGGCGGCGCATCGCCGCGAGGGTCGGCATCCGCGGATCGTCCCAGCCCCGCACGTGTCCGCCTTCGACGAGGCGACGCAGCGCGCGCTTGCTGGTGATCGTGTGCGAGACGTTGAGGCGCGCGAACTCGATCTGGCGCGGGCGGGACGGCGTCTCCACCTGGTCGAGGAACCAGTCGTAGAGCGGGCGGTGATCCTGGAACTCGAGGGAGCAGAGCGAGTGGGTCACGCCTTCGAGCGCGTCGGAGTAGCCGTGCGCGAAGTCGTACATCGGATAGATGCACCACGCGTCGCCGGTCCGGTGGTGCGTCTTCTTCTGGATCCGGTAGAGGATCGGGTCGCGCATCGCGACGACCGGCGCCGCCATGTCGATCTTCGCGCGCAGCACCTTCTCGCCGTCCGCGAACTCACCGGCGCGCATCCGCGCGAAGAGGTCGAGGTTCTCCTCGATGCTGCGATCACGAAAGGGGCTCTCGGTCCCGGGCTCGGTCAGCGATCCCTGGTGGGCGCGGATCGCGTCCGCGTCCTGGTCGTCGACGAAGGCCTTGCCCTGCTCGATCAGGGAGACCGCGTAGCCGTAGAGCGTCTCGAAGTAGTCCGACGTGAAGTGGAGGTGCTCGCCCCAGTCGAAGCCGAGCCAGCGCACGTCCTCCATGATCCCGTCGACGTACTCCGTATCCTCGGTCGAAGGGTTCGTATCGTCGAAGCGGAGGTGGCACCGGCTGTTCGGGTGCTCGCTCGCGACGCCGAAGTCGAGGCAGATCGCCATGGCGTGCCCGACGTGCAGGTAGCCGTTGGGCTCCGGCGGAAACCGCGTGACGACCTTGTCGTGCTTCCCGCTCGCGAGATCCTCGGCGATGATCGTCCGGATGAAGTCGAGGCCGCTGGTCTCGGCCCCACCCTTGTCGTTCGCGTCGTCCGCGGACACCGTGCGCACCCCTTCGTCGGCCGCCTCGGGGGGCGAGGGGCCGTTCGGGCGGGAGTCTCGCATGCGCCCCGGATTCGGCAACGTTCCCGACGCCTCGCGGCGGTCGGCACCGGCGACACCGTCGAAGGAGTGCCGGCTGCTATGGTTCGGCGCGCTCGTGGGAACCCCATGCCCCACGCGGCCCAGCCAGGAGCCCTCTTCCGATGCCTGCCCTCCGATTCCTGAACGAAGCCCTGATCGAGCGGATCCGCGAGCGGTTCGGCACGCCGGTCTACGTCTACGATCAGGCCACCCTCGAGCAGGCCGCCCGGGAGGTCATGGCCTTCCCCGCGCCCTGCTCCCTGGTCGGGCGCTATGCGATGAAGGCGCTCCCCAACCGGTCGGTGCTCAGGATCTTCGACGCGGCGGGACTCCACATCGATGCGAGCTCCGGCTTCGAGGCGGAGCGCGCCCTCGCCGCGGGAATCGCCCCGGACAAGATCCAGATCACCGCCCAGGAGATCCCCAAGGACCTGAAGGGCCTCGTCCAGCGCGGCGTGCTCTACAACGCCTGCTCGATCCATCAGCTGCGCACCTTCGGCGAGCTCTTCCCGGGCGGCGAGCTCTCCGTCCGGATCAATCCCGGACTGGGCTCCGGCCACAACAACCGCACGAACGTCGGCGGGCCATCGTCCTCGTTCGGCATCTGGCACGCGAAGATCGACGAAGTCCTGGCGATCGCGTCGGAGTTCGACCTGACGATCTCCGGCCTCCACACGCACATCGGCTCCGGCGGCGACCCGGAGGTCTGGAAGCGCTGCGCCCAGCTCACCCTCGGAATCGCGCGCCGCCTCCCCGACCTGAACCGCCTCTCCCTGGGCGGCGGCTTCAAGGTCGCGCGCCTGCCCGACGAGAGCAGCGCCGACCTGCAGGACATCGGCCGCCACCTCGCCGAGGACCTCGCGAGCTACGTGGCGGGGCGCGGTGACGCGTTCCAGCTGGAGATCGAGCCGGGGTCGTATCTCGTCGCGAACGCCGGTGCCATCCTCGCCGAGATCATGGACGTCGTGGACACCCACACGCCCGCGAGCGACGACGCTCCCGCCGAGCCCGGCCACGACTTCCTCAAGGTCGACACGGGCATGACGGAGCTGCTCCGGCCGTCGCTCTACGGCGCCCAGCACCCGATCCACGTCGTTCCCTTCATCCGGGGCGCCGCGGGCGCTTCCCTGGACGCCGCGGGCGCTACCGGCGAGGCGTCCACCGAGGAAGTCGACTACGTGATCGCCGGCCACTGCTGCGAGTCCGGTGACATCCTGACGCCCGCGCCGGGCGATCCGGAAGGCCTGGCCCCGCGCCGGCTGCCTCGCGCCCGGATCGGAGACACCCTGGTCATCGAAGGCGCGGGCGCGTACGCCGCCGGCATGAACGCGAAGAACTACAACGCGTTTCCCGAGGCGGCCGAGGTCCTGATCGGGCTGGACGGCGAGCCGCGGCTCGTCCGCGAACGTCAGACCCTCGAGCAGGCCCTCGCGAACGAGATCTGAGGCGCGCGCCTAACGTCGCTGCTTGCGCTGGCGGAAGCCCTTGCGAGCCGGCTGTCCCTGGGCGGCGCGGTACTGGGCCGGTGGCTTCTCGAGCTGAAGGCCGAACCAGGCCATGCCGAAGCGCTTCATGTTGAGCTTCTTGCCGTTGCGCAGGCGGTCCAGGTTCTCCTGGGTCGACTCGTTGCTCTTCTCGACCTTCTCGGCGGCGAGGAGCTTCTCGAGCGCCTTCTCCTTCTCGCCGTCCTTGAGCGCCATCCAGGCCCACACGTGGTAGGGCATGATCTGCTTCTTGGCGGCGCGGATGCAGGTATCGAGCGCATCGTAGGCCTGCTCCTTGCGCCCCTTCCGGTAGCAGAGCGCGGCGAGCGCCATCTGCGCCTCCGTCGCGCGATAGCCTGCCTGCGGAAGATGCTCCTCGGCCCGCTTCTCGTCGCCGCTCGCGTAGGCGAGCAGCCCGATCTGCGCGTGGATCTGCCCCTTCAGCAGGATCTGCCACCGCGACATCGGCATCAGCTCCTCGAGGGCCTGGATCGCCAGCGGCGTCTGACCGGACTGGATCATCCGCTGGACGTCCATGAAGCGAGGCTCGACCCGCTTCGCCATCACACGCGAGATCACGATGAAGGCGACGAGCGACACGAGCACGAAGAGCAGGATCCCCATCTGCCACGTCTTCCACAGCCCGAGCGCCGTCCACGCACCGCCGCTGGCGGCACCGATCAGAAGTGCGATGAGGATGGTGTACATGGGTCGGGATTCCTGGAAGGGATCGGAAGGCCCGCTCGGAGCGGGCGCGGAGCGCGGAGCGCGGAGCGCGGAGCGCGGCGGATCCTAGCGGATCGGGTCCGAGCCGGGCAGCGGACGGCCGGTGGCGCGCTCGAAACGAGGACGCCGCCCTCCGCACGGGGCGGAGGGCGGCGTCGCAGGGCTCGGGAGCCGCGGGCTAGAACTTGTAGCCGAGGCCGACCGTCGTGCGGGTCGTCAGCTCTTTGTTCCGCCCAGTCGTCACCTTCTGATACTCAGCGAGGAACCCGACGCGCAGATCCCACACCTCGGAGAGCGGCACGGCGCCGGTAATCTCGGTTCGGAGCAGATAGGCGTTCGGATCATTCGCGGCGGATGAAGTTCGTGCAGTGAGGAGCCGCTGAGAAATAGCATGGGTACGTGCCAGGCCGATCGGCGGTGTGGGGTATATTGGGACGGTCGGCGGGCGTTGGGGTGTTGTCGACTATTAATTCTAGGGCAGGCTGGCATAGTGCAAATTCGAACCGCTGTTGTACTGCTAGCGATCTCCGCGATGCTGTCCGCATGCGTGAGCCCGCAAGGTCCGCGTCGCGTGGAGCCGAGCGGCCACTACGTGCATCCCGCGACTTCTTTGGAATACCCCATAG
>JAUIMK010000051.1 GCA_030432735.1 bacterium
GGAGACGATGCCGCGGCCGAGGATCCGGGTCGGACGCTGCTCGGGGAGGACCAGACGGGCTGGCTGCTCGATGCGCTCTCGCGTTCCTCGGAAGAGGGCGTGCGCTGGCGCGTGGTCGGACAGCAGGTCGTCGTGTCCCCGATCCTCCTCGGCCGATTCGGATTCAATCCCGACGCCTGGGATGGCTACCGCGCCAACCGACGGCAGATCTTCGATCACTTGATCCGGGAATCGATTGACGACGTCGTGTTCCTGACCGGCGACGTCCACAGCAGCTGGGTCTTCGAGGTCCCCCACGACGACGGCACCCCGAACTGTGCGCTCGAGTTCGTCTGCCCTGCGATCAGCTCTCCTCCCTTCGGAAAGGCCCGAGTGATCGAAGGCGACACCCTCGCGGCCATCGCGCGCACCGACCACCTCGCGTTCTTCGACCTCGAACACAACGGCTACGGGGTCGTCGAGCTCACGCCCGACGCCGCGCGCGCCGAGTACGTCTTCAGCGCTTCGGTGGAGCGAAGGTCCGCCGAGTCCGTCGGCGGGGCCACCTTCGAGGCCGCCGCGGGCACCCATCGCGTGGTCCGGATCGACTGACGCCACTCGTCTTCACGCGGCCTCGGTTCCGGCTGCGAGTCCGTCGCTCGCGACCACGGGCTTCGCCGGGACCGTGCGCGTGATCAGGAAGGCGCCCAGCAGGACCGCTGTGGCCGAGACCACGAAGATCGTCGGGTAGCCTTCGCGGGCCGCGAGCCATCCGAGGAAGAGCCCGCCCGCTCCCATGCCGCTATTCAGTCCGGCCTGGACGATCGACATGCGTCGTCCGCGCTCGTGGGCCGGGCAGTCCGCGAGGATCATGCCCGTGTAGGCGGGATAGAAGAGCCCGTGCGCGAGGCCCATGCCGAAGCCGATCGGCGCCAGACCGATCCGGTCGAGCCAGACGAGCGAGAGCATCACGCCGGCATAGGCGGTGAGGCTCGTGACGGCGACGCGCCGGAGGCCGATCCGGTCCATGAAAGGCCCGAGAATCAGCCGGCAGGCGGCGGCCGCGAGGGAGTTGGCGATGAAGAAGTCGCGCAACCTCGTCAGTCCGAGGTCGAGGGCGTAGGGCTGGTGGAAATTCATCGCGCATCCGAAGGCCATCCCGAGCAGCGCGACGATCACCATCGCCCAGCGCATCTCGCGGCGAACGATGATCTCGCGGAGCGCCACGGGTTCGCTCGCCGTCGACGCCAGCGGCTCCTCGTGCAACAGGAGCGCGCCGAGGGCGCACCCCGCGGCCGTGCCCGCCGCGAGCAGGAACGCTGCATCCCAGCTCGCCGCCGCCACGATCTCTTCGACCGCCGCCGGAGCGAAGGCGCCCATCACGACGTAGGAGAGGCCGAAGAGTCCGACGGCCTGCCCGATCCGGTCGGGCGGCGCCGCGTCGACGCAGAGCGCGGCACCGCCGGCGAAGGCGTAGGCGAACGCGATCGACTGAAGGATCCGCAGGGCGTAGAGCGAGGCCCCGATCGATTCGACGTTCACGAAGCAGGCGCTCGTGACCGACATCAGCGCCGCGCCCGCTGCGAGAAAGCCCTTGCGCCCATACCGGTCGACCATCGCGCCCGCCGGCATCAGGAAGAGCACGATCCCCGCTGCCGAGACGGCGACGACGCCGCCGATCGCGTCGGGCCCCGCATCGAGCTCCGTCGCCATCCACTTGGGCAGCATCATGAACGCGGAATGAGCGAAGCCGAAGCCCGCCTGCGTGAGCAGGAGGAAGACGAATCGGCGGTTCCAGAGCTTTCTTCGGGGCATGACAGGGTCTCGGGGGCGCGTTCGCTCCGCCTCGCTTCCCGTTCGTGACGGGGTGTCGGGGAAGCGGTCTCGTCGAAACGACGAAGCCCCCCTCCGCGAGGCCGTGGGGCGGGGCGGAGGAGGGCTTCGGGTCGATGCAGTCTCTTCGAGCTGCGTGTCGGTTCAGTCCCCAGGCCTCCACCGCGTGCACCAGGCCCGCTTCGTCTTCGTGAAGACGAACGCGTTCGCGTCCCGCGTCTCGAAGACGCACGGATCGCAGGTCGGGGTTCGCGGGGAAGTCTCGGTCATCACGCCCGACGGGTACGCAATCGTGCGTCGTGCGTCAATGCCGCGCGCGGAGTTCGTTTCCGATCGTCACGCGCGATCGACGACGACGGTGGCGAGGGTCGTGAGGGCGTCGTCGCGACCTTCGTCCCGGAGCTCGACGCGCACGATCAGCCCGGACGCGAGCCGGCCGAGGGTGCGCGCTTCCGCGCGAATGGGACCCGTCTTCGCGAGCCGCAGGAAGTGGATCTCGAGAGAACGGACCCGGGTCGCCCCGCCGAGCTCGCTCGCGGCGAAGTGGTCCGCCGCGGCCTCGGCCAGGATCGCCACGACCCCGCCGGTCATCGCACCGAGGGTGTTGCCCACGTAGTCGGTCTTCTCGGCGCGCGCGATCGAAGGATCCCCCGCTTTCGGTGCGAAGCCGATCGCGTCGAGGAGGGGGGCGGCGAAGCCCGAGTCGGCGGTCGCGAAGTCGGTCTCGGGCTCCGGCTCTTCCGCCCAGGCGGCCCGGGCCTGGAGCTCGTTGCGCGCCGGGAGCAGCGAGAAGGTGATCGTCGAGAGACCGACCTCGCTCCCCGTCTCGACGTGCTCGAGGTCGACCTCGAACACGAGGGTCGTGCGCCCCTTTCGGATCTTTCGCGCGCGGGCGGCAAGATGGCCTTCGCCGGGCAGCACGCCCACCTGCAGGCTGAGTCCGAGGGTCGCGATCCAGCCCGGGAGCGCTTCGCGGATCGCCGCTTCGCCGCTGATGATGTCGGCGATCATGGCGACGACGCCGGTCCGCACGCGTCCGCTTCCGTCGAGCAGCGCCGGTCCGATCGGGAGCGTGAGCGTGGCGCCGTCGTCGTCGCGCCGGATGCGCACCGCGAGGTCGCGGGTGAGGTGGTGGGACGGGGGGAAGGCGGGCGGTGCGGACATGGTGGCCGCGAGACTACCGCCTGACGATGTCCGCGCCATCGATCCGAAGCACGCGCGCGACCTAACGTTCCGCGCCTTCCTCGCCGGCCGCGGCTCCGGGCGCGGCGCGCGCCCCACCGCCTACCGAATCGTGGCGGCCCGCGGCGCGACGATCCGTTCCAGCTCGTCCAGGAGCGCGGCCATGTCGCTCGCGAGCGCCGCCGGGATCGCTGGTCGGCAGATCGTCTCCATCGACCGGAAATACCAGACCTGCTCGTCGGCGCCGGCGTTGAACCGCTCGAGGGTCGCGGGTCCTTCGACCCGGAGGTCGGCGACGAGATCTCCCAGGTTCTGTCGCTTGTCGCAGGCCGCGACGAGGCGACTCGTCGGCCCCGCCGCGCGGAGCTGTTTCAGGTAGCGCTCCTTACGTTCGCGCCACGGGCCCTTGCTCGCACCGGCTTCGTCGGGGGTCGTATCCGTCAGATCGAGGACGATCCGGAGCACGGCCTGCCCGAACTCCCGTTCGAGGGCGAGCTCGCGCTCGGCGCGCTCCGCCGGGCTCCCGGCATCCTCGAGGGAGTCGTGGAGCAGCGCCGCGATCGCCGCCTCCGGGCCACCCCCCGCGCCGACGACCAGCCCCTGGACCTGGAGCAGGTGCCCCATGTACGAGGTGATCCGGCCCTTGCGGGTCTGGGTCCCGTGCCACGCCCAGGCCAGCTCCGTCGCGCGGTGGAGGCGGTCCGGGGCGCTCGCGAGGGCCTCCGCCGGGACCGGAGTGGGGGCAGCCGGGTTTCGCGTGCTCAAGAATGCTCCTAACTCATCGGGAAATATGAGCTTTTCCGAGATCGAGTTCGATTCGGGAGCACCGCCGCTCCCGTTTCAACGCGCGCCGGGCACTGATCGTCACGTCGGGTTTCCGTTTTTCTCCGACTTTTTGGTTCGAAGACTGCCCGATCCGACCCCAGTTTCCCGCCTCTGGAGATGAGAGCAAGCCGAGCCCCCCACGTCAGACACGGCCCGCGCCCGCAGAGGCCCTGACGATCGGAGAATCGAAATGACCCGCACCGACGAAACCGACCCCCACGAACGCCGCCTCCCTCTCCGCGGCTGGACCCTCGCCCTGGCCGCGATCGGCGCCTGGCTCCTCCTGCTGGCCAACTCCGCCGACGCCCAGGAGGTCCAGGTCCCGGAATTCGTGCTCGCGCAGGTGGTCGGGACCGGCGCGTCGCGAGAGGCCGCGCCGAGTCCTGCGCCGGTGGATCCGACCGTCGCCCTGGTCGCGATGGAGATGCGACAGCGCTTCGAGGACCAGATCGTGGCCGGCGTCTCCCGCCCCAGCGTCGAGCTCGAGGTCCACTTCGACTTCGACTCGGACGCGCTCCACGAAGCCGCCACGCCGGACATCGAGGCCGCCGCCTCGGTGCTCGTCGACCACTTCCCCGGCACGCGCTTTCGCGTCGCTGGCTATACGGACGCCGCCGGCAGCGCCGAGTACAACCTCGATCTCTCGGAGCGCCGCGCCCGCGCGGTCTACCAGGAGCTCGTCGAGATCCACGGTGTCCCCGCCGAGCGGCTCGAGAGCCGCGGCTTCGGGGAGGACGAGGCCGAGGGCGCGACCGCCGCCCAGCGTCGCCGGGTCGAGCTGCAGATCCTCCGGGACGGCGGAGGACGCGCCGAGGCCCGCTAGACCATCTCGAGCGGGCGGTGTGGTTCGTCCGGCAGCGAGACGCGGATCTCGTCGCCCCTCGAAAGCTCGCCCCCGGCCGTCGCGATCGCCATGACGCCGCCCCGTCGGATCGTTTCGCCCGCTTCGTTCTCGAAGACGAGGCGCTTCATCAGACCCGGACCGACTCCGTTCAGCTGACCGCAGGGATTCCGGAGGCCGGTCAGCTCGAGGACGACCTCCGGCCCGAGCGCGAGGCGCGTGCCGGTCGGCAGCGCGTGGAGATCGAGATCCCGGGTCAGCACGTTCTCGCCGAGACGGCCCGGGAAGACGTCGAAGCCCTCGGCCGCGAGCTCGTCGAGGAGCTCGCCGGGGATCAGGTGGACCTGCCGCAGGTTCGGCTGGGTGGGATCCCGGGCGACGCGGGAGCGATGCTTCACCGTCTCGCCCGCGTGGACGTCGCCCTCGAAGCCGAGACCGCGGATCACGCGCACACGCTCCGTCGTGGCCTTCGAGAACGTGTAGCGGGGGCTGAGTGACAGACTGGCGACGCGGCCGACCATCGCGGGGAGTCCTCTCGGAAGGCGCCGGCGCAGTATGCCACATCGCCCGTTCGACTCGTCTAGCATCCCGGGATGAGTACAGACTCCTCCGATCCCCAGGCCGGCGGGACACGCCGGGAAGATGCCCACCCCACGGACGCGCGGCAGCGTCGCGCCGAGCTCGACCCCGAATGGCAGCGCGCCTTCGCGTGGGTCGAGCAGGAGCTCGGCGGCGAGATCGTCGACTTCGAGCGACAGCCGCGCTGGCGTCCCGCCTTCTTCGTCGATCTCGTGCGCGACGGCGAGACCCTCCCGCTCTACCTGCGTGGCGAGCGCGGAGAGCTCGACCATGGCGCGAACCCCTTCGAGTTCGAGGCCCACGTCTTCGAGATGATGGAAGAGGAGGGGCTCCCGGTTCCGCACGTCCACGGGATCATCCCCGACCCGAAGATGATCGTGATGGACAAGGTCCCCGGTCGCATCGACCTCTCGACCGCCGAGAACGAGGAGGAGCGCGTCTCCGTCCTCAACCACTACATGGAGCTCCTCGCCGATCTCCACGCGATCGATCCGAAGCGCTTCGAGGACCTCGGCGTGAAGAAGCCGAAGGACGCGGAGGCGGCGGGCTTCGCCGACCTCGCGACCTGGGAAGCGAATTTCCGCGCCGCGAAGAACCGACCCGAGCCGATCATCGAGTTCGTCTACGGCTGGCTGCGGCGCAACGTCCCGAAGGATCGCTACGAGATCGCCTGTCTCCAGGTCGACTCCGCGCAGTTCCTCTTCGACCAGGGACGCGTCACGTCCTTCATCGACCTCGAGCTCGCCACGCTCGGCGATCCGGCGGCGGACCTCGCCGGCATGCGCGGTCGCGACCTCGCCGAGCCCCTCGGTCCGCTCGCCCCCGCCTTCGAGCACTACTTCGAGAAGACCGGTGCGCGGATCCCCAAGGAGGTGATCGACTTCCACACGGTTCGTTTCAATCTGGCGACCCCGACCACCTGCGCTCCCTTCGTGATCGAGCCGCCGCCGGCGGCGGACTACATCCAGTATCTCGCGTGGTACTGGGTCTGGTCGCGGGCCTGCGTCGAGGTGATAGCGGATGCGATGGGCATCACCCTCGACACGCCGACGATCCCGGAGCCGGCGAAGAGCGGCTTCTCGCCGGCTCACGACTGGCTCGTCGACAAGCTGGCGGAGATCCGGAGCGGGACCGAGGACTTCGTGAAGTACGAGGTCGACACGACCTGGCGGACGGCGACCTATCTCAAGCGGGTCGAGTCGATGTGGCCCGAGATGGAGAAGGAGGAGAACGCCGAGATCGACGCGCTCCTCGGCCGGGTGACGTCGCCGCTGGATCGCGAGGCGGAGCTCGAGGCGTTCGTCCTCGAGCACGGTGCCGCGAACGAAGAGGCGCTGCTGCGATTCTTCCAGAAACGCTGCCTGCGACACGAGGCGCTCTTCGCGCCGGTGGCGCGCGAGCTCAAGGGGAAGAAGACGCAGCTGCTCTAGGAGGGCGGGGCGTGATCGATCATCTCAGCACCTACGCGACCGACTTCGGGAGGAGCAAGGCGTTCTACGACGCCGTGCTGCCGGAGCTCGGTGTGGCGATCCAGATGGAGAGCGTCGCGAGCTGGGACCCGGATTTCCCGGAGCGCCGGATGGCGGCCTGGGGACCGGGCCGACCCGTGTTCTGGCTCATCGAGACGCGAGAGGTCTACACGCCGCGCCACTTCGCCTTCACGGCGAGCGACCGCGCGACGGTCGATGCGTTTCATGCGGCGGGGATCGCGATCGGTGCTGCGGACCACGGCGCTCCCGGGCCGCGTCCGATCTACCACCCCGACTACTATGGCGCCTTCCTGCTCGACCCCGACGGCAACAACGTCGAAGCGGTCTGTCACGCGCCTTCGCGCTGAGACGGGGCCGGGGTCGGCCGCCCTGGCGTCGGTCGACGGAGTGCGAGGAGCACGAGTCCGGTGCCCAGGAGCAGCGCGGTCGCGGGCTCGGGGATCGGGACGATCCGGAAGTCCTGGCGGAACGCGCCGAGGCTCGCCGCCTGCGACGGGAACTCGGCCGCAGCGGTCAAGGTGACGCGAAGGGTTTCGGTGGGCGTGAAGCTGCTCTCGCCGAAGACCTGGAGTCCACCCCACGGAAGCCAGTCGGCCACGGGACCGCCCGTCGAGGACATCCGCCAGAGCTCCTCTCCCCCGACGGATTGGACGAGCAGCTCGAGCTCGAGGTCGTCGCCCAGGGAAGGCTGAGCGAAGAAGCCCGGGTCGAGCGCGAAGTACGATGCGTCGAAGCCGAAACCGGGGTCGCTCGGCGTGACCTCGTAGGAGAGCCGGAACTCGGAGTAGGTCGTCCGTCCACCCGGTGTGGCCATGAGATGGCTGCCGAAGGAGCCCGGGGACCAGTAGGCGAAGGGCGATGCGAGCGGTGCGGTGTCGTAGTACGAGCTCATCGTGACGCCGTCTTCATCGTAGTATTCGAAACCGATCGACAGGTCGATCGACGAGAAGTGACCGGGGCCGTAGTCGACGTGCGTCGTCGTGGCGGAGATCCCGGTCGCGGTGAGCGCTTCCTGCGGTGAATATCCGAGCACGTCGCGTAGGAAGTCGTATTGGGAGAGGTCGGTTCCCGGAGCGACCGCGAGGGTCGTGAGGCTCGCGCCCAGGTTCGAGATGCGGAGATTCCCGACGTCGATGCTCGCTCCGGGAGCAGCGAGCGCGGCGAGATCGACGTTCGGCGGCGGTGGGGCGTAGGCCGGCTGGATGAGCGCGGCTTCTTCG
The DNA here is from genome assembly GCA_030432735.1 of bacterium. Lineage (GTDB taxonomy): Bacteria > Myxococcota_A > UBA9160 > UBA9160 > UBA4427 > UBA4427. The sequence goes on from JAUIMK010000051.1 coordinate 7,950, forward strand.
ATCGTGAGTCCGGACTCCGAGACCCAGACGTACAGCGCACCGCCGCGGGCGTCTTCGACGTAGATCCCGTTCGACGCGGCGCGGATCGCGGCGACGGCGTCCCGCCACCCGTCCTCGCGCATCAGATGGCCCACGGCGCAGGCGGTCCCTTCTTCGTCCACGAAGATCGGACGCGTCGCGCCGCCCACGTCGGAATTCTTCGGGAAGCGGCCGCGTTCGGCATAGCGTGCCAGCCGGGACCGCTGAACCGCGCGCGCAGCGCGCAGGCGCTCGATCAGCACCCGCCGGTCGGCGGCGCTCGCCGTCCCGGGCCCTTCGGCCAATCGCCGACGGGCCGCGATCTCGAGACTTGCCTCTTCGTTCTCGTCGAGGGTTCGGAGGACCCGGTCGAAGTGGCGGCGGAGGCGGTCCCGCTCGGACGCGACGTCGATCCCGCCTTCCGCTCGAAGTCCGATCGCGCGCAGTCGACCCGCGCTGCGGAAGGCCTCGTCCGACGGCCACGCGAACTCGGCGAAAGGGGTGAGCTCGGGTGCCCGAGGATCGGTGGGCGGCGGACCGGAGTGGCTGGCACAGCCGAGCGTCGCGGCGAAGGCGACGAGAAGCGCGAGCAGGAGTACGAGGAATCGGTTCGAGCTCATCGGGCACCTCCGACTTCGCGACCTTCTGCGCGACGGTTCAGGCGCAGATGGTCGCGAGCTGGGACGAGAAGTTTTCCGCAAGGCGGACCGTTGCCCGAGAGCGGAAGCCTCAGCACCTCGGCGAGGGTCGGCGGGCGAGGATCGAGAGGCCCAGACCGAGCAAGAACGCCGTTCCGGGTTCGGGGACCTGAGTGAGCGCGAGGGTAAGTGATCCGGACCCCGTGCCGGCCGTGATTCCGAAAGGCGCGTTGTTGATCCAGGCGAACTGGATCAGCGAGTAATCGTGATCGGACAGGAGCAGGCCCGTGGTGGCGCCGGTCAGCTCGTTGACGAAGTCGCCGGCCTGGCCACCGACGACGAAGGACTCGTTCTGGGTCTCGGTGCTTCGCTGAACGTTGTGGAAGACGACGTTCCCGGTCGTGAGGTCGGTCAGCGTGATGCTCAGCGTCGTTCTTCCAGGCGCGGAGTGCGTGCTCGAGAAGTCGCCCGAGAACGCGTACGTGCTCGAGACGTCAGGCGAGAAGTAGGTTTCCTCGTAGAAGCCGGTGAACGCGCTGGATCTCTCGGGCATGTCGAAATCGAAGCTCGTTGCGAGGCCCGATGCCGAGAAGTCGTAGTCGGCGCTGCTCGACGCCTCGTAGTTGATGGTGCCGTCGGTCGCGAGAAGCGAACCCGAGGTCGGGGCACCAACCGGGTTCGCGATGTCGTAGACGGTTTCGGGGGTCGGTCCCGTGTCCCGCGCACGCGCTTCGACTCGACTGAGGTCGGTGCCCGGGTTCAGGGTCAATGCGTGCGCGGGGAGAGGGAGGAGTCCGACGGCGATGAGGGTGGCCGGGAGCAGCAGGCTTCTTCTCATCTGCGCTCATTCCTCCGGATTCGGTGTCACGACGACGCCACCCTAACATGGGCAGGGCACTCTCGTCGCAGGATTCTTCCGCTCGTTGCACGACGGCACGGAGCGTTCAGCGATTGGAAACGGGAGTGCTCGTTTCCCTCGGGCAAGAGGCACTCCTTCGGGGCAGCGCGCGGATCGCTACCCTCTACGGATGGACGGCCTCCCCCCCGCATTCGCGCCGGCCACCCGGGCCTGGCTCGCCTCGCATTTCGAGGCCCCGACGCCCGTGCAGGCGCAGGGCTGGCCGCGACTCGCGGCCGGCGAGAACGCGCTGCTCGTCGCGCCGACCGGGAGTGGCAAGACCCTCGCGGCGTTCCTGGCGGCGATCGACGCACTCGGCCGCCGCGCGGCGACGGACGAGCCCGGCGTCCGGGTCCTCTACGTCTCCCCGCTGAAGGCGCTCGTCTACGACATCGAACGGAATCTCCGCGCACCGCTCGCCGGGATCACCGCGGAGGCCGAGCGCCTCGGCGCGCGCGCGGAAGGCGTCGCGTTCCGACCGCCGCGGGTCGGCGTCCGCACCGGGGACACGAGCGCGAAGGAACGCCGGCTCCATCTACGCGATCCCGCGGAGATCCTCGTCACCACGCCGGAGTCGCTCTACCTGATCCTGGGCTCGCAGGCGCGCGAGACGCTGCGCACCGTCGAGACGATCATCGTCGACGAGATCCACGCGATCGCCCCGTCGAAGCGCGGCACCCACCTCATGCTCAGCCTCGAGCGCGTCGCGCGGCGTTGTCGGAACGGAGATCCGCAGCGGATCGGGCTCTCGGCCACGGCGCGGCCGACCGAGGCGATCGCGCGCTTCCTCGGTGGCGACCGCGACGTGGCGATCGTCGACACGAGCCGGCCGCCGGCGCTGGATCTACAGGTGTCGGTGCCCGTTCCGGACATGACGCAGCCGCAGCTCGGCGGGCGGACCGATCCGGAGGACCCGGACAAGCCGCTGCGCGCGGTCGGCGAGGGCGAGTCGGAGACGAGTCTCTGGACCGCGATCTACCCCGAGCTCCTCGATCGGATCCACGCCCATCGCAGCTCGATCCTCTTCGTGAACAACCGCGCGCTCTGCGAACGCCTGGCCCATCGCCTGAACGAGCTCGCCGGCACCGACGCGTCGGCGCCCCTCGTCCGTGCCCACCACGGCTCCCTCGCCCACGACAAGCGCAAGGAGATCGAAGAAGCCCTCGCGAAGGGCGAGCTCCGCGCGATCGTCGCGACCTCGAGCCTCGAGCTCGGGATCGACATGGCGGCGGTCGAGCTCGTGCTGCTCGTCGAGAGCCCCGGGGCGGTCTCGCGCGGACTCCAGCGGATCGGGCGCGCGGGGCACGCTGTCGGCGCGACGTCCCGCGGTGTCCTCTTCCCGAAGCATCGGGGTGATCTGCTCGAGGCGACCGTGGTCGCGAAGGGGATGCGCGAGGGCGCGGTCGAGTCGATCGGGATTCCGCGCCATCCCCTCGACGTGCTCGCCCAACAGATCGTGGCGATCGTGGCGGAGGGGCCGATCGACGTCGACGAGATCGAGGCGATGCTCGCTCGGACGGAGAGCTACGCGACGCTGCCGCGGCGGCTTCTCGAATCGGTGCTCGACATGTTGTCGGGTCGCTATCCCTCGACGGACTTTGCGGAGCTTCGGCCGCGACTCCATTGGGATCGCGAGACGGATCGGCTCGAGATCCGCGAGGGCGCAGGAAGGATCGCGCTGCTCTCGGGGGGGACGATTCCGGATCGCGGGCAGTATGCGGTCCACGTCGGCCCCGACGGGCCGCGGGTCGGCGAGCTCGACGAGGAGATGGTCCACGAGACGAAGCCCGGGGACGTGATCACCCTCGGCGCGTCGAGCTGGCGGACCCTCGAGATCACGCGGGATCGCGTGATCGTCGCGCCGGCGCCGGGCGAGCAGGGCCGGCTGCCGTTCTGGCGCGGCGACGGGCCGGGACGTCCGATCGAGCTCGGTCGCGCGCTCGGCCGATTCACGCGCGACCTCCTGGCGCAGGACGAGCCCGAGGCCTGGCTCGAAGCCGAGCACGGGCTGGATGCCTTCGCCGCGCAGAACCTCGTCGCCTACGTCCGGGATCAGCAGGACTGGACCGGTGGCGTCCCGACCGACTCGCGCATCACGATCGAACGCTTCCGCGACGAGCTCGGCGATTGGCGGGTCTGCATCCTGTCGCCCGCAGGCTCCCGGGTCCATGCGCCCTGGGCGCTGGCGATCTCGGCGCGGCTCGCGGCCGCGGGGGAGTTCGATGCCCAGCCGCTCTGGACCGACGACGGCATCATGTTCCGTTTCCTCGACGCGGATCGCCTGCCGTCGGCGGACGTCTTCCTCCCGGATCCGGACGAGATCGAAGAGCTCGTGACGGTGCAGCTCGATCAGTCGGCGCTCTTCGCGGCACAGTTCCGGGAGAACGCCGCGCGCGCGCTGCTGATCCCGCGGATGCGGCCCGGAGCGCGGACGCCGCTCTGGGTCTCGCGGCTCCGCAGTCAGAACCTGCACGCCGTCGCGCGCAACCATCCCGACTTCCCGATCATGCTCGAGACGTTCCGTTCGTGTCTGCAGGACGTGTTCGACCTGCCGGGTCTCGTCGATCTGATGGCGGGGATCCGCGCGCGCGAGGTGCGCGTCGACGACGTCGAGACGCGCTCGCCGTCCCCTTTCGCGCGCAACCTCGTCTTCGCCTACACCGCGACCTATCTCTACCAGCTCGACTTGCCCGCGGCGGAGCGGAGGACCCAGGCCCTCGCGCTCGATCGCCACATGCTCCGCGAGCTGCTGGGGGCCGAAGCGCTCCGGGCGCTGCTCGACCCGGACGTCATCGATCGCGTCGAAGCGCGCCGTCAGGGGCTCGACCCCGAGACCCGGGCGCGTCACGCCGACGGCGTCCACGACCTGCTGCGCCGCGTCGGCGACCTCACGGACGAGGAGATCGATGCGCGCTTCGAGGACGATGCGTCGGCGGCGATCGACGCGCTGTCGCGCGCGCGGCGGATCGTGCCGGTCGAGCTCGCCGGGCGGGCGGCCTGGATCGCCGCCGAAGAGGCCGCCGTCTACCGGGACGCCCTGGGCGTCACGCTTCCCGGGGATCTTCCGGAAGCCTTCCTCACGCCGAGCGCGATGCCCCTCGAGCAGCTGGTGACGCGGTACGCGCGAACCCACGGCCCCTTCGAGACCGCGCGTCTCGCCGATCGCTTCGGCCTCGTCCCCGGACAGCTCGAGCCGGTCCTCGCCTCGCTGTCGAGCCGGGGCAAGCTCGAGTCCGGCGAGTTCGATCCGCGCGGGCGCGAGCAGGAATGGGTGGATCCCGAGATCCTCCGTCGCATCAAGCGGGGCACGCTCGAGCGATTGCGCGGCGAGATCTCCCCGGTCCCCGGCCCCGTGCTCGCCCGCTTCCTCGTCGACTGGCACGGGATCGACGGCGATCGCGAAGGCGACACCCGCTTCGACGAGGTCATCGACCTCCTCGAAGGTCTTCCGCTCTCCTTCGCCGAGCTCGAGCGCGCGATCCTGCCGGCGCGCATGCCGGGAGAGGCATCGCGCTGGCTCGATGAGCGGGGCGCCCAGGGCGGCCTCGTCTGGGTCGGTCATCGCGCGATCGGCGAGAAGGACGGACGCGTCGCCCTCTACCGCCGCGAGAACGTCTCCACGCTCCTCGATCCGGCGGATCCCGACGCGCAGGAAGAGCCGCTCTCTCCCGTGCAACGAGAGATGATCGATCGCCTCGAGACGCGCGGCGCTTCGTTCTACGCCGAGCTCGTCCACGGGATCGACGTGGAGTCGGGGGAGACGCTCTTCAAGGCGCTCTGGGATCTGGTCTGGCGGGGGCTCGTCACGAACGACACCTTCGCGCCGCTCCGCGCGCTCGCGGCGCGGCCCGCGCCGGGTCGCCGAAGAGGCCGCCGTGCGCCTCCGACGGCGACGGCGGGGCGCTGGTCCCTCGTCTCGAAGCTCGTGCTCGAAGCGAAGAGCGAGACCGAGAAGCTGCACGCGCGCACGCTGCTCTATCTCGACCGACACGGAATCGTGTCGCGTGAGTCCCTCTCGATCGAGCCGCAGCTCGGGGGCTTCGGCGCGATCTATCCGGTGCTCCGGGAGATGGAGGAGACGGGTCGAATTCGTCGGGGCCATTTCGTCGAGGGAGGGACGAGCGCGCAGCTCGCGGTGCCGGGGGCCGTCGACCGGCTGCGGGCGCTGCGCGAGGCGCCGGCGGAATCCCGCGCGGTGCTGCTCGCGACGACGGATCCGGCGCAGCCCTACGGCACCCAGCTCGCCTGGCCGCCGACCCGGGGCGGCAAGCCGCGTCGGGCGGTGGGCGCCTACGTCGTCCTGGTCGACGGCCTGGCGACGCTCTTCATCGATCGTGGCGGGGAGCGGGTGCTCTCGCTCGCGGACCCGGAGACGGAAGCGGGGATCGCGCGAATCGAGCAGGGGCTCCGGGCCTTCGCCCGTTCCCTCGGCCGCCTGGGCAAGACCCGCGTCGAGGTCCAGGAGGTCGACGGCGAGAAGCCGCGAGAGGCCGCCTGGGCGGAGGCGTTCGCGCGCGCGGGATTCCGGGCCGGCTACCGCGGCTTCGAGGCGGAATTGCCGCGGTGACCTCCGCGGCGCGGTCCGGCGCGGCGTCTCGCTGAGGCCGACCGCGCTCTCGCGGGAGGTGGAAGGGTCGCTCGGGTGTACACGGCGGGCGCTGGGGCGATCTCCGTTCCCGACGCGCGTCCGAGCGCCTCGGTGTCGATTCTACAAACGGGGCGGGGCGAGCCGTCGAAGATGCAGGATCGACCTCCCTAGCCGCTCTCTCGCCGATTTCGTGAAGTCGATGTCTGTTAGCACGCGTCTTGCAACGCCTTCGCGCGTCGTCGGCGAGAGGCGGATCACGTTTCGGCGGCTTCGGCGGCGATGGAACCCGGACACGGAGGCGAAGATGAGAGACGAAGGTCGAGAGCTGGAGCGCGGCGCGGTTCGCTGGATCGAGAGAGCGGGAGATCGTTCCGGGGCGGATCGGCGAGCGTCCCGACCGCGTGCGCGAGGATGGGACGGCCGGCTGTTCGTCCTGCTGGTCGGCCTCGGTCTCGTCGTGCTGGGGCCGATCGACGTCGCTTCCGCGGTGACCCGGCCTCCGGCCGAAGAGATCGCGGGCGGCGCCGCCGTGGAGGAGCCGTCGCTGTGTCCGGTCGACCTCGAGCTGGCGACGGTCGAGATCGAGCGCGTGGCCGAGCGGATCGCCCGGGCGCGCACGGTCGCCGAAGCGCGAACGATCGCGACGGCGGACTCCCGCGCGCTGCGCGGCGTGCTCGAGCGCGCTGCGTTCTTCGAGCCTCGAGGCGGGTCGCTTCACGTGGCCATGGCGGAGATCGACGATTTCCACGTCGCGATCGCGCAGGCGAATTCGCGGCACGCCGTCTCGGAGACCTTCACGCGCTTCGCCGAGCCGCCGCGCGTCGACGCGCAATGCGACTATACGGGCCCCGAGATGCTGGCGATCGTCCTCGGACTGATCCTCGGGATCATTCCCGGATTGATCCTGTTGGTGCTGCTCTGCTGATCAGATGCCCGCGCCGCCGCGCTCCTTCATTGGCGAGCGGCTTGTGCGACGGGGGCGCCGTCCGTGGCGTGGAGGTCGAGCCTCGAGGTGCCGATCCAGAGCGCGGTCACGACGGAGACCGCCGAGAGTGCGGTGCCGACGAGGAAGGCGGTCGCGAAGGCTTCCGGCGTCTCTTCGCCACCGTAGGCGAGGGTGAGGAGCGTGATGCCGAAGGCGGCGCCGCCCTGGCCGAAGAGGCGATTCGACGCGGCGGCGATGCCCAGATCCGATTCGTCGACGGAGCGGGAGATCGCGGCGGTGATCGAGGGCTGACTCCAGCCGTGGCCGAGGCCCTGGAGGATCAGGCCGATCATGAAGAGCACGAGATGTTCGAGTGAGATGCCCCAGCCCGCGAGGCCGAGGCCGACGGTCATGACGGCACAGCCGGTGATCGAAGCGCCCCGCTCGCCGAGGCGTTCACCGAGGGTCCCGCCCATCGGCGAAGCGATCGTGAGGGCGCCCGTTCGCATGAGGATGAGGAACGACGCCGCGGTCGCGGAGAAGCCGAGGTGGAAGAGGAAGAATGGGGCGATCACGAAGGAGCCCATGTAGCCCGCGCTCGTGGTCGCGTTCGTGAGGAGCGTCGCCGTGAAGTTCCGCGCGCGGAAGAAGGCGAGGGGCAGGAGCGGCTCGGCGACGCGCTTCTCGATCGCGACGAACGCGAGGATTCCGCACGCGCCGAGGATCGCGGCGGCGATCGGGATCGTCGGGTCTCCGCCCAACAAGCGAAGGCTGCCGAGGGCGAACATGAAGCCGCCGATGCCCAGGGCGAGGGCGAGGGAGCCGGCGAAATCGAAGCGGACGTTCTTGCGCGGGGTCTCGCGCAGGACGGCGAACGCGAGAGCGAGGGCCACGAGGCTGATCGCGGCCTGCAGTCCGAACACGACGCGCCAACCGAAGAGCTCGACCAGCGGTCCGCCCAACGCGAGTCCCAGGGCGGGCGCCGCCGCGCCGGTCATCGACCACCAGCCCATGGCCCGCACGCGCTGCTCCGGCGGATAGACGGAGAAGATCAGCGCCATCGAGGTCGGCTGCGTCGCACCGCCGAGGATCGCGGCGAGGGTGCGCAGACCGATCAGGCTGTACGCATCCCAGGCGAGGGCGGTCAGCCCCGCGACGAGGGTCGCGAAGCCGAAGCCGATCAGGAAGATCTGGCGGTGGCCGCGCAGGTCGCCCAGCTTGCCGAGCAAGGGAAAGAAGACCGCCGAGAGCAGCATCGGCGCCGAGATGACCCAGGCGATCGTCGTCTCCGGCGCATCGAACTCCTCCGCGATCGGGGCGAGGGAGATCGTCAGGATCGTGACCGGGAACGTCGTCGCGAACATCCCGGCGAGGGCGGTCACGAGGGTCACCGTCCGGAACTGCCCGCGCTCCTCGAGCCGGTCGACCAGGCGTTGGCGCCAGGGGGCGGGCGGGTCGATCGGCAGAGGGGAGGGGGGCATGGCGGCGGCAGGGTAGCGGCTCGACGTATGGCGGCGGCGACCGCGCGTCCGTGGACATGGCGCGACGGCGCGCGTCGTCGGCCGGGCGAAGCTCGCCGGACGGGTCGAGGTGGTACCCTCGTTCCGCCGCGGCGATCTCGTCGCTGGCGGAGGAGGTCGCGGTGGCGGGCGAGGACGATCGGATCGAAGGCGTCGATCTCGCGATCCTGGATGCGTGGATGGACGAGCAGGGTCTGCCCGCCGGTCCGATCGAGCGCATCACGCCGCTCACCGGCGGGACCCAGAACATCCTCATCCGCTTCGATCGCGGCGGGCGTTCCTTCGTGTTGCGGCGGCCGCCGATCCACAAGCGCGCCAACAGCGACGAGACGATGCGGCGCGAAGCGCGGGTGCTGGGGGCGCTGGCCGGAAGCGACGTTCCGCACCCCGGGCTGATCGCGGCGTGTCCGGACGAGGCGCTGATCGGCGCGGCGTTCTATCTGATGGAGCCGGTCGATGGCTGGGGGATCGGGGACGGCGTGCCCGAGCGCCACGCGAACGACCCGGCGATCCAGCGCGAGATGGGCTTCTCGATGGCGAGCGGCATCGCGCGCCTCGGCATGGTCGACTACCGGGCCGTCGGTCTCGACGGGCTGGGTCGACCCGAGGGCTACCTGGAGCGGCAGGTGTCGCGGTGGCGCCACCAGCTCGAGAGCTACTCCGAGATGGAGGGGTACCCCGGGCCCGAGATCCCCGGCGTCGATCGCGTCGCGGCGTGGCTGGAAGCGAATCGGCCTCCGGATGCACCGGCGGGCATCCTCCACGGCGACTACCACATCGGCAACGTCATGTTCCGGCACGACGGGCCGGAGCTCGCGGCGATCGTCGACTGGGAGCTGGCGACGATCGGTGATCCGCTCCTCGACCTCGGTGCCCTGATCATCGGCTGGCCCGACGAGAACGGGCTGTCGCCGATGGGCGGGGCGACGGGTTCGTCGACGCCGCTCGAGGGCCTCCCGAGCCGGAGCGAGCTGATCGAGTGCTACGGCGAGCATTCGACGCGGGACCTGGCCGAGATCGACTGGTACGTCGTCCTCGCGGGCTATCGCCTCGGGATCATCCTCGAAGGGACCCATGCCCGGGCCTGCGCAGGGCGCGCGCCGAAGCCGGTCGGTGACCTGCTCCACGCGACGACCGTCGCGCTCTTCGAGCGGGCGCTCGAGCTCGTCTGAGCGGCGCCGGAGCGCAGCCCCGGGTTGCGTCGCCGCGCCTCGCCGAGCTGCTAAGGTGCCGTCATTCATGGACTTTTCGCTGATTCCGCCGATCAACGCGGCCCTGAACGCGACCTCGATGGCGCTGCTGGTCTACGGCCGACGACTCGTGAAACGAGGCGAGATCGAACGCCATCGACGCGTCATGCTGTCCGCGTTCGGCGTCTCGACGCTCTTCCTTCTTCTCTACGTGGGACACAAGGTCTCACGCAACTTCGAGAACACGAGCTTCAACGTCGAGGGCGCGGGCAAGGTCGCCTACCTGGTGTTGCTGGGATCCCACGTGCTGCTCGCGATGACGGTGCCGGTCTTCGCGATCTGGCTGATCCGCCTGGGACTCGGCGACGATCGCGCGCGCCACCGGCGCGTGGCGCGGGTCGCGTGGCCGATCTGGATGTACGTCTCGGTCACCGGCGTGCTGATCTATCTGCTGCTCTATCCGTTCAACCCCCCGCCGCCGGTGGGCTGAGATGCGGTGCAGCGGATCGTTGCGGAAGAGGGCGGAAAGCCGCGCCGATGGTCGACTTTTCACTTCGGGCGCGATCCCGTCGAGACGCCGTGGCGCTATGATCCGCGCGTCGTTTCGGGGCGGCCGCTGCGTCTCCTCTTCCCTTGACCGCGAAGCGGGGCATGGGCTAACTCGCGAACGGCAGACCTCCCGCTGCGCGTCGATCGGGTTCCGATCCGACTCCCACTCGACGTCTCGACGAGAACGCCACATTCGAGTGTATGTCCCCCCGGATCGCCGAGCGCGGTGCCGGTGACGTCCTCGGAGCCGTTGCGCGGAACCTGCAGACAGAGACAGAGTCGAAGCCGAGACGGCGTCGAGGGATGATTCCGGGCCCCGAACGGAACGGGCCCCGATCAGAGCCAGCCAGAGAGAAAGAGGAAAGACCTTGTTCGGGAAACTCTTCGCACACACTACGGTTCGCGCGCTCGTCGCCGCGACGATCGTGATCGCCTCCGGCGGAATCGCGAACGCGGAAGACGGTGACCTCGCCCGCGGCGAGCAGCTCTACGCGCTCTGCGTCAAGTGCCACATGGCAGACGGCGGCGGCAACAGCGAGGCGCTCGCGCCCGCGATCGCCGGGATGCCGGTCTGGTACGTGGAGATGCAGCTCAAGAACTTCGCGAGCGGGATTCGCGGCCTCCACGCGAAGGACACCGGGGGGCTGCGCATGTATCCCATGTCCCAGTGGCTGCGCACCGAAGCGGACCAGAAGGCCGTCGCCGCCTATGTGGCGAGCATGACGCCGGTCGAGCCGGAGAAGGAGCTCGAGGAAGAGGGCGATCCCGCTCGCGGCGCGGGCTACTACGCGGTCTGCAGCGGCTGCCACGGGGCCGCCGGCGAGGGCAACCAGGGAATGGGGGCGCCGCCGCTGGTGGGGCAGTCCGACTGGTACCTGTTCTCCTCGATCAAGAAGTACCGCAACAAGATTCGCGGCTCCGGCACGGGAGACCCCTACGGCGTCGCGATGCAGGGAATGGTGGGGACCCTCGCCGACGAGGCCGCGATCGTGGACGTGATCGCCCACATCGAGACTCTTTCCCAGTAGTTCGCGCGAAGTAGTTCGCGGGCGCCGGCGGTCAGCCGACCGAGCACTCCCCGCTCCTTCCGACACACGGAGAATCCAGCATGTCCGACGACGACAACCACATCGAGCCGGCGCCGCCGCGTGCGGACGATCTCGCCGATCGCCTCTTCCTCCTCGGGGTCGGCGGCGTGATCGGCTTCATCGCCATCGTCTTCATCTTCATCCTCTGAGGACGTCTCACTAGAGACGCCTCGACGGAACCGTACGAAACCCACCAGGCAGCCAGGTAGGCAAAACCATGATTCTCGACGCACTGCTTCCGGCCACGGCCTCGACCTACGCGGGCGACATCGATCGACTCTTCGACGTCATCACGCTGCTGGTCATGATCCCGTTCTCGGTCGCTTGTTTCCTGTTCTTCTCGTTCATCTTCCGCTTCAAGGCGAAGGACGGCGTGAAGGCGATGTACATCACGGGAACCGAGCACCGGTACATGAAGTGGATCCACCGGGCCCACTTCCCCGTGCTGGCCTTCGACCTCATCATCGTCGTGATGGCGGTCAACGTCTGGTACGAGGTGAAGCAGGACCTGCCGGAGAAGGATTCCGAGGTCCAGGTGATCGCGCAGCAGTGGGCGTGGACCTTCGTCCATCCCGGCATGGACAACACGCTCGGGACGGCGGACGACATCACGAAGGTCAACGAGCTCCACGTGTCGACGGACACGCTCTACCACTACAAGCTGACTTCGCTCGACGTGCTGCACAACTTCTCGGTGCCCGTCTTCCGGCTGAAGCAGGACGCGATTCCCGGCCGCGTGATCACCGGCTGGTTCGAGCCGACGGTCGCCGGCGAGCACGACATCCAGTGCGCGGAGATCTGCGGAATCGGTCACGGCCTGATGCCGGCACGGATCCACATCTCGAGCCCGGCCGAGCACACGGCGTGGGTCGAGCGGGAATCCACGGCGGCGCTCGCGCGAGCGATGGAAGAGGCCGGATCCGTCGAGCTGGCGTCGAACTAGTCGCCGGGCGCCCCTGGCGCGAAACCGGCAACAGCCGCACAGAGAGCAGACAGCACCAGTCTTGAAGAGGCGGCCTCGCCGCCCAACTCCGGCCCGGGACGACGTTCCCCACCCGGGTCGGAAGCAGGAGAACGAAAGATGGCCGAGTCGATTCCCGTCGAAGAGCATCACGGCGCCCACGCGGATGACCACGGGCACCACGAGATGAGCTTCGCCCAGAAGTACATCTTCCCGCTCGACCACAAGATCATCGCGATGCAGTACATGTTCACGGGCATGTTCATGGCGATGATCGGCGGCTTCTTCGCCTACGCCTTCCGCATGCAGCTCGCCTTCCCGGGCATGGACGTGCCCGGCTGGGGCGTCGTCTCTCCGGCGGACTACAACTCGCTCGTCACGAACCACGGCACGATCATGATCTTCTGGGTCGCGATGCCCGTGCTGATCGCGGCCTTCGGCAACTACCTGATCCCGCTG
>JAUIMK010000052.1 GCA_030432735.1 bacterium
TCGAGCTCCGCGAGCCTCGCTTCGATCTCGGGCGTCTCGAGCGCCTTCGGCCGCGGCACGGGCGTCAGCCCTCTTCGCGGTCGTCGTGGATCGCGCGAACGAAGGCGTCGTAGAGGGCGCTCTTGATCTGCGCCTTGTTCGCGCGGCCGTATACCTTGCGGAAGGCCTTCAGCGGGATGATGCCCTTGGCCATGGAGCGGTGGCCCCCGCCGACGCCGAGCCCGTCGACGACCGCGCGGACGACTTCGCCGGCGGCGCGGACGTAGCCGACGTTGCGCACCGAGAAGACCAGGTCGCGGCCGACCGTCCCGACCGCGATCGACCACTCGGCCCCTTCCGCCTGGAGCGCCATGTCGGCGACCTGCGGGATCACGTCTTCGCGCACGCGGCCGAGCACCAGGATGTTGATCCCGTCGCGAACGTCGACGCTCGCGAGCGCGCGGCCGAGGGCCTTCAGTCCGTCGTGGGGGAGCGCGGGTCGCTCGATCCGTCTCAGCAGCGCGGGCGAGTGCGACGCATGGAGATAGGAGAACGAGAGCATGTCGCGGTTGCTCGTCTGCCGGCCGAGGTACTGGGTGTCGCTCTTGATGCCGTAGAGGAGGGCGGTCGCGAGCTTCGCGTTGATCTCGGTGTTCGTCGCGCGGAGGTACTCGGTGAAGATCGAGGCGGTCGCGCCGTAGGAGACGCGGATGTCCTTGATCGTCGCGCTGTAGCCGGTTCGCTCCGGGTGGTGATCGATCACGACGTCGGGCTGCTTCAGGCGCTCCGGCGGATCCTCGCCGAACACGTTCGGCTGGACGTCGACGAGGACGAGGGCATCGAAGTCCGAGAGCTCCTCCGGCGTGATGACCCGGACCTCGATCCCGATCGCATGGCAGAGCGCCTGGTTCTCCGGGCGCTGGACCTCGCCGAAGGAGATCAGCGGCGCCGTCGTCCGCTTGCGGCCGAGCAGGTAGCGGAGGGCGTAGGCGCTCGCGATTCCGTCCGGATCCGGGTCCGGCTGGAGCAGGATGCCGACCTTCTCGCGATCCGCGAGCAGCTCGCGGATCTTCACCACCCGGTGGAGGTTCGCGAGGTGATCGAACTCCTCGTCGATGTCGTCCCGGATCAGCGTCTTCCACCCCGTACGGCGGAGCGTCGGGTGGTCCGGCAGGTCGTCCTCGGTCAGGCTGTCCGAGAGCACCAGGATCGACGCGTCCTCGTCGACCTTCTGGATCTCGCGCACCGCCAGCCGCGTCCAGGGGCCGTCGTCGCTCGCCAGCGCGAACTCGTCGTCCGGGGCCGGCTCGAGCTTGGCGATCGCCTCCTCGTCGAGGCCGCCCTGGAGGATCTTGAAGCCGGGCGGGCGGGCACGGGCTTCGTCCTCGCGAGGAACCCAGTTCAGCTCCTCGGACTCATCGGTGCCGATGCGGCTCCACAAGCGGGCGCTCTCGGCTCCATCGCAGATGATGATTCGACGTCCCAAACGGCTCACCCCACGCCGCGGCGATTGCTCGCCCGTCCACCCGGCCGATTCGCTCTGCCGGGGCGGCGTCCGATCGGGGTCCGTGACCGCCGCACGCGGGCCCACCGCTTCATCGGGTGGGTCGGGTCGGGGGGCGAACCTCGGTCGATTCGAAGGCGGGAGGGTACCGCATGCCGGACGGGGGGCGACGGGTGGAATGCGGGTGACGCCAAAGCCGGCGAGGGCGCGGTGACCCCTCGGGATCTCCATATCGGCCTGCGCTCTGCCGGCGGATCCGGGGAGGCGCGGTAGGATGGGCGCCCCGCCGCCGCCGGAGGCGGCCGGAGCAAGGAGATCGCGCATGCGCCTGGTGAACCTCGAAGGTCGGGTCGGCCTCGACGTGGCGGGTCGCTTCGTCGACCTCGCCCTCCACAGCGGCGACCGGTTTTCCTCGGATCCGATGGCGGTCTTCGAGCAGTGGGACGAGATCCGGACCTGGGCGGCCGGGCAGTCGACCGGCGCCGCCGGGCCGATCGTCGAGGTGGAGAAGCTCGGTGCGCCCGTGCCGAATCCGACGCAGGTCTTCGCGATCGGCCTCAACTACAAGGACCACGCGGAGGAGGCGAGCCTCCCGATCCCCGACGTCCCGATGGTCTTCACGAAGTTCCCGAGCTGCATCGTGGGGCCGAACGCCGACGTCCCGCTGACCGGCGAGCGGGTCGACTGGGAGGTCGAGCAGGTCGTCGTGATCGGGAAGGAGGCGAAGGACGTGCCCGCCGCCCGCGCGTGGGACTTCGTCGCCGGCATGACCCTCGGCCAGGACATCTCGGACCGGCGCCTGCAGTTCTCGTCCAAGCCGCCGCAGTTCAGCCTCGGCAAGTCCGCCACGAATTTCGGCCCGATCGGCCCGGCGCTGGTCAGCCTCGACGAGTTCCCGGATCCGGATGCCGTCGGTCTCCGCTGCTGGGTCGCCGGCGAGTCGATGCAGGACTCCAACACGGACAACCTGATCTTCAGCGTCCCGCAGCTGATCGAGTACATCTCGAAGTTCTGCGTGCTGTACCCGGGCGACCTGATCTTCACCGGAACCCCGGGCGGTGTCGGCTCCGTCCGCGAGCCCCGCCGCTACCTCGCTCCGGGCGAGCTGATCGAGAGCGAGATGGACGGCGTCGGTCGGCTCTCGAACCGCTGCATCGCGCGCGGCTAGCCGGTCGGACGCAGTCTGATGCAGCGGATCTTCGTCGGGGACGTCCAGGGCTGCGCCGACGAGCTCGACCTGCTGCTCGAGCGGGCGCGGGCGGCCTTCGGGGACGGCTTCGCGCTCTGGGTGACGGGCGACCTCGTGAACCGCGGGCCGGACAATCGCCGCCCCCTCGAGCGTGTGCGCGCCCTGTTGGAGGCCGGGCGCGCCGAGTACGTGCTCGGCAACCACGAGATCCACCTGATCTCGGCGCATCTCGGCCTGCGGGACCTCTCCGAGAACGACTCGATCGGCGACGTCCTCGGCGCCCCCGACGCGGCGGAGTGGGTCGACTGGCTGCGCGGCCGGCCGCTGGTGGTGCCGGGGGAGATCGAGGGGCAGCGCTTCGCGATGTTGCACGCGAGCTGCGGGGCGGGCTGGAGCCTCGAGGAGCTGGTCGCGCGCGGGGCGGCGGCGAGCGCGCGGCTCGCCTCGGAGGAGGCGGAGGCGCGCGCCTTCCTGGCCACGGATCCTTCGGCGGACCCCGTCCGCGACGACCTGGCGCGCCTGACCCGCGGCCGCGCCGGCAGCGCGGGCGGGTGGTCGAGCAAGGAGCCCGAGACGCCGGAGGGGGCGTGGCATCGGGCCTGGGCCGCGGCCGCGCCGGACTACGGCCTCGTTTACGGCCACTGGGCCCGGCAGGGTCTCCACGTGGCGGAAGGTCTGCGCGGGCTCGACTCCGGCTGCGTCCACCACGGTCGGGGTCGCGACGGCTTCCTGACGGCCTGGCTCCCGGACTCCGCTCCCCCGCCGGCGGGGCAGCGCCCCTTCGACGTTCCGGACGATCGCTTCTGGCAGATTCCCGCGAAGCGTCGCTACTACTACCCCTCGCAGGACCGGGTCTGAGGTCGGACGGCCCGACGCCGGCCTCTTCGGAACCTATCCTCCCACCGCGGTGCGACGGACCCCGCACCCCGAAGGAGCCTCCTTACATCATGGCCAGGATCATCATTCCCGTCGTCTTCCAGGGGCCCACCCGCGGGGAGTCCGAGGCGAACGTCGAAGGCGCCACGATCGTCGAGTGCTTCGACCTCGTCGAGGAGCGCTTCCCGGGTCTGCGTGAGCTCGTGATCGATCCCGCGAGCGGCGAGATCCACAAGTTCGTGAAGGTCACCCTGAACGGCGAGCTGCTCGAGCGCGATGCGGCGACCCTGTCCCGACCGGTCTCCGCGGCGGACGAGATCGAAGTGATCGCCGCGATCGCGGGGGGCTAGGCCGCGCGAAAGCGCTCTCGAAGCGCGCTCCCCTCCGATCGGACGGTGCATCCCGTTCGGATTTCGGGGCGCGCATTGCGGCGAAGGCGTCGCTGACTCAATCTTCACCGTCCCGCGCTGTGCGTCGCGGGCGCGCCCTGCACCCAAGCTCTTCACCAGAGGTAATGAAACATGGCCGGACCCGAGGGAGACCGAATCCTCCACGTCAACATGACGGATCAGACGACGTCCTTCGAAGACTTCCCGGACGAGTGGAAGCTGCTCGGCGGCCGCGGCCTCTCGGCGAAGATCCTCACCCGCGACTGCGACCCGACCTGCGATCCGCTCGGCCCCGACAACGTCCTCGTGATGGCGCCCGGCGTCCTCTCCGGAACGACCGCGCCGACCTCCGGCCGCATCTCGATCGGCTGCAAGAGCCCGCTCACCGGTGGGATCAAGGAAGCCAACGCCGGCGGCAACCCCGGCCAGCACCTCATGAAGCTCGGCATCCGCGCGGTCGTCGTGAAGGGCCAGCCCGCGGATCCGGACAAGCGCTATGGGCTGCGCATCGACGAGGGCGAAGTCTCGATCGTCTCCGCCGACGACTACAAGGGCATGTGGAACTACGCGTCCTGCGAGAAGCTCTTCGAGGGCGAGAGCAAGAACGCGAGCGCGATCTCGATCGGACCGGCGGGTGAGCTCAAGCTCGCCGGCGCCTCGGTCGCCTGCACCGACCAGGATCAGGAGCGCCGCCCGGCGCGTCACGCCGCCCGCGGTGGCGTCGGCGCCGTGATGGGCAGCAAGGGACTGAAGTGGGTGCTGGTCGATCCCGGCAAGGCGAAGACCCGCCAGCCGGCGAGCAAGGACTTCAACAAGCAGAACAAGACCTACTCGCAGGAGTATCTCGACGGCCCGCAGATGTTCAAGTTCGGCACGTCCTCGGTCGTCCCGATGGCGAACATGCTGAACACGTTCGTCTACAAGAACCGCACGGCGGGCCAGAGCCCCGACGTCGAGACCCTCGACGGGGCGCGGATCGTCGAGAGCTTCGAAGAGCGGGGCGGCGGCATGCACAACTGCATGACGGGCTGCATCGTGAAGTGCTCGAACATCGTCCACGACAAGGACGGCAACTACAAGACGAGCGCGCTCGAGTTCGAGACGCTGACGCTCCTCGGCGCCAGCTGCGCGATCAAGACCTTCGACGAGGTCGCCGAGCTCGACCGCCTCTGCGACGAGGTCGGCCTCGACACGATCGAGACCGGCGGCGCGATCGCGATCCTGATGGACGCGGGCCAGATGGAGTGGGGCGACTCGGACGCCGCGATCCAGCTGCTCAAGGACATCGCCGAAGGAACCGAGCGCGGCAAGATGATCGGAAACGGTGCCGTCGCCACGGGCAAGGGGACGGGCCACAAGCGCGTGCCCCACGGCCGCGGCCAGGCGATCCCGGCCTGGGACCCGCGCCCGCTCAAGGCGACCGGCGTGACCTACGCCGCAGGCCCGATGGGCGCGGATCACACGGCCGGACTGGTCGTGAACCCCGGCCTCGGCCCGGACGAGTACGCGCAGGCCTCGCAGGAATGCCAGATCGTGAACATGGTCTGCGACTCCTCGGGCTTCTGTCAGTTCATCTCGCCGACCCTCACGCTCATGGCCAACTACTACTCGCTCCTCTACGGCGAGGAGGTCACGCCGGAGCAGCTCGGTGACCAGGGTTGGGAGTGCCTCGAGGACGAGTGGAAGTTCAACGCCGCCGCCGGCTGGAAGGACGAGGACAACGGCCTCTCCGACTGCCTGGTGAACGAGGGGATCGGCCCGGACAACGCGATGAAGTTCGATGTCCCGCTGGAGATCATCAACCAGTCGAAGGTCCGCTTCCCGCCGCGCCCGGAGCTCTACTCGGCGCGCGCTTCGGGCTAGCCCGGGCGCGTCGCGTCGGGCGACGATTCGGCGGGCAGGGAGCTCCATTCCCTGCCCGTCTTCCTTTTCGGGGATCGGGGACGAGGGAGTCCGGTGAAGCACGACGTTCGGATGCGTGGGTTCGCGGAACGGGTCGACGTGGAGGTCGTCGAGGCGTTCCTGGCGTCCTCTTCGCGGGCGCTCGAGGGCGAGCGGGTCGCGCTGCTCGATTGCATCGGTCGCGTCCTGGCGGAGGACGTGACCGCGGAGGTCGACGTCCCCGGCTTCCCGCGCTCGGCGATGGACGGCTACGCGATCCGGGGAGAGGAGAGCTTCGGCGCCTCGGCGTACGATGCGATCCGACTCGACGTCGTCGGGACCTCGCTCCCGGGCAACCCCTTCGAAGCGACCCTCGGCGCGGGACAGGCGGTCCGCATCATGACTGGCGCACCGATCCCCGACGGCGCCGATGCGGTCGTGAAGGCGGAGGTCTGCGAAGAGGAAGACGGCGTCGTCTCGATCTCGGAAGCGGTCGCCCCGCGCAAGAACGTCGGCGCGATCGGCGAGGACATCGCGAAGGGCGACGCGGTCCTCGCCGCCGGCCGCCGCCTGCGGCCCCAGGACGCCGGGCTCCTCTCTTCGATCGGGCGGGCCGAAGTCGCGTGCGTGCGACGGCCGCGCGTGCGGCTGGTCGTGACCGGGGACGAGCTCCTGCCGGCGGGCTCCGTCCCGTCGGGCGCGCAGATCGTCGACAGCAACTCCGTCGTGCTGCGCGGCCTGGTCGCGCGGGACGGCGGGGCATCGCTTCCCTTCGAGATCCTGCCCGACGTACCCGAGCGGATTCGCGAGGCGATGGCGAGCGAGGACGCGGACGTCGTGCTCGTCTCGGGCGGGACCTCGGTCGGCCAGGAAGACCACGCGCCGCGGCTGCTCGCCGAGCTCGGGGAGCTCGTCCATCACGGGATCTCGATGCGTCCCTCGAGCCCGACCGGCATCGGCCGGATCGGGAGCCGCTTCGTCTTCCTCCTCCCGGGCAATCCGGTCAGCTGCCTCGCCGCCTACGAGTTCTTCGCCGGACCGACGATCCGCGCCCTCGGCGGCCGCTCGCGCGCCTGGCCGCACCGTCGTAGGACGCTGCCGCTCGCGCGCAAGATCGTCTCGGAGGTCGGCCGGACGGACTACGTCCGCGTCGCGATCGAGGACGGACGGGCGACGCCGCTTGCGACCGCAGGGGCTTCGATCCTCTCGTCGACGGTTCGCGCGGCGGGGGCGGTCGTGGTTCCGCGCGAGCTCGAAGGGATGCGAGAGGGCGCCGAGGTCGAGGTGCTCCTCTACGACGAGGAGGCGACCGAGGCATGAGTCGTCCGCAGCAGCAATTCCTCGAGGTCCTCGACCGGGACGAGGCCGAGGCGCGCTGGCGCGAGGTCGTCGGTGGCGCGGCGCTGCCGAGCGAGGAGATCGCCCTCGAGCACGCGCTCGGACGCGTCCTCGCGAAGGACGTTCACGCCGGCGTCGACGTGCCGGGCTTCGACCGCTCGAACATGGACGGCTTCGCGGTTCGGGCGGCGGACACGTTCGGGGTCGCGGAGGAAGAGCCGGTTCGGCTGAGGCTCAACGACGAGATCCTCGCGACCGGGGTCGAGCCGCGCATCGAAGTGGCGGAGGGAACGGCGACGACGATCGCGACCGGCGGGATGCTGCCGCGCGGCGCCGACGCGGTCGCGCCGATCGAGGTCACCGACGTCGATCCCGACGATCCCGCCTACGTCCTCGTCCGCGCACCGCGGGTCCCCGGCGCCGCGGTCAGCTTCGCCGGAACCGACATGGGGCGGGGCGAGACGGTGCTCTTCGCGGGGACGCGGCTCACCTCCCGGGAGACGGGGGTGCTCGCGGCGATCGGATGCGGACGCCTCGAGGTCGTTCGGCGGCCGAAGGTCGCGATCCTGTCGACCGGCGACGAGATCGTGCAGCCGGGGGAGCCGATGCGACCGGGGCTCGTCTTCGACAGCAACGGGCGGATCCTGGCCGACGCCGTCGAGGAGCTCGGGGGCGATCCCGTCTTCTACGGCGCGTTCCGTGACGACGTCGACGCGCTCCGCCGTGCGCTCCACGACGCCCTCGCCGACGCCGACATGGTCCTGCTCTCCGGCGGGACGTCGAAGGGGGAGGGCGACCTCAACGCCCTCGTCGTCGGCGAGCTCGAGCCCGGGATCATCGTCCACGGCGTCGCGCTCAAGCCGGGCAAGCCGATCTGCCTCGCGGCCCAGGTCGAGAAGCCGGTCGTGATCCTCCCCGGCTTCCCGACGAGCGCGATCTTCACCTTCCACGAGTTCGTCGCGCCCCTGATCCGCGACCTGGCGGGCCAGCCGTCGGAGGATCGCGAGACCCGCTCGGCGCGCCTCGCGATCAAGACCCAGAGCGAGCGCGGCCGGCTGGAGTATCTGCTCGTCGGCCTCGTCGGTGACGACGAAGGGCGACTCTCGGCGTATCCGATGGGCAAGGGCAGCGGCAGCGTGACGAGCTTCAGCCGCGCCGACGGCTTCGTCCGGATCGACCGCAACACCGAGCTCGTCGACGCGGATACCCCCGTCGAGGTCACGCTGATCGGCCGCGACGTCGCGGTCGCCGATCTCGTCGTGATCGGCAGCCATTGCGCCGGCCTCGACCTGATCGCGAGCGAGCTCGCGCGGCGGGGCGTCGGCGTGAAGCTCCTCGCCGTCGGCTCCCATGGCGGACTCGCCGCCGCGGCCCGGGGCGAATGCGACCTCGCGCCGATCCACCTCCTCGACCCCGAGACGAATCGCTACAACGAGCCCTTCCTGAAGCCCGGCCTCGAGCTGATCCGCGGTTATCGCCGGATGCAGGGCATCGCCACGCGGCCCGACGAGACGCGCGACATCGAAGCGCTCCTCGCCGATCCCTCCGTCCGGATGGTGAACCGCAATCGCGGTGCCGGCACCCGGGTCCTGATCGATCGCTTGTTAGGCGACCGCCGACCCGCCGGGTATCCCTACGAGCCGCGTTCGCACTACGCGGTCGCGGCGGCGATCGCCCAGGGCCGCGCCGATTGGGGCGTGACGATCGAATCGGTGGCGCGCGACGCCGGGCTCCGATTCGAGCCGCTCCAGGCGGAGGAGTACGACTTCGTCGTGCCCGCGTCGCGAATGGATCGTCCGGCGGTCCGACTCCTGCGCGAGATCCTCTCGGATCCGCAGGGCTCGCTGCGCCTCGCGCTCACGGAGCAGGGGTTCGTCGTCGCCGACTGAGACGGGCATTCTCGAAAGCGGGCGGTCGTTCTCGTTGTCGGTTTCGCTCGTTCGGTGCGTCCGCGCCCGGCGCGGACGCACGCAGACCTGAAGCGCCCGGGCCTTCGCCCCATGGCCTCGACCCTCGAACGCCCGATCGGCTCCGCTTCGCCGCGCGCCGATAGAGAAGCAGGTTTCGGGCAACCCGGGATCTCCACGGCGCAGGATCATGAAGGCCTCGAACGAAGCAGGCGGAGAAATCGACGTCGCCCTCGACGACGTCCTGGCGATCGCGCTCGCTCGCGAGCGCGAATCCGTCGATGCGCGCGACGTCTTCGCGGAGCTCTCGTGTGACTGGGCCTTCGTGATCCGGATCGGTACCGATGGATCCTGGACGCGGGAGTGGGTCGGCGGATCCGTCCCCGGCGCCGCCAGGCTCCCGGTCGGAGCGGGCGATCCGGGCCCCTGGGACCAGCACCTCGTCCCGGAAGATCGGACGCTCGCGATCGAGCACGTCCGGGGAGCGCTCCGTCGCGGAACCGATCGCAGCGAGTTCCGGGTCGAGCTTCCGGGGGCGGGGATCCGCGTCGTCGAGAGCACGATGCGATCGGTCGCGGATCCCGGCGAAGAGGGCGTCGTGCGCGTGTACGCCGCGATGCGCGACATCACCGACCGGGTCGGGACCGAGGAAGCGCTGCGCAAGAGCGAGAGCCAGTATCGCGCCCTCGTCGAGCAGGCCTCGGACGGGATCATCGTCTTCGACGAGACGGGACGGATCCTGACGAGCAACAGCGCGGCCCTCGAGCTCTTCGGCCTGTCCCGATCGCTCCTGATCGGCAAGCGGGTGGTCGAGCTCTTCCATCCGGAAGACGTCGACGACGATCCCCTCGCCCTCGAGAACCTGGCCTCGGGGATGACACTCCGAAGTGTCCGACGTCTCAAGCGACAGGGAAGCGACGGCTGGGTCTGGGCCGAGCTCTCCGCCCGACGACTCGCGGGAGGCCGCGTGCAGGCGACCGCCCGCAACATCACTGCGCGCATCCTGGCGGAGCAGCGCATCCGCCATCTCGCCTACTTCGACTCGCTGACCTCCCTCCCGAACCGGGAGCTCTTCCGCGAGCAGATCGAGGCCGCCCTCGACCGCGCGCGCCGATCCGACCGCGTGCTCGCGCTGCTCTTCCTCGACGTCGACCGCTTCAAGCAGGTGAACGACTCCCTCGGGCACTCGGTGGGCGACGAGCTCCTGACGCAGATCGCCGATCGCCTGCGCGCGGCGGTCCGGGGTAGCGACTCGGTGGGGCGGGCTCGCTGCGAGCGCATCGAGCTCGAAGGCCGGGGAATGCCGATCTCGCGGCTCGGCGGCGACGAGTTCACGATCCTCCTCCAGGACCTCGAGCACGCGCAGGATGCCGCTCGCGTCGCGCGCCGCGTCCTCCACTCGCTCTCCCGCCCCTTCGAGGTCCGCGACCGCGAGATCTTCGTCGGCGCGAGCATCGGGATCTCGGTGTCGCCGGACGATGGCAGCGATACCGAGACCCTGCTGGCGGCCGCCGACGTCGCGATGTACCACGCGAAGGATCGCGGCGGGAACGCCTACGCGTTCTTCTCCCCCGAGATGAACGCCACCTCGACGCGACGTCTCCAGCTGGAGACCGACCTCCGACACGCGCTCGAACGGGACCAGCTCGTGCTCCACTATCAGCCGATCCGCGACTCGCGGACGGGGCGCGTCGCCGCGGTCGAGGCGCTGATCCGTTGGATCGACGCCGACGGTGCGATGGTCCGGCCCGACGAGTTCATCCCCGTCGCCGAAGAGACGGGCTTGATCGTGCCGATCGGCGAGTGGGTCCTCCGCACCGCCTGTCGTCAGCTCGCGAGCTGGCGGGAAGCGGGCTTCGCGCCGATCCGGATGTCGGTGAACCTGTCGGTCGAGCAGCTGACGGACCTCGGGATCGCGAACGCCGTCGAGCAGGTGCTCTTCGACACCGGCGTCTCCGCCGCGGATCTCGAGCTCGAGATCACCGAGTCGTGCATCCTCGATCAGAGCGCGAACATCGTCGCCGGGATCGGAGCGCTCTCCGCGTTGGGGATCGGCTTCGCGCTCGACGACTTCGGGACGGGCTACTCGTCGCTCTCCGCGCTCCAGCGTTTCCCGATCGACCGCCTGAAGATCGATCGCTCCTTCGTCTCGGGCATCGGTGACAGCGCGAGCGACGAAGCGTTGACCTCCGCGGTCGTCGCCCTCGCGAACCGGCTCGGGCTCGAGGTGGTGGCGGAAGGGGTCGAGACCGAGGAGCAGGCCCGGGTCCTGACGGAGCTCGGCTGTCAGGAGCTCCAGGGCTTCCTCTTCAGCCGCCCGCTCCCGGCGCGGGAGTGCGAAGCGTTCCTGGAGCGGGCCGAGAAGCCCGAGCGGCGCGACGCGGCCGAGGCCTCTGTTGCTCGGCCCAGGGGCGCGGGGTAGATTTTTCGGAATCCATGGAATCCTCTTCTCCATTATCCCTGTCGTCTGCGGGTGAGCCGGACGAGCCGCCCCAACCCGAGCGTGGCTCGCCTCCCTGGCCACGCCCTTCGAGCCGCTTGCCGGTGCGACCCTCCGCATTCGCGCGCCCTTCGCGCGCTGACGGGATTTCCGCTCGCTCGCGAGGTCGTGGGCCTGCGATCGTCGATCTCTCCTCGACCCCCGCATCGGCGTGGGCTCGGAGCCTCACTGCAGTGAGTGCGCCGACTCGCCGATGGGAGGAATGGTGATGTCCGTACTCGGCGCCGTCTTGATCATCGTTGCCTGCCTCGCGGCCTCGGCCTTCTTCTCGGGAAGCGAGACGGCGCTGTTCCGCCTGCGCTCCCACGACCTCGACGGTGAGGGCAAGGACCAGGTCGCACCGGCCGACGTCGCCGTCCGCGACCTGACGTCCTCGTCGTCCCGCCTGCTCGTCACGATCCTGCTCGGCAACAACGTCGTGAACATCCTCGGCGCGTCGGTCGCGTCGGGCCTCGCGATCTCGCTGCTCGGGACCGAGCTCGGCATCCCGGTGGCGACCTTCGTGATGACGCTGCTCGTGCTGCTCTTCTGCGAGATCCTGCCCAAGGCGGTCGCGGCGCGTCATCCTCGCGGCGTCTCGCGAGTCGTCGGCCTGCCGCTCTACCTCTTCCACCAGATCCTCCGCCCGGTCCACGGCCTCTTCGATCGCGGGATCGAGCCCCTCGTCCGCCGCGTGACGGGCGGGATCGAAGGCGACGAGTCCCTCGGCTCGGAGGAGGTGCTGCGGCTCGCGCGCGAAGCCCTCGACGACGTCGAGGATGCGGGCTCGCCGCTGGCGATCATCGGTGCGACCTCGAACGCCGCCGAGATGGACGTCTCCGAGATCATGGTCCCGCGGACGGAGATCGAGGCCTACCCGACCGACACGCCGGTCTCCGACCTGATCGAGCAGATGCTCGAGGGGCGCTATACGCGCGTGCCGATCTACGAAGAGTCGATCGATCACGTGCTGGGCGTGATCCATCTGAAGGATCTGATCAAGCTCCATCGCGCCGAGGGCAAGGAGCTCTTCGGCATCCTGAAGCCGGTGCTGCGCGTTCCGGAGCGCAAGCCGATCCTCCGTCTGCTGACCGAGATGCAGCGCGCCTTCTGTCACGTGGCACTCGTCAAGGACGAGTTCGGCGTGACGAAGGGACTCGTCACGCAGGAGGACATCCTCGAGGAGATCGTCGGCGAGATCCGCGACGAGTTCGACTCGGAAGAGCTCCTCACGATCCGCAAGCTCCGCGACGGCAGCTACGAGGTCCTCGGTCGCGTGAGCGTCCTCGACTTCAATCGCGAGTCCGGGTGGCAGGTGCCCGCCGAGAAGGGCGACACCATCGGCGGCCTCTGCTTCAACACCCTCGAGCGCGCGCCGCGCAAGGGCGAGAAGATCATCGTGCCGGGCTACGTGATCGAGTGCATCGACGTCTCGGGCAGCCGGATCACGCGGGTGAAGGTGACCGAGGACCCGACCGCCAACGGCTTCGCCGACTGACGCACGAAGGTGTCGACCTCTCCCGAAGGCGACGGCCCGGCGCGAGCGCCGGTGGTCGTCGAGATCGAATCGCTCTCCTCCGGCGGCGACGGCGTCGCGCGCCTTCCGGACGGCCGGGTGGTCTTCGTCGAGGGCGGCGTCCCCGGTGATCGCGTCTCGCTCGAGCTCGTGCTCGAACGCAAACGTTTCGTGCGCGCGCGGATCGAGACGGTGCTCGATCCGGGGCCCGGCCGGATCGAGGCGCGTTGTCCGCACTTCGGAACCTGCGGCGGCTGTCTCTGGCAGCACGTCTCCTACGACGTCCAGCTCGAGGCGAAACGAAGGGCCGTGATCGACGCCCTCGAACGCATCGGCGGCGTATCCGTCGCCGGCGAGCTCCAGATCGTGCCCTCGCCTTCCCCGTACGCCTATCGCGGCCGCGCGCGCTTCGTCGAATGCGAAGGCGGCGTCGGCTATCGCGTCCGCGGTGGCGAGGGCGCGCGCGCCGTCGAGGTCTGCCCCGTGCTCGTGCCGTCGGCGGAGCGGGCGCTCGCCGAGCGTGGGGAGCGGGTGCGGGAGGCGGGGAACGCGCCGACCCGCCGGACGCGCGAGTGGGTCGTCACGACGGGCTCGGACGGAACGTCGATCGTGACCCCCGCCGGCGCGCGCAAGAAGGCGCGGGGCGACGCGACCACCGCCTCGAGCGTGCTGGTCGAGGTCGCCGGAGCGTCGCTCCGGGTGTCCGGCGAGAGCTTCGTGCAGGGAAACCTGCTGCTTTGGGACACGCTCGTCGAAGCCGTGCTCGAGGCCTGTCTCGTCGGCGGACGCGGCCCGGGGACCCGCTTCGTCGAGCTCCACGCGGGCGTCGGGTTCTTCACGGTCCCGCTCGCTCGGGCGGGCCTCTTCGGCGTCGCGATCGAGAGCGCGTCGTCGGCGTTGGCCGATCTACGGGAGAACCTCGCGCAGTCGGAGGTCCACCGTTCGGTCGAAGTGGTGGCCGGGCGTGCCGAGGCCCGACGGGACCTCGCGCGCCGATTCGCCGGCGCGGACCTGGCGCTCGTCGACCCGCCGCGCACCGGCCTCGAGAAGCCCGTGCGGAGCGCCCTCGCCGAATCCGGCCCGCCGCGCCTCGTCTACCTCTCGTGCGACCCCGGTACCCTCGCCCGCGATCTCGCCGACCTCACGTCGGCCGGCTACGCGCTGACCACCGCCTGCGCCTTCGACCTCTTCCCGCAGACGCCCCACGTCGAGACCCTGGTCACCCTCGAGCGGGACCCGGACCCACGTTAGGCGCGGCGCGCCGCGCAGCGCCGGCGGAAACAGCCCTGAGCGCAAGACGCGGCCCGCAAGGCCGCGTCGCGAGGCGCGCAGCGCCGACGGATCGGATCAAGGCTCGATGAGACCGTGTCGGAGGGCGTAGCGCACCAGCTCCGTGGCCTTGCGCACGCCGAGCTTTCGCATGAGGCTCGTGCGGTGGGCTTCGACGGTCTTGGTCGAGATCGAGAGCTCGGTGGCGACTTCCTTCGCCGAGAGCCCCTCCGCGATCAGGTGCAGCACTTCCCGTTCCCGGGCGGAGAGCAGCGTGAACGGATCCGGGGAATCGGTTCGCGGGGAACGAACCTGCTCGACGATCTCCCGAGCGACTGCGGGCGAGAAGTAGCTGCCGCCGTTCATGACCTCGCGGACGGCGGTCACGATCTCGGAGGCGCGACCGTTCTTCAGCACATAGCCATCCGCGCGCAGACCGATCGCGCTCTGGATGAAGGGCGGGTCGTTGTGGACCGAGAGCAGGATCACCTTCGCGTCCTTGTGATCGGTCCGGAGGCGCTCGAGGGTCTCGAGTCCTCCCATCCGCGGCATCGTGATGTCGAGGACCACGATGTCCGGGCGGGTGCGCGCGACCTCCGCCAGGACCTGGCGCCCGTCCTCGGCCTCGCCCACGACCTTCAGGTCGGGCTCGGCTTCGAGGAGGCGACGCAGGCCCTCTCGCACGATGCCATGGTCATCGGCGACGATGATCGAGATCATCCGCCTAGCATACCCGTGGCAACCAGGTGGTTCAATCGACGCCGAGCCGGGAGCGTGGTCGTGGGGTGTGACGAAAGGCATTCGCGCGTCTTTCCCGGAACGGTCCCGGAGCGTCCGGTGACATCGGGCCCGCGTCGATCTACGTTGCAGATCAAGGGGATTCGCCGTTGGTTGCGAGTCCCGCCGAAGGGATGGGGCGAATCCGTGCGCCGCAAGGGTCGCGATCGGAAGACCGGCTCGGACGAGGTCCGGGTGGGTGAGAGGCGAAACGAGCGGGTCCCGTCCGGCGCGGCGACCGCGCCGCGCGCTTCCGATCGGAATCGTCGTCGCGCCGCGTCCCGCGAAGGCGGTCCGGGACGCGGTTCTCGTGACCGAAAGCCGCGCGCCGGCGGCGGCCGGAGGTCGCGGGGGAACGATCGCTTCGTCCTCTACGTGGAGGGGCCGCGGGACCGCGAGATCCTCGAGACCTGGGCACGGCGGGTGGAGCCCGCCGTCGCGCGCTGTATCGAGGAGCGAACGGTCATCATGGGGGGGCGCCAGCCGGTGCGCGCCCTCGAGGATTTCCGCAAGCGCGGCGGCCATGCCTCGGGCTGGCGGGGTCTCGTCGTGCTCGACCGGGACCATCATCTGGACGAAGACGCGGCGGACTCGGCACCGGGAGACCTCGCGGCGGAGCCGGGGCTCGAGCTCTTCGTCTGGGGGCTGCGCCACATCGAGAGCTATCTCCTCGTTCCCAGCGCGATCCGGCGCCTGGCGACGGGGATCGAGGTCGCCGAGCAGCTGGACGCGCTGCTCGCGCGAGAGCTCGGCGCCGACGACTCGCTCCACGCGAAGCGCTTCCTCGGTTCCGGCGGCTTCCTGTCCGAGGCCCTCGGCATGGATCTGCGGGCCGGTGAGATTGCCCGGGCGATGCGCGCCGAGGAGCTGCACGTGGACGTGCGCACGCTGCTCACGCGAATCGGCTCGCTCTCCGGGGTCGCCTCGCCGGGGCCCGAGGTCGTGATCCGAAGACGCTAGGCGTGCTCGGGGCCGCTAGGGGTCGAGGGCGTCGCGAAGGATCGGGGACTTGATCGAGTCGACGTGGCCGCGGGTCTTCCGGAGATCCGAGAGCAGCGCCATCGCGCGGTTCAGGAAGAGCACGCCGATCAGCACGTGCATCACGAGGAAGATCACGTTCGTCCAGAGGGCGAACGCATAGAGCGAAGCCTCGTCCGCGTAGCCGTGGAACATGTTCGCCCACACGATCTCGCGCGTTCCGAAGTTGCCGAAGGACGGGACCATCATCCAGAAGTAGAGCGTCGGGATGCCGGCGAAGAGCGCCGTCCAGTCGATCTCGTTTCCGAAGGCGCGACTGGCCATCCCCTGGATGAAGACGTCGGCGGTCGCGAAGGCCGCGAAGACCCAGAAGTAGGGCAGCAGGTCCCGCAGGTTCACGCGGCCGTCCAGGAAGTCGAGCCGCAACAGCGCCCACAGTCGATCGACGACACCGAGCGCCCGCGAGATCACGAACGCCGCGACGAGGACCCAGCCGAACGCGACGACGCCGGCGATCACGCCGAACTGGACCTGCTCCCGGTCGACGAAGAGCATCGCGACGGAGCCCTGGACGAGCAGCACGAAGAAATGCGCGACGAAGGGGAGCGTCGAGACCGCGACGACGGATTGGAGCGGGGCACGACAGAGCTGCCACACGCCGAGGAAGAAGGTCGCGTCGGAAACGGAGTTGTTCAGCGCACGAACGAGCTCGGCGCCGCCCTTCACCGCGATGATCTGCCGCCGCGGGACGGGGGCGAGGAAGCGCCGGACCATCGAGGCCTGGACCAGCGTCCAGACCAGGAAGAAGACGACCTTGTCCGCGATCGTGATGGCGATGAACAGCGGCATGTTCGCGCGATCCGTCGCTTCGGGGATGGCCTGCCAGTCGATCGCGTACCCGAAGACGTAGATCAAGGCGGCCCCGGAGATCACCAGGGGGAGGACGTGGCGGGTGAGGACGGCCTTCGTGCGGGACACGCGCGCAGCATAGCCGTTCGACGACGCGCGGAGACGTCGCGATTGGCCGCGAGTCGAGGGGAGTCCTACTCTTCGCGACATGGATCTCGGTTTTCGCATGCATGCGGAACGGACTCCCAACCCGAACAGCATCAAGTGGGTACTCGGCCAGAAAGTGGCCGAAGGGGTCGCCTCCGCTTCGTTCCAGGACGCCGTCGCCACGGAGGTCTCGCCGCTCGCCTCGCCGATCCTCGCGATCGACGGCGTCGAGGCGATCACGCTCGGGCCGAATTTCGTCACGGTGTCGAAGGCCGAGTCCGCTGAGTGGACCGATCTCGCGGCGCCGATCGTGGCGGAGATCAAGGCATGGGCCGGGAGCGGCGTGCCCGCCCTCGGTTCCGCGTTCGAGCCCCCGGAGGCGGCAGCGGACGACGCGGTCGTGGCGAAGATCCGCGAGATCCTCGAGCGCGACGTGCGTCCCTACGTCGAGTCGGACGGCGGCGAGGTCACGTTCGCGGGATTCCGCGACGGCGTCGTCGAGGTCGTCCTCCAGGGGGCGTGCGCCGGTTGTCCGAGCTCGTCGATCACCCTGAAGATGGGGATCGAGGCGCGGCTGAAGGAAGAGATCCCCGAAGTCGAGTCGGTCGTTGCGATCTGAGCGGCGTCCGGCCGCTCCGGCGGTCCTCTCGGTCGTCGCCTTCCTCTTCGGCCGCCGGCGTCGGTTGCGCCGAGGGTCGTTGTCGCGCGGTGCAGGCCGCTCGTTCTTCTTCCGCACCGGCAATCGCCGTCGCGGCGGACCCCGGCTCACGGGACTCGGCCGCGTCGCGGTCGTGGCGGGGATCGCCCTCCTGCTCGTGCTCCTCTGGGGCGCCCAGGCCGCCTTCCGATCCTGGCGATCGAGCGCCCCGCCGACGCTTCCGGCGGTCTCTGCGGCGCCGCCGCCCGCTGCGCTGTCGGCCGAGCGCCTGGCCGACCTCCCGCGCACCCGCGAGCGCTTCGAGTACGCGCGGGCGCACGCGAGCCGATTCGATCCGCAGGCGAATCCGCGGCTCGTCGAGTGGCTCCCGCCGGGTGGCACGGGGCCCCGGGCCGAGCTCTCGGGGTGGCCCGACGACGCCCTGCGGATCGAGTACAGCCTCGACGAGACGCTGACCGAGGACGTCTTCGAGGTACTGCGCAAGGGACGCGTCGAGCGCGGCCATGCGATCGTGATCGATCCGCGCACGGCCAGGCTCCTGGCCTACGTGTCGACGGCGCCCGATTCGTTTCCGGCGGATCGAGCCTATCCCGCCGCGTCGATCGTGAAGGTGCTCTCCGCCGCCGCGCTCCTCGAGGAGGAGGAGAAGGGAGCGGACACGTCCTGCGTGTATCGCGGCAACAAGTACCGGCTCAATCGGCGGCGACTCGACCGGCCGCGATCGGGCAACGAATCCGGTCTCGAAGAGGCGCTCGCGACCTCGAACAACCAGTGCTTCTCGCAATGGGCCGTCCACACGCTCGGCGAGGAGCGGCTGCGCGCGACGCTGGAACGCTTCGGCTGGCTGGCGCCGCCGGCGCCCGGTCACGAGTCCGGACGCATCGAGCTCGTCGAGTCGAAGCTCGACCTCGGACGCCTTGGCAGCGGTCTCGACGGCCTCCGCGTGACGCCACTCCACGTCGCAGCGCTCACCACCATCCTGACGGATGGCGCGCTGCGTGAGCCCTGGTGGGTGGATCGTGTCGTCGATCCCGCGGGCCGCTCCGTCGCGCTGCCCCGACGCGCCGAGCCCCGGACCGTCCTGCCGGCGAGCCGTGCGAAGGCGCTTCGCGAGATGCTCGTGTCGACGACGACGCGCGGAACGGCGAAGCGCGCGTTTCGAACCCGGCGGGGGCGCCCGGTGCTCGGCAACGTTCGGGTCGCGGGCAAGACGGGGAATCTCACCGGACGCGACCCCTACGGGCGATACGAGTGGTTCGTCGGGGTGGCCCCCGCCGAGGATCCGAAGATCGGCGTCGTCGTCCTTCAGCTGCAGAGCAATCTGTGGTGGAAGCGATCGAGCGAGCTGGCCGCGAACATCCTGCGCGAGGTGTTCTGCGACCGGCGAACCTGCGAGGCGAAGCACGCGGACCGCTTCACGGGCGACCTCGGTCCGGTCGCGGATCCCCGCCGGATCTCGCAGATCGATGCGCCGCTCCGGATCGCCGGCGTGCGTGAGGAATCGAAATCTGCGCCTTAGCCACGCGGCCCGTCGGCGACCCTTCCCTGCGCGGAGCGGAACGCGACCGACTCATCGCGACAAGGCCCGCTATACTCGCAGTCTGCGCCGGTTCGAACCGGACTCGCGCACTTCGGGGGTGGGCGATGAACGAGTCCGACGGAATCAATCGAGCGCCCCGGATCGCGGCCGCCACAGCGACGGCGGAGACCGCGGGCGCTGCGCGCGTCGCCGGCTCCCCCGAGTCTCCGGACTCCGTTCGCGGCATGGACCCGGCCGATCGCCCCGCCGCCTCGGGTCATCGCTTCGGTCCCGATCTCGCGTGCTCGGAGTGCGGGATCCTGTGGGACGCGCATCAGCGCGAGCCCGCGCCCTGCGCCAAGGACGAAGCGAGCGACGTCTTCCTGCGGCGGCCGGCCGCCGAAGGCTGAACGCCCGATTTCGAACGCGCTTCGCGTCTCGTCGCGGGCTTCGCACTTCGCGCGTGCGTTCGCGGGACGATCGTCGTGATCGTTGCCGAAGAGCTGCGTCTCGTGTGCCGGGAGCATTCCGTTCACGCTGAGCGCGAGTGACGGAATTCGTCATTGGGACTGCCCCACGGCGTCACTCTTCGGCGCTCCGGACGCGATTCGGCACCGGCGTGATCGCGTGGCCAGAACCCCCTTCGAAAAAGTTCAGCTTCGAATCCGGACGGCCGATCGGTGATCTGCATGCGGACTTGCGGGTCGCATGACGGAACCGTTCGGGTCTTTCACGGAGCTGGCACACCGCTTGCTCTTGGATGGGTCCGGCGGAACCAGCCCCCTCCTGGACGGGAACTCGGGGAGACCGCAGCCAAACCCTGCACGTCGCAGGGACTCGTTCACTCGAGTGACCTAACAGACCAGTCTACTTTTAGGAGAGACACCACAATGAGCAAGCTCATTCGCAAGTCCAACAAGGGCTTCACCCTCATCGAGCTCATGATCGTGGTCGCCATCATCGGTATTCTCGCCGCGATCGCGATCCCGAACTTCCTTCGCTTCCAGCTCAAGTCCAAGAGCTCGGAAGGCAAGGTCAACATCGCGGCCATCCGCACCGCCGAGGAGTCCTACCTCGCGGAGTTCGGTGAGTACGTCGCGGCGACGGTGAACCCGGCGGCGGACGTCCCCGGCTCGCAGAAGGCTGCCTTCGACACGGGTGGCGGCTTCGACGACCTCGGCTGGAGCCCGGAAGGCAACGTCTTCTTCCAGTACGCGGTCAACGCGCCGTCCGGCGAGAACCACTACACGA
>JAUIMK010000053.1 GCA_030432735.1 bacterium
GCAGCTCGCTGCGACCGACCTCGAAGTCGGCGTTCGCAGCCGGCACGCGGCGAACGTGACCGAAGCCGGTGGCCTCACCGTCTCGGCGAAGAAGCTCTTCGAGATCGTCCGCGAACTCTCGGACGAGAAGATCGAGCTCGAGGCGACGGCCAACTCCTATCTCGAGATCCGATGCAACCGGAGCCGCTTCACCCTCGCCGGCACGGCCGCCGAGGAATACCCCACACTGCCCGAATTCAGCCCGGAGAAGACGGTTCCGGTCTCTGCGGGTGTGTTGTCGGCGATGATCGAACGGACCATGTACGCCGCTTCGGTCGACGAGACCCGGTACAACCTGAACGGCGTCTATCTCGAGGTCCTGAACGACACCGACGAGATCCGACTCGTCGCCACCGACGGTCATCGCCTCGCCTGCGCCGATCGCGAGATCGACGGCGACGCGAGTGCGCTCGCCAGTGGCGTGATCATTCCGCGCAAGGGACTCGGCGAGCTGAAGCGTCTGGTCGACGAAGACGACGCGGAAGAGATCGAGCTCGCATTCGCGAACAACAGCGGACTCGCCCGCAAGGGTGACGTCACGCTCGTCATGCGTCTGATCGAAGGCGAGTTCCCGAATTACAACCAGGTCATTCCTAAGGACCTCACCCGACACCTCGTGCTGCCGACGGACTCGCTGGTCCAGGCCGTGCGCCGCGTCGCGCTGCTCTCCTCGGAGCGCAGCCGCGCGGTCAAGCTCGAGCTCTCGGACGGCCAGCTGGTGATCAGCTCCAACAACCCGGATCTCGGGGACGCGCGGGAAGAGCTCGATGTCGACTACGCGGGCGATGCGCTCACGATCGGGTTCAACGCGCGGTATCTGATGGACGCGATCAACGCCATCCAGACCAAGGAGATCCGCTTCTCGTTCCAGGACGAGCTGTCGCCCTCCCGGATCACACCGCCGGAGGACGAGAAGACCCTCGCGGTCGTGATGCCGATGCGGATCTGATCGGACGGGCGCGGACCCGCGATAGGGGGCCACGCGGTGCTGTGCTCCGCCCGCGTTCGGGGAGCGTCCTGAAACGCCGTTTCGACGGGCTCCAGCGGGTTGTTCCCTCGGGAAAACGTCGCTTCCGCGAGAACGCGAGTCCACGGGCCGGAGAACGCCGCCTGACGGAAAAACGAGGGCGTTCTCGCCTTTGCTCGACCCTCGGGGTTCCGGTACTCTCCCAGCGCGTTTGAGACGCGTTTGGGGACGTGACGCCGACGCCGTGCCGTGCGGGATCGAAGTGGTCTCGGCCGGCCCGGGAGTCGCCCTTCGCGAGGGCGGTCGGTGGGTCACGCAAGAGCCGGAGAACCCGTGATCCGCGCGGGCTCTCGAACGGGGCCGCCTTCCGATCGGTGCACCCGGGAAACGGATCTCCCCTGCCCGTTCTGCGCACTCGGAACGGCCGGATGACGACGGTCGGCGCTTCGACGAGCGAAGCGATTCCAACCGAGCGAGCGACGGACACGGACGACCGGACCCCTGCAAGCGGCAAGTCGATCAAGCCAGCAAGAGAAAGAAACGCGGTGAGCTACGACGCCAGTTCGATCGAAGTCCTCGAGGGTCTCGAGCCCGTTCGCAAACGCCCCGCGATGTACATCGGCTCGACGAGTCCCGACGGGCTCCACCACCTGGTCTACGAGATCGTCGACAACTCGATCGACGAAGCCCTCGCCGGACACTGCAGCGAGATCCACGTCACGATCGAAGCGAACGGCAGCGTGACGGTCGTCGACAACGGTCGCGGCATCCCGACCGACATGCATCCGGTCGAGAACCGACCGGCGTGCGAAGTCGTCCTCACGACGCTCCACGCCGGCGGAAAATTCGACGAGAACTCCTACAAGGTCTCCGGCGGTCTCCACGGCGTTGGCATCTCCGTGGTCAACGCGTTGTCGAGCGAGCTCAGCATCGAGATCAAGCGCGGGGGCAAGGTCCACACCCAGTCGTTCTCCCGCGGAACGCCGACGAGTCCGCTCGAGGTGATCGGCGATACGGACGAGACCGGCACGACCGTCGTGTTCCTCCCCGATCCCGAGATCTTCCCGGTGACCGAGTTCTCCTTCGACGTCCTGTCGAAGCGTCTCCGCGAGCTCGCGTTCCTGAACGCCGGCGTGCGGATCGTCATCCGCGATGCGCGCAACGACAAGAGTCACGACTTCTGTTACGAGGGCGGCATCAACTCCTTCGTGAAGCACCTCAACGAGAAGCGCAATCCGCTCCACGACGAGCCGATCTTCCTGAGCGGCCAGCGAAGCTTCGACGACCACGGTCGCGAGGTGACCGTCGATGCCGAGATCTCGCTCCAATACAACGATTCCTACAACGAATCGGTCTACTCGTTCGCCAACAACATCAACACGGTCGAAGGCGGCACCCACCTGGTCGGCTTCCGAACCGCGCTGACCCGGACGCTGAACCGCTACATCGCGGCGAACACGAAGGGCGGGGGCAAGGGAAAGAACGACGCGCCCTCCGTGTCCGGCGAGGACCTGCGCGAGGGCCTCTGCGCGGTCATCTCGGTGAAGGTCCCGCAGCCGGAGTTCGAGGGACAGACGAAGACGAAGCTCGGCACGAGCGAAGTGCGCGGCGTCGTCGAAGGCATCGTCTACCAGCAGCTGACGAGCTTCCTCGAGGAGAACCCCCGCGTCGCCAAGCCGATCGTCGCGAAGATCGTCGACACCGCCCGCGCGCGCGAAGCCGCCCGCAAGGCCCGCGACCTCGCGCGCCGCAAGGGCGCCCTCTCCGACTTCAGCCTGCCCGGCAAGCTCGCCGACTGTCAGGAACGCGACGCGGCGAAGTGCGAGCTCTTCATCGTCGAGGGCGACTCCGCCGGCGGAACCGCGAAGCAGGGTCGTTCGCGGGAGACCCAGGCGATCCTCCCCATCCGCGGCAAGATCCTGAACGTCGAGCGCGCGCGAATCGACCGCATGCTCGCGAGCGCCGAGATCCAGGCGATCATCGCCGCCCTCGGGACCGGAATCGGCGAAGACTTCGATGCGGCCAAGGCCCGCTACCACAAGGTCATCATCATGACCGACGCGGACGTGGACGGGTCCCATATCCGGACGCTTCTGCTGACCTTCTTCTACCGACAGATGCGCGACCTGATCGAGCGCGGCTACCTCTACGTCGCGCAGCCGCCGCTGTTCAAGGCGAAGCGCGGCAAGACGAGTCGCTACCTGAAGGACGAGCAGGAGCTCGAGGACTATCTCTTCGGGCTGGCGCTCGACGGCGCCGAGGTGGCCTGCGGCGATGGTGAGGCGCGCGAGGGCGATTCGTTGAACGCGCTGCTGAAAAACGCCAGCGCGCGCCAGAGATCCCTCGACCACTTCAAGATCCGACTCTTCGACGAGCGGGTCGTCGACGCTGCGGCGCACGTCGCCCGCCCGAGGCCCGAAGAGTTCCAGGACGAAGCGGTCCTGCTGAACGACGTCGTCCCGGTCCTCGAGGCCGAGATCCTGCGCGCGCGTCCCGCGGACGGTGAAGAGACGGTCGACGAGCTCTCCTGGACGACGGAGGCGGAGCTCGACGGGAGCGGCTTCAAGCTCGTCGCGCGGACGCGGCGGAACGGCCAGACCCTGCGAAGCGCCTTCGACCGATCCCTCGTGGAGTCCGGTGATTTCCAGAAGATGGTCCGGCTGACGGAGGAGCTCGCGGAGCTCGGCCCCGCGCCCTACACGCTGCGCCATGGCGATCGCGAGCCCGAGGCGTTCACGCTGATCACGAGTCTGCTCGCGCGGATCCTCGAGATCGCGAACAAGGGTCTCTCGATCCAGCGCTACAAGGGCCTCGGCGAGATGAATCCGGACCAGCTGGCGGAGACGACGATGAACGCGGAGAACCGCAACCTCGTGCAGATCCGCGTGGAGGACGCCGTCGAAGCCGACGACGTCTTCACGACCCTGATGGGCGACGTCGTCGAGCCTCGCCGCCGCTTCATCGAAGACAACGCGCTCAGCGTGGCGAACCTCGACGTCTAGACCGGATGTAGAGGCCGGGCGCCCGCCGGCCAGGGAAGACCGTACCAGTGTCCGACGAACCCAGAGATCCCAGCGACGGCGAAGCCGGCGGCCCTCCGCCGCCGGACGACAGCTTCCCGACGGTGAACATCGAGGACGAGGTCCGTTCCTCGTTCCTCGCCTACTCGATGTCGGTGATCATCAGCCGCGCCCTGCCGGACGTGCGCGATGGTCTCAAGCCGGTCCACCGCCGGATCCTCTACGCGATGAACCAGGAGGGGCTGCTCCCGAACCGACCCTACTCGAAGTCGGCGGGTGTCGTCGGCGAGGTGCTGAAGCACTACCACCCGCACGGCGACTCCGCGGTCTACGACTCGATGGTCCGGATGGCCCAGGACTTCTCCCTCCGGTACCCGCTCGTCGACGGCCAGGGCAACTTCGGCTCGATCGACGGCGACTCCGCGGCGGCCTACCGCTACACGGAGGCGCGGCTTGCGCGGCTCGCGGAAGAGATGCTCCGCGACATCGATCGCGAGACCGTGGACTTCCAGCCGAACTTCGACGGCCAGATGGAAGAGCCGATCGTCCTGCCCACGCGGTTCCCGAACCTCCTCGCGAACGGGTCGGCAGGCATCGCCGTCGGCATGGCGACGAACGTCCCGCCCCACAATCTTCGCGAGCTGACCGCCGCGCTGATCCTCGAGGCCGAGAATCCGGATTGCGGGCTCGACGATCTGCTCGAGAAGATGCCGGGGCCGGATTTCCCGACGGGCGCGATGCTCTGCGGAACCGATGGGATCCGCAGCTACTACGCGACTGGTCGCGGTCACCTGACGCTTCGCGCGAAGGCGGGGTTCGAAGAGACGAAGCGCGGCATGCGAATCGTCGTCACCGAGATCCCCTACCAGGTCAACAAGGCGCTGCTCCTCGAGCGGATCGCGGACCTCGTGAAGGAAGGCCGCCTCGAGGGAATCTCGGACCTGCGCGACGAGTCGAGCCGCGAGGGCATGCGCGTCGTCATCGAGTTGAAGAAGGACGTCTCCGAGGACGTGCTCCTGAATCAGCTCTACAAGATGACGCCGCTCCAGACGACCTTCGGCGTGAACCTGCTGGCGTTGGTGAACGGTCGGCCGCAGACACTCTCGATCAAGGAGGCGCTCCGCCACTTCATCGAGTTCCGCAAGGAAGTCGTCATCCGCCGCGCGATCTACGACCTCGCGCAGGCCGAGGCGCGCGCGCACATCCTCGAGGGCTTCGCGATCGCCCTCGATCATCTCGACGAGATCATCGCCCTCATCCGTGCCGCCGCCGACGCGGCGACCGCCCGCGCCCAGCTGATGGAGCGCTACGACCTCTCCGAGCGGCAGGCGCAGGCGATCCTCGACATGCGTCTGCGCGCGCTGACCGCGATGGAGCGACAGCGGGTCCTCGACGAGCTCGAAGAGCTCCGCGCCAAGATCGCGGACCTGAAGGACCTGCTGGCCTCCGACGAGCGGATCCTCGAGGTCGTGATCGACGAGCTGCGCGAGGTCGAGGAGAAGTTCGGCGACGATCGCCGAACCGAGCTCGCCCCCGCGATCGACGGGATCACGAACGAGGACCTGATCGTCGAAGAGGACATGGTCGTCACCCTGTCCCACCTCGGATACATCAAGCGCAACCCGGTCACGCTCTACCGCGCCCAGCGCCGCGGTGGCAAGGGCGCGAAGGGCATGGCCACGCGGGAAGCGGATTTCGTGCGCCATCTCGGCGTCGCCTCGACCCACGCCTACCTGCTCTTCTTCACGAACCTGGGCCGACTCCACTGGCTCAAGGTCCACGAGCTGCCGCAGCTCGGTCGCGCCGCGAAGGGCAAGGCGATCGTGAACGTGCTCGCGCTCCAGGAAGGCGAGACCGTGCAGACGATGCTCCCGGTCCGGAGCTTCGAGGACGCGGCGGACGAGTTCATCATCCTGTCTACACGGAAGGGTGTCATCAAGAAGACGTCGCTCTCCGCCTTCTCGAACCCGCGCAAGGCCGGGATCATCGCGATCAACCTCTCGGAGGGAGACGAGCTGATCTCCGCCGGCCGCAGCAGCGGCAGCGACGACGTACTGCTGGCCACTCGCCTCGGGAAGTCGATCCGCTTCCCCGAGACCGATGCGCGCGCGATGGGCCGAACGGCGACCGGCGTGCGCGGCATCGCACTGGCCTCTGGCGACGAGGTCATCGGCATGGAGATCCTCGCCGGCGACGCGCAGATCCTGACTACGACCGAGCGCGGCTACGGCAAGCGGACGCCGCTCGACGACTACCGCGCGCAGAAGCGGGGTGGGCAGGGGATCATCAACATCCGGGCGAACGAGCGGAACGGCCCCGTGATCGGGATCGCCCAGGTCGTCGACGACGATGACGTCATGCTGATCACCGACGGTGGCCAGGTGCTGCGCTGTCCCGTCGAAGGAATTTCGTCGATGGGGCGCGCGACCCAGGGCGTGCGCGTGATGCGGCTCGATGCCGACGAGAAGCTGGTGTCGATCGCGCGGCTCGCGGAAGAGGACGTCGCGGACGACGGCGAAGCGGGAAGCGGCGACGTGGCGGCGACTCCGGCGACCCCCGCGGAGACGCCCGAGCCGTCCGAGGACTAGCGTCCGACCCGCGCCGAGCGACCCCGAACACGACCCCGCGTCCAGTGAGAGATCCATGAGCCCCAAGCGTTCCTCGGCCTCGAAGCGCGAGTTCACCCGCGCCAAGCGCAGCATTCCCGGTGGCGTGAACAGCCCCGTACGTGCGTACGGTTCCGTCGGCGGGACGCCGCCCTTCATCGAGTCCGCCAAGGGCTGCCGGATCCGCGACATCGACGGCCGCGAGTACATCGACTACGTGGGCTCCTGGGGGCCGATGATCCTCGGTCACGCGCACCCGAAGGTGCTCGCGGCGGTGCGGGAGGCGATGAAGCGCGGGACGAGCTTCGGGGCACCGACCGTACGGGAGTCCGAGTTGGCCGAAGCGATTCGGCGGGCGCTGCCCTCGGTCCAGAAGGTTCGGATGGTGAGCTCCGGGACCGAGGCGACGATGAGCGCGCTCCGGCTGGCCCGCGGTGTGACCGGGCGGGACCGGATCCTGAAATTCGACGGCTGCTATCACGGGCACTCGGACGGGCTGCTCGTGGGTGCCGGCTCCGGCGTGGCGACGCTCGGCATCCCCGGCTCCCCCGGCGTGCCCAAGGCGATGACGGACCTCACGATCGTCGCGCCCTTCAACGACCTGGCCGCGACGCGACAGGCCTTCGAGAAGTGGGGCCGGGACATCGCAGCGATCATCGTCGAGCCGATCGCGGGCAACATGGGCTGCATTCCGCCGGTCCCCGGCTTCCTGAAGGGGCTCCGGGCGCTCTGCGACGAGTTCGGCGCGCTGCTCATCTTCGACGAGGTGATGACCGGCTTCCGGGTCGCGCCCGGCGGGGCTCAGCGGCTCTACAAGGTGAAGCCCGACCTCACGACCCTCGGCAAGGTCGTGGGCGGCGGCCTCCCGGCGGCGGCCTACGGTGGGCGCCGGGACCTGATGGACCGGATCGCGCCGGCGGGCGACATCTACCAGGCTGGCACGCTCTCCGGGAATCCGCTGGCGGTCGCGGCGGGGATCGAGACGCTGGCACTCCTCGAGGCCGAGGGGACCTACGAGACCCTCGCGGCCCGCGCGGGGGCCCTCGCCGAGGGACTCGCCGAGCGGGCCCACGCCCGGGGCATCCCGTTCACCGCGCGCCACGTCGGGGGCATGCTGGGCTTCTTCTTCCACCCCGGTCCGGTCGAGAACTTCGCCCAGGCGCAGCAATCTGATGCAGCGGCCTTCAAGCGGTTCTTCGCGGTCATGCTGGAGCAGGGCATCTATCTGGCACCCTCGGCCTACGAGGCCGGATTCGTGTCCCTCGCCCATCGCCCGGGCGACATCGCCCGGACCCTGGACGCGGCCGAAATCGCTTTCGACCGCGTCGCTCGGTTGCGTTGAGCGGAGGGGCCTGAACAGCTACTTTGCGCGCCGCATTTCGGGACCCCGGCGGGCCTCACCCGCCCGATGCGAGGGGTCTCGAGGGGGAGCCCACGTGAGTTCACCCCCGGAATATCCCGGTCGTCGACATCTCGAGAAGCGAGTCGCGCGTCTTTCGGGCCCCTCCGGTGGCAGCGCTTACGAGGGCGCCTTCGAAGCGGTGGGCGCGATCCTGATCGCGACGCTGCTCGGATACTGGTTCGACCAACATTACGAAACGACACCCACCGGCCTGCTGGTCGGTGCCGGAATCGGGTTCGCGGCCTTCGTGCTCCGGCTCGTTCGTCTGGGCCGACAGCTCCACGGCGACGAGACGAACACGACGACGGCGGAGCCGGCGGCTGCCGAAGACGGGGATGCGAGCGAAGGACCCGGCGAGAACCCGGGCCTGGCGGACATCCTCTCGGAAGGCGACGACGAGAACGCGGACACACGGAAGGGCTGAGCGCCCCGAAGACGGAGCTCCGGCGCTCGTCCCGACCGAGCCGAACGAAGCCGAGACACGACCCGAACGAGACCGAGAAAAAGAAGAAGAGGAAGCGCAGCGCGCGCCGACGTCATGAAGTTCGAGCTTGCCAGAGTCGAGAGATTGAATCTGGGACTGTCCGCCGGGGCCGTCGCAGCTTCGCTCGCCCTGGTGTCGCCGCACTTCGCCGGCAGCCTCGCCGCCGGGGCGTTCCTCGAAGCGCTGAATCTGGGCGCGATCCATCGCGGCGCGAAGCGACTCTTCACCGGGGAGATCGAAGGCGCACGAACCTGGATCGGCCTCTTCTCGATGCGCTTCCTGACGCTGGCCGCCGCGATCTTCGTGACGATGCAGGCCGGCGCCGACGTGGCGGCGCTGCTGATCGGCCTCTCGATCACGATGCCGGCGACGGTGATCGACGCGTGGCTGAACCGGCCGCCGGTGGTCGACCCGGCGACGTTGCCTTCCTTCGTGGACGGCGGCGCGGTCGCGGAAGACCCGAGCGACGACGAATACTGGGAGAGCTACAGCGTCTGGCGACCGGGCCGGCTCGTCACGAGCGAACGCGACGATCTCCTCAGCGAAGCGGCGGCCGAGATCGCCGCCCACGAGAAGGCCCTCGAGCGGGCCCAATTCGAGCAGGCACGCGCGGCGTGTGACGGTTCCGCGACCGCCGCGACGTCCGCGCCTGCACAGGATGAAGAAACCCGATGAATCTCTTCGAAGACCTCGCCCACGTCGTTCACATCCCGTGGGTCTACCTCTCCGCGATCTTCGCGGCCGTCGTGCTGATGATGGCCGGCCTCTCCGTCCGTCGTGCCGCGACGGGCGACGGCGGCGTCCTGCCCGACGAAGGCGTCTCCATCCGCAACATCGTCGAGGTCGTGATCGAAGCCCTCGGCGATCTCGGCGAGACCACGATCGGAGAGAGCTGGCGCAACTACTTCCCGGTCGTCGGCTCGATCTTCTTCTTC
The DNA here is from genome assembly GCA_030432735.1 of bacterium. Lineage (GTDB taxonomy): Bacteria > Myxococcota_A > UBA9160 > UBA9160 > UBA4427 > UBA4427. The sequence continues at coordinate 9,454 of JAUIMK010000053.1, forward strand.
GTGCTGGTCTCGAACGTGATGAGCCTGATCCCCGGCATCCCGGGATCGACCGGCGACGTCAACGTGACCTTCGCCTGGGCGATCATCTCGTTCGCCGTCTACAACTTCGTCGGGATCAAGCAGCACGGCTGGAAGTACATCTACCAGTTCATGGGTCCCGCCATCATGAACATGGAGATCGGCGGCAAGCACTATCACGTCCGCCTGCTCGCGCCGGTCTTCCTGATCCTCGAGATCCCGCTCCACTTCGCGCGCATCCTGACGCTGGGCATTCGTCTGCTCGCCAACATGTTCGCGGACCACACCGTCGTCCTGGTCTGGCTCGGTCTCGTCCCGATCGCGGTTCCCGCGATCTTCATGGGACTCGGCCTCCTGGTCAGCTTCCTGCAGGCCTTCGTCTTCGCGCTCCTCACGATGATCTACATCGGACAGGCGCTCGAGGAGCCTCACTAGACCGTAGGCTGCGGGCGCTCGGCTCATCCTCCGGCTGCGCGGGCACTCGCCGCGTTTTGGGGGCGCGCCGGGGCGAACGATGGGCGCTCTTCCAATTTTCCGGCTGCAGGCACTCGACTCATTTTCCGGCTGCAGGCACTCGCCGGGGAGAAGCGCGGCAGACCGCAACGAGAAAGACAGACTTCTACGCGCGGGTCGAATCCGCGCGCTAGGGAATAGACGGTTGGGGACAGGCCCCGCTCGTCGGCTCGGTGGGTGACCGCCGGGCAGGTTTCGAAAGGAAAGGATCCGACGGCGGTTGCCGCGATCCCTACGAAAGAAAAGGAAAAACATCATGCGTCGCTTCCTCAACACCCTCGTCTGGGCCGTCGTCTTCTTCGCCGTTCCCGCCGTCGCCCTCGCGGCCGACGGCGTCGACGGCACGGGCCCCGGTCTCGGTGCGGGTCTCGCCGTCGGTCTCGCCGGTCTCGGCTGTGGCATCGGCCAGGGTCTCACCGCCGGCAACACCACGGCGGGCATCGCGCGCAACCCGGGCGCCGCGGGCGGCATGTTCACCAACTTCATCCTCGGCATGGTCCTGATCGAGTCGATCGCGATCTACGGCCTGGTCATCGCCTTCCTCCTCCAGGGAAAGATCTGAGGGCGTCTTCGGGGCCAGCTCTGCGTTCGGAATCGACGGCGTACGAGGAGTACGCCTTACGATTCCTGCCTTGATCTGTCCCCGAATCCACTCCTCAGACGCAGTTACGGGCGCTGCTGGGCGTGCGCTTCGCGGGCACGCGGCGGGCTCGTTCTGGCGGTTGGGGAGAGGTGGAGTGCATTGCTCTTTCGGAGAGGGTCGGAGCCTTGGGCTTCGGCCCTCTTCGTTTTCGGAGGGGCGACTCGCTCGCTCGCTCGACGTCTCTCGCCGTCCGCGGTGGAAAAGTGGAGAGGTGGAGAGCCGTCGGGCGGGAGCTCGAGCCGGGGCTTCACCCCGTAATTGAAAATTCCCGACTCGAACCCTGTGCTCCCGCCCGACGTTCTCGGCCGCGCTTGCTCCCGGTCCCGTTAGAGGAGTGCCGCACGGCTCGCCCGAGGGCGACGTGGGGGGAGATTGCGAAGGACGTGCCAACGCGTCGCGCGCGCGGTCGCTTGGCGCGGAGCGCCTGAGGCGCGCGAGAGCGTTAGTCTTCGCAGGATCCGACCGGAAGCGTGAACCGGTGGGCACGGAGGCGGTGTGAAGCGCGGGATCCTGATCGTATTCGAAGGCATCGACGGCTGCGGCAAGTCGACGCAGCTCCGCCGCCTGGCCGAATCGCTTCGCGCGCGCGGACGCGATCCGCTCGTGACCCGCGAGCCGACCGAGGGGCCGTGGGGCCGGCGCATCCGCGCGATGGCCCGGAGCGGCGAGGCGGTCGAGCCCGAGACGGAGCTCGCGTGGTTCTTCGAGGATCGCCGCCAGCACATGCGCGAGGTGGTGACGCCGGCGCTCGAAGCGGGCCGGATCGTGCTGTCGGATCGCAGCTACCTCTCGACCGTCGCCTACCAGGGCGCCCGCGGTCTCGATGCGGAGAAGATCCTGGCGGACAGCGAAGCCGAGTTCGAGCGCCCCGATCTCGTGCTGCTCTTCGAGCTCCACCCCGAAGCGGGACTCGCGCGGGTCGACGCGCGGGGCGGAACGAGCGAGCCGGTCTTCGAGAATCTGCCCTTCCAGGAGCGGGTCGCGGCGATCTTCGCGTCCCTCGACGTCCCGGGTCTGGTGCGGATCGACGCGGATCGCGCGGAAGAGGCGATCGCGCGAGACGTGGAGGCCGCCGTCGACGCGGCGATCGAGCGGGCGGGCGCCTGACGCCCTCGCGGGAGAAGCGGTGTCGAAGCGATGCCGTCAGTCGTCGTCTTCGGGTGCGTCGTCCGGTGGACGCAGCTCGTGCACGTTCGTTCGCGTGCGCCGCCCGTCCGGGGGCGGCTCGTCCGCGACGTCCTGTGCGTGTCGGCGCGTCGCTTCCCCGGCGATCGTCCAGGTCGCCCAGGCGACGATGCCGAGGCTGGCCAGCACGAGCGTGAAGGGGAGATGCGTCCCCTCGACGTTCATCCCCGGCCACTCGATCACCCCCTCGTACGCGCCCGAGAGGAATCCGATCGCCGCCCACGCGCTCGAGAGCAGGATCGGACCGAGGACCGTGCCGGTCGCGATGCGCACCATCCCGAGCAGCCAGCCCATGCCGAGGAGAGAGATCGTGCCGACGACGAAGCGCGTGGCGCCGGTGACCGGGTAGTCGCGCATCAGCATCCAGAAGAGGCCGGCGAAGAAGACACCCGGGAGCAGGCCGACCTTGCGGACCAGCCCCTGCTGGAGGACGCCGAAGAAGAAGAACCCGTCGATCAGCGGCACCAGTCCGGCGATCAGGATCAGTCCCTGGAGCACCGACCACGTGTCGTCGGGATCGATCAGCCGTCGCTCGCTCGTTTCCGTCGCGGTGGATCCGTCCGCTGCATCGATCGCGCCGCCGCCCGCCGCACCCGCCGAGGGCGAAGCGTCGCCGCCGTCCGTGCCGCCCGCGCCGTCCGCCGTGCCAGGGACATCGGTTGGCGGTGGCGCCAGACTCTCGAGCAGGTCCGGCTCGTCCGGGGCCCAGTCGTAGGCGTAGTTGTCGAGCTCGCTCATCAGGAACACGGCGGGCACGAGACACAGGATCAGCGGGATCGCTTCGGGCTCGAGTCGTCGCAGGCCGAGTCGCCGGCCCTGCGGCGGGCCGATGCGCTGGATCGCCATGCTCGCGACCGCACCGAAGCCGATCGCACGCCCGATGCCCTGCGCGGCGATCTCGCCGAGACCGAGCAGCGCGATGGCGGTGAACACCGAGGCGAACATCGCCATCAGGACGAGGACGAGAGACGCACCGATTCCCGGATAGGGCTCGCTCGATCCGGGTCCGCGATCCTCCGGCGGCTCGTACGGAAACATCAGTCGAAGGCTCCGGCGAGGGCGCGCCCGGTATGCGAGCGCGCGCAGGTGGCGACCTCTTCCGGCGTGCCGGTCACGACGATCTCACCGCCCTCCGCGCCGCCTTCGGGTCCGAGATCGATCACGTGGTCCGCGTGGCGGACGACGTCGAGGTGGTGCTCGATCACGACGACGGTGTTCCCGCGATCGACCAGGCGCGTGAGCAGACCGAGCAGGAGCTCGACGTCCACGAAGTGCAGGCCGGTCGTCGGCTCGTCGAGCAGGTAGAGCGTGCTGCCGGTGCTCTTGCGCGCGAGCTCCTTGGCGAGCTTCATGCGCTGGGCTTCGCCGCCGGACAGGGTCGTGGCGCTCTGTCCGAGGTGGACGTAGCCGAGGCCGACGTCGGCGAGGCTCGCGAGCGGACGCGCGACGGCGGGGACGGTGTCGAAGAGCTCGAGGGCTTCCGCGACGGTCATCTCGAGCACGTCGGCGATCGACTTGCCCCGGTAGCGGACCGCGAGCGTGTCGCGGTCGTAGCGCCGCCCGCCGCAGACCTCGCAGGTCACGAACACGTCCGGCAGGAACTGCATCTCGACTCGGATCGCGCCGTCGCCTTCGCATGCCTCGCAGCGACCACCCTTCACGTTGAAGGAGAAGCGTCCGCTCTCCCAGCCGCGCATGCGCGACTCGGGCAGACCGGCGAAGAGGTTGCGGATCGCGGAGAAGACGCCGCTGTAGGTCGCGGGGTTGCTGCGGGGGCTGCGTCCGATCGGGCGCTGGTCGACGTCCACGACCTTGTCGATCCGATCGAGGCCGACGACGCGGTCGTACTCGCCCGGGGTGGCGAGGGCGCCGTGGAGCTCGCGCGCCAGGACGCGATGGAGCGTGTCGTTGATCAGCGTCGACTTGCCGGAGCCCGAGACGCCGGTCACGACGGTCAGGCAGCCGAGCGGGATCTCGACGTCGACGTCCTTCAGGTTGTTCGCGCGGCAGCCCTCGAGTCGGATCACCCGCTTCGGATCGATCGGCCGACGGGTGGGCAGCTCGAAGCCGCGGCGGCCGGAGAGGAAGTCGCCGGTCGTCGACGCCGGGACACCGGCGAGGGTCGCCGGGTCGCCCTCCGCGACGATCCGGCCGCCGTGGACGCCCGCACCGGGGCCGATGTCGATCACGTGGTCGGCCCGGCGGATCGTCGCTTCGTCGTGCTCGACCACGATCAGGCTGTTGCCGAGGTCGCGGAGGGACTCGAGGCTCTCGAGCAGCCGGTCGTTGTCCCGCGGATGGAGGCCGATCGACGGCTCGTCGAGGATGTAGAGGACGCCGATCAGGCGCGCGCCGATCTGGGTCGCGAGGCGGATGCGTTGGGCCTCGCCGCCAGACAGGGTCGCGGCCCGCCGGTCGAGGGTCAGGTAGCCGAGCCCCACCTGCTCGAGGAAGCCGAGCCGTTCGCGCACCTCGCCCAGGATGCGCTCCGCGACCCGGGCCGCCTGGGTCGGGAGCGCGAGATCGTCGAGGAAGGCGATCACGTCGGTGATCGCGAGGCGGGCGAGCGAGGGCAGCGAGTGCTCTCCGAGCCGGACCGAGCGGGCCTCGACCCGGAGCCGGTCGCCTCCGCAGTCCGGGCAGGGGATCTCGCGCTTGAACTTCTCGAGCGCCGAGGCCGAGGCGCCGGTCGCGGCCTCCTGGCGCCGCATGAGGTCCCCGATCACACCATCGTACGTTCGTACGATCGTCTCGGTCCGCGGCTTGCGCCTCCGCTTTCGGCCCGTGACGGGCACCGCCATCTCGATCCGATAGTCCCGGTCGCCCTCGAGGATCAGCTTGCGAGCCTTTTTCGTGAGCTTTTTCCAGGGCTTGTCGAGGTCGATCCGATGATCTGCCGCGAGCGTCTCGAGCAGCCGACGGTAGTAGCCGCGTGCCTCGGAGAGATCCCAGGCAGCGATCGCCCCGTCCGACAGCGAGCGCGACTCGTCCGGGACGAGACGCGCCGGATCGAACTCGGACACCTGTCCGAGGCCATTGCAGCCGCTGCAGGCACCGAAGGGATTGTTGAAGGAGAAGAGGCGGGGAGAGATCTCGGGGAACGAATTCTCGCAGGTCGGGCAGGCGCCACTTCGGGAGAGCCACCAGGGCGCGTCGCCCACGACGTCGATGATCGCGAGGTCGTCGGCGAGGCGGAGCGCCGTCGAGAGCGACTCCGAGAGCCGAGGCCGGATCGACTCCTTGATCACGAGGCGGTCGACGACGATCTCGATGTCGTGGCGCGCGCCGCGGGCGAGATCGATCTCCTCCGAGAGGTCGTGGATCTCCCCGTCGATGCGGGCTCGCACGAAGCCGTCGCGCCGGAACTGGTCGAGCTCCTTCTTGTACTGCCCCTTGCGACCCCGCACGACCGGCGCGAGCACCTGGATCTTCGTGCCCGCTTCGAGCGACATCACCCGATCGACCATCTCGTCGAGCCCCTGGCTCGTGATGGGCGTGTCGCACTCCCAGCAGTAGGCGGTTCCTGCGCGGGCGTAGAGGAGCCGGAGGTGGTCGGCGATCTCGGTGATCGTGCCGACCGTCGATCGCGGACTCCGGCCGACGCTTTTCTGCTCGATCGCGACGGCGGGGGAGAGGCCTTCGATCTCGTCGACGTCCGGACGCGAGAGCTGGTCGAGGAACTGACGTGCGTAGGTCGAGAGGCTCTCGACATAACGTCGCTGGCCTTCGGCATAGAGCGTGTCGAAGGCGAGGCTCGACTTGCCCGAGCCGGAGGGGCCGGTCACGACGACGAAGCGGCCGCGGGGGATGCGCAGGTCGACGTTCTGGAGGTTGTGCGTGCGCGCCCCGAGGATCTCGATCTCCTGGGGATCGCCCTTCTCCGCGAGGGCGGCGATCGTCGCGAAGTCGCCGGCGAGACGCTCCGGTCCCGTGGTCCATCCGGCATCGACGACACTCTCCGGTGTCACGTCGCGGACGAGACTCGCGGAATCATCGACGCGCGCGCTCTCGTCGGACATCCCGGCGCGGACTAGCTTCGGCCGTCAGCCACCGAACGCGCCCTTGCGGTCGATGTACGTCTGGCCCCGGAGGACTTCCAGCCACTCGATGTACTGCTCCTCGGTCTTCTTGCTGACGAGGAACTGCTGGAGCTGCGGCGCGGCCTGCTCGTAGGTGATCGGCGTGAAGGTCCGGCGATCGACGAGATGGAGCAGGTTGCAGCCGAAGGGCATCGAGATCGGATCGGAGAGCTGATTCGGCTGGAGCGACGCGAGCGGCCGCGCCATCCAGCCGGCGAGATCCTTCGTGTGGAGCCAGCCGAGGTCGCCGCCGCGATCGGCGTTCGTGTCGGAGATCTCGCGGGCGGCGGTCGCGAAGTCGATCTCGCCTCGCTCGATCCGGGCGCGGGCGTCGCGGACCACCGCGCACGCTTCCGCGCTGGTCCGTGCGGAGCGGCCCTCGGGCATCACCACGATGTGTCGGACGTAGACTTCCTCGCCGCCGCTCGGCTGATCGCCGAAGCGTTCTTCGAAGAGCGCGCGTACCTCCTCTTCCTCGAGGGAGACCCGCGATCGGACCATCGCGTTCACGACCTTGCCCCGCTCGATCTCGCCCTTGATCTTGGCCCGGTACTCGTCGATCGAGAGGCCGTGGCTCGTGACGCTCGTGAGCAGCTGCTGCATGGTCAAGCCGTTCTCGGCGGCGATCGCCTCGATCGCGCCGTCGACCTCCTCCCGGTCGGCACTCAGCTCGAGGCGCTCGACGACGGAGGAGAGCAGCTTGTTGTCGATCAGGCGCTCGAGGGCATCGCGCCGCATCTTGAAGATCTCGGCCGGCGGTGCCCCCGCGGCGCGCATGCGCTCCTCGACCCCGCGCGAGATCTCGATCACCTCGGAGGCGAGGACGATGTCGTTGCCGACCTGGGCCGCGATGCCTTCGACGAGCATCTCCTCGGCCGAGCTCGGCTCGACGACCGCGAGCACGAGCCCCGCGATCGCGAGGAGCGTGCCCACACGCGACGGCGAGCGCGGGTCGAGACGATGGGAACGGGAAAGGGAGCGCAAGGGACCTCCGGGGCGCGCGGCCCCGGGGCCGCGTCAGCGCGGGATGGTAGCGATGCTCCTGGGGGTCGTCTGGTTCGCTGCGGGGTCGCCCCCCCGAGTCGGCCATCGAGACGGATCCACGACCTCCGCCTCGAGGGTCGGGAGCGCCTCGACGAGCTGCGCGAGGGCGGCGGCGTCGATCCGCTCGTCGGACCAGTCCTCGAGCAGCTCCGCCAGCTGCGCATCGGTCTCGCAGCCCACGATCGGATGCGCGCCCGGCAGCAGCTCCCGCGCGAACGCGAGGAAGAGCGCCCGGGGCGTCACGTCGAGCCCGGCGGCGGCGGCGTGGATCGTCCCGAGCGCCTCCGCCGCCGGGGCGAGGAAGCCGGGCAGCGTCGTCGGATCCAGGTGCGCAACGCCCTGGAGGAAGATGCTGCGGACGTACACCGTTCGGCCGAGCTCTCGCGCCCGGGGGAAGAAGCCCTGACGGACGAGCCGCAGGTCGAGCAGACTCGAGGCGACCTGGAGGACTTCGATGTCCGGGTCGTCGAGGGCGGCCCAGGCTTCCTCGGGCGTCGCCGCGGAGACGCCGAGCTGGCCGATCCGCCCCGTTTCGCGCTCCGCGAGCAGGGTCCGCCAGAGCTTGCCGCCGCAGGCGTGTCGGTGCGCGAAGCGGTGGAGCAGGACGACCGGGAGCAGGTCCTGGCCGAGGGCGACGCGGCTCTCGGAGAGGCTGGCGGCGACGCGCTCGAGGCACTCGGCGATCCCGACGCCCGTCTCGTGGACGTCGGGCGCGAGCTTCGTGATGACGCGCCAGCCGTCGCTCGACGGCTCTTCCTGGAGCGCCTGGCCGATGCGCGCCTCGCTGGCGCCGTAGGCGCGCGCGGTGTCGATCGCACGGACGCCGGCCGCGCGCGCGAGGTCGAGCATCGCGGCGAGGGTCGCGTCCGGCGGCGGCCCCGCGCGATTCGCGATGCCGTACGGCATGCCCCATTGGGCGCTGCCGAGGGTGAGCCGTCGGGGATCGCGGGCGCGCATCCCCTGCCAGGTCGTGAGGTCCATGTTCACCAGGAAGTCCATCCTCCGTCCACGACGAGGTCGTGGCCGGTTACGTAGCTGGCGAGCGGGGAGAGGAGGAAGGCGACCGGGCCGGCGATCTCGTGGGGCTCGCCGATCCGCCCGAGCGGTACGCGCGCTTCGAGCCGCGCGACGAACGAGCGGTCGCGTTGGACGGATCCGGTCGGAATGGGACCGGGACTCACGCTGTTCACGCGAATGCCGAAGTCGGCGTAGTGACACGCCGCATAACGTGTGAACTGGACGACGCCCGCCTTCGCCGCACCGTAGGCCGGCGGACTGTGGAAGTCCGGGTGATCGGCGTAGGTCGCAGGCTGGGGAGAGACGAGTCCGTACATCGACGACACGTTCACGATCGCCCTGCCCTCTTCCCTCCCGGCGTCCTTCATTCGTTCCGCCGCCGCCTCGGTCGCCAGGATCACGTCGGAAAGCGTCGATTCGAGCGTGTTCTCGACGGCCTCGCGTTCGAGCCGGTCGAGCGTCACGGGGCCGCCCTGCGAGTGGGCGGCGACGCCGCAGGCGTTGTTCACCCAGCCCTGCACCCGGCCGGCCTCCTTCTCGATCCGGTCGAGGACCCGCGCGAGGTCCTCGTCACGATGCTGGTCGGCGACCTCGGCGTGCACGTGGCCGGGCAGGTCCCGCGCGAGGGTGCGTGCTTCTTCGAGGGGCTCGCTCCGTCGACCGAAGACCACGACCTCCGCGCCGGCGGCGGCCAGGGCGAGCGCGATCGCGCGGCCTATGTGCGTGCCGCCGCCGCTCACCCCGATCCCGAGACCGGTCAGCGCGTCGTTGGCGAGGACGGAATGGCTCACGCGTTTCGTCATCCCGCCTCCAGCTTCTTCTGCTCGACGTGGCGGTTCATGTCGGTGATCTCGGGATGGCGATCGAGGCGTTCGACCATCGCCGGGTAGTCGATCGTCGTGGCGTCCTCACCGAAGAGGCGGAACGCGCTCCGCGCCATCGCGAGGTCTTCGTAGGTGTCGACGGTCCAGCGCCATTCGGGCCGGTCGGGCCAGTCGACGGGCGTCGGGACCGCGTGCAGGTTCGCGTGCGCACCGAGCCAGGAGGTGACGTGGACCCGATGGAAGGGCTCGCTCGCCGGGATCTCGCGATCCGCGACCCCGAGCGCGTCGCCGCGCACGAGCTCGACGCCGTAGCCCACGGGCAGCCGGGGCGTCGTCCTCGCACCGCCTTCGTCTTCGAGGACGAGGCCTCCGTGGAGCTTCAGGAGGTCCGCCTGCTTCGCGCACTCGCTCCCGTCGCGGGCGTCGACGAGGAGATCGACGCAGCGGGCGTCGAGGAAGGGATTGTCGGCGGTCACGCGGACCAGCCAATCGGCCTCCGTCTCCTCGGCGATCGCGAGGTATCGGGAGAGCACGTCGCGCTCGTGGCCGCGGAAGACACGGAGCCCGAGCTCGAAGCCCCAGGCCTCGGTCACGTCGTCGACCGGGGCCTCGCTCGTCGCGAGCCACCACTCGTCGACCCGGGCCGTCCGCAGCCGATCCGCGAGCAGCCCGAGGATCGGCCTGCCCCCGAGCGGCGCGAGGATCTTCCCCGGGAGCCGCTCCGAGCCCATGCGTGCCTGGATGATGCCGATCGTCCTACCCAAATCCGCCCTGCTCCGAGTTCGCGGAGCCCTCCGGTCGGCGTCGGCCGGGATCCGAAGGTTCCGCCGTGGGTTGATCGGCAGATCATCGGCAGAAGCTGTGCACTTTCGTGTCCATGGCCCTGAAATCGAACTGAAATGGCTTAGAGATTAAATGATGAAAAAATCACGATGGAACCGACGAGCTACAGGGCTCGTGATTCGGATCCCCACAGTCGATTCGATAAATGAGGGATAAATCGTAAATGCGTCTCCGCCCGGCGGATCGGCCGGGTGAGGCGAGAACGCCATGCGTGTCGAAAGCGAGAGATCAATCAATTAGGATCCCCGCATGCCGAGACCGCGAATCGAAGATGCCGAGGACCGTCTGCTGGCTGCCGGGCTGAGTCTCTTCGCCCGTCGCGGGGTCGAACGCGTGAATACGAACGCGATCGCAAAGCGGGCTCGGCTCGCGGTCGGGACCTTCTACAAGCATTTCCCCGACAAACACGCGCTGCTTCGGGAGATTCAGGTGCGAACGGTCGGGGCGCTCCGGGCCGCCCGGGTTGCGGCGACGCGCGGCGCCGGGACGGATCCGGAGGCCCAGGTCCGCGCCTCCGCCGGTGCTGCCGTCGAGTTCGCGGAGGCGCACGCCCAGGCCTATCGCGTCACCTTCGGCCGCGAACGCGCCGGCGCGGCGATGCACGGTCCGGTCGTGTCCGAGTCGACCCGCCCGACCGCCGACGGCCTGCGCCGACTGCAGGCGGCGGGCCGCCTCGACCCCACCCTCGATCCCGACCTGGCGGCGCGGGCGTATCTGGCGATGGAGGTCGGGACGATCCTCTGGTGGCTCGATGATCCCTCACGGACCGGACGCGACGGCCTGGTCGAGACCCTCGTCAGGCTGCATCCCGCGCTCGGCGCGCGGATCCGCTGATCGTTTCGGGTCGCGCGAGG
>JAUIMK010000403.1 GCA_030432735.1 bacterium
CGTCGAAGGGCGCCTCGCCCTTGCCGATCTTCTCCGCCCGCGTGCGCAGCGTCTCGCCCGCCCCCTCGACGCCGATCATCGCGACGAACCTGCCCGCCTTGAGGTCCACGAGGAGCGCCTTCGCGAGATCGTCGAGGTCCTGGAACTGCACGTCCATCCCGGTCTCCTTCGCGTGCGCCATGAACGCGCCCATCAGGTCCTCGGGCTGGCCCGAGGGCTTCTCCCGCGCGAACTCGTCCGGACGGTTGCGCGCGCAGGTCCAGATCCCGGTGTCGAGCACGCCGCCGGCGGGATAGAAGATCGTCGCCTGGAGCTGCGGGTGCTGGGTGCTGAACTGCGCGGCCAGGCACTCGGTGATGATCGAGACGCTCGCCTTGCTCGAGGCGTAGACCGACTGACCCGCCATCGGCGCGATCCCGCCGTCGCCGCTCGAGGTGTTGATCACGTGGCCTGGCTCGCCGCCTTCGATCATGCGTGGAACGAAGCTCTGGATGCCGTGGACGACGCCCATCACGTTCACCCCGAGGACCCACTTCCAGTCGTTGACCGTGGTCTCCCACACGTTGACCGAAGGCGCGCCCACGCCGGCGTTGTTGAAGAGCAGGTGGACCGCGCCATGCCGTGCGTAGACCTCCTCGGCGAGCGACTCCATCTCCGCCGGGTCGGAGACGTCGGTCCGGATCGCGCTCACTTCGCCGAGCGGCGAGAGGGTTTCGAGCGCCCGGTCGAGCGCCCCCTGCTCGACGTCCGAGATCACGACCTTGGCGCCCTCTCCGAGGAGCTGCCGGGCGATCGCCTTCCCGATGTCGCCCGCGCCGCCCGTCACGACGGCGACCCTGCCCGCGTAGTCCTTCATCGATTCGCCTCCATCCGTTCACCGATCGCGCTGAAGGCGATGGCCGTGGCCGTATCCAGGTCGAGGGCGTCGGACATCTCCATCGTCTCCGAGCCCGCGTTCAGCTTCTCGAGCGCCGCCTCGAGCGACTCCGCCTCGATCTCGTAGATCGCCAGGTAGCGGCTCGGCGCCTTGTCGGCGACGTCCCCTATCTGCGCGTCCGCGAGCGCGAAGCGCTGGGCGGCGACGAAGCCCTCGGTCTCGAGGACCTCGGGCAGGTGGACTTCGTCGTACCAACGATTGAAGTCCGCGTCCCGTCCGTCGGTCGGCTTCGTGAACACGATGAGGCGGTGGGTGGCCATGATCCGGTTCCTTTCGTCGCGCCTTTCGGGCGGGTTCGAGTCACGGACGCTCGCGTCAGAGGCCGCTCTCGGACATCACCCGGGCGACCCAGGCGAAGGTTCGCTCGTTGGCCGCGGCGGCCATCTTCGACGGCAGGCCCTGGAAGCCGTGAGGCGAGTCCGGATAGACCTGGAGCTCGACGTCGACGCCTGCCGCAGCGAGGCGCGGCGCCAGGAAGAGCGTGTCGTCGAGGAGATGGTCGTAGCCACCGACGCTCAGCAGGCTCGGCGGCAGACCGTGGAGATCGGCGAAGAGCGGCGACACGTCCGGGGCGCGGCGTTCTTGGTCGGACAGGCCCGGCAGGAAGCAGTCCACCATGAAGCGCAGGTTCTCGGGGTCGAGCACGTCCTTGTGGCCGCCGTTGCCGCGCTGGGAAGGCGTCCCCGTCACGTCGTACCAGCCGAAGACCAGATTCAGTCCGAGCAGCCGGTCGAGCGCGTCCAGTCGATCGCGCACCCGGAGTGCGGTGACGAGGGTCAGGTGCCCCCCGGCCGACTCGCCGCCGATGAACATCCTGTCCGCACCGAACTCCGATGGCCCGTTCGCGAGCAGCCACTTCGCGGCGGCTTCGCAGTCGTCGGGGCCCGCCGGATAGGGGTGCTCCGGCGCCAGCCGGTAGTCGACGCTCAGGACCGCGAGTCCGAGATGCTTCGCGAGGGCCTCGTTCGCCAGGTCGTTCATCTCGGGCTTGCCGAGGATCCAACCGCCGCCATGGATGTGGAGGAAGAGTCCGCGCGCCGACCCTTCGGGACGAAAGATCCGCACCGGCAGGTCACCCGCAGGCCCCGGGATCGTCGTCGCCTCGGCGATCTCCGAGACGATGCCTTCGGGCAGCGACGCATCGAAGGAGCTGCGCGCCGCCTGCGCGCGCTCGACCGGGTCGCTCACGTGCGCGACGGAATCGAGCAGGGGCATTTGCTCCAAGAGCGCACGTGCCTCCTCCCGATAGCCTTCGAGCTCTTCGTCCCACAGTCGCATTTCCGTCCTCCCTGGAACCGGGCATCAGAGGCCCGAGACGGCGGGCCGCTCCCGAGTCTACTCCGGTGAAAGTGGAAATCACCTCGGTGTTCCACCGTGGCGGCCGTCACTTTCTCCTCAGCCCGGACGGCGCCTGAGGGCGCGAGGGCGAGGGGCTGCGCGCACCCTGCACATGGGGCCGACGAAATTCGCGGGGGGTTGGAAGAACGCCTCAAGCAATCCATGGAGCGCCCGATAAGGCTTGCCAAAGGAGCCCCCCACAATGCGATCCATGTCACGAATCTTTCTCGGCACGTTCCTCGCCCTCGGGTTGTCGAGCGTCGCCGTCGCGGAAACCTCCGCTACCGAAGCCGGCGACTTCACGCTCTCCGCTCAGCTCCGACTCGACCAGCAGTTCGAGCTCTCCGTCGCGGATGCCACCGCCGGCCAGCTCTGGCGACTGGGTGGTCCGAGCACGATGAGCTGCTCGCACGCCGTCAACCGGACCGAGCTCGAGACCTGCGTGGTCACGGCCGAAGGCACGCCGCGATCGGCGGTGCCCGCGGCCATCGCAGCCAACAACTGAGACCGCCCTCCGGGCTCCGATCGGTCCACACGGCTCACCGTCCTTGGTGCGCCATCGTGAGCTGAGGCATCCTGCGGCGCTCGTCCCGGCCCTCCGGCCGGGACCGGGCGCCGCTCTCCATTGGGCGCCCGCGAATCGGTTCCAAGGAGTCGCGCGTGGCCTTCGTTCCCGTCGCCCGCCTGAGTGAGATCCCGACCGACCGTGGCCTCCGCGTCGTCGTCGACGGCATCGGGATCGGCCTCTATCGCGTGGGCGACGAAGTCCACGCGATGGAAGACGCCTGCCCCCACCAGGGCTTCCCCCTCCACGACGGACACCTCGAGGGCTGCGTGATCATCTGCCGCGCCCACGGCTGGCCCTTCGACGTCCGCACCGGCTTCGACCCGGACGACGCCGACGGCTTCCCGATCCCCACCTTCGCCGTCGAGCTCGAAGCCGACGAAGTCCGCGTCGATCTCAGCCAGCAGCTGAACGACCCCCGCCGGAAGCGTCGCGCGAGCGAGTAGCGGCGCCTCGCACCGACGCGGCGAAGCCGCCCGAAGCCAGGACGCGGGCGATCAGCGCCCGAAGAACGTCGGGATGATCATGTCGTCGGGGATCTCGTCCTCGATCTCCTCGTGGAGCTTCTCGAGGAGGCTCCAGTGGAGTCCCGGGCGCTTGTGGTGGGCGGTGTGGTAGCCGAGGTTGCAGGTCAGGTAGTTGTAGACCCGGCTCGTGCGGTTGACCGAGGCGTCGTAGTGGTCGGTCGCGTGGTAGCCCGCGTGGTGCTCGTAGGTCGCCCAGCTCGTGTGCACGAGGGCGACGAACGCCGGCAGCATGAAGACGAGGATCGCGTTCACCGGATTGATCCACAGCAGCGCGCCGAGGATCGACCAGACCGGGATCTTCATC
>JAUIMK010000404.1 GCA_030432735.1 bacterium
CCGGCTTCGGCACCCTCGACTCGTCCGACCTCGAGGTCGAAGAGGACGGCTCCTTCGAGCTGATCCTGGGGCCGGAGCGGCCGGAAGGCTTCGAGGGGAACTTCATCCGCACGAAGAAGGGGCCGGCCCGGAAGGATCCCGAGGGCGGCGACCGGGTTGCGGACTACGTGAGCGGGCGGCAGCTCTTCTACGACTGGGAGAACGAAGAGCCGGTCCATCTCTCGATCGAGTGCCTCGAGACGGCGGGCTCCCGCCAGCCGGCGCTGACCGCGGAGCGCGCGGCGGCGAGCCTCCGCCGGATGGGCTCGATCATCCGGGGGCAGATGCGCTTCTGGCTCGAGTTCTACGACGTCGTGCTGAACGTGAAGCAGACCCACGAGCACGACGGGCGGCCCTACTTCATGCCGATCAACGCGTACAACACGCCCAACGCGGCGTCGGGGGATACCGGCGGCGGGATGAGCACGAACATCTACGCGGGCGGGATCTACGACCTGAAGGAAGACGAGGCGCTCTACATCGAGGCGACCTTCAAAGGCGAGCCCGTCTACACGAGCCTCCACCTCGGCAACCTCTGGGGCGAGTCGCCGGACTACGCGACGGCGCAGAGCAGCCTCAATCACCACCAGATGTACATGGGGGAGGACGGCGTCCAGCGATGGGTCGTCGCCCATCGCGATCCGGGCGTCATGAACTGGATCGACACGACCGGCCTCGAATCCGGCTTCCTCTCCCACCGCTGGGCCTACTCGGAGCTGCCGGAAAAGGAAGACTGGCCGACGATCACGTGTCGGGTGCTTCCGGTCGACGAAGTCGCCGCGGCCTTCCCCGCGGATCAGCCGAAGGTGAGTCCCGCGGAGCGCGCGGAAGCGATTCGTGTTCGGGGCCGTCACGTCCAGAAGCGTTTCAGGGTATTCTGAGACGGTTCGAGGAATCGGGTTTGGCAGAGAGTGAGCGCGGAAACGAGATGCGGGCGAAGATCCTCGATGCGGCGCGAGAGCATTTCGAGGAGTTCGGCTATGCCGAGGCGAACGTCGACGCGATCGCGGTCGCGGCCGGCGTGTCGAAGGGGTCGATCTACCGACACTTCCCGAGCAAGGGCGCGCTCTATTTCGCGGTCCTCTCGGCGAACAGCCACGAGTTCTTCAAGGGCTCCGAGGCCCACGTCGAGAAGACGAAGGACCTGCCAACCGCCGAGCGGATCCGGCGCCTCTGGGGCAACTATCTGAAGCACTGGCTTCGCAATCCCACGGACTTCGAGATCTTCTGGGCCTTCGACAACGCGGAGGAGCTCGGGGAGCTGCCGGAAGGACTGACGGATCGGATCGCCGAGAACTGGACCCGCGCCCTCCGGCTCACGGAGCGGGTGCTCGACGAAGGGGTCGCGCGGGGGGAGCTCATCCCCGTCGACACGTGGAAGGCCGCGCAGGCCTTCTGGACCCTGGCGACGACCCTGATCGATCACGACAACAACCGCGCGCGTCGACGCATGCGCGATCGCCCCTTTCACGAGACCTACGAGTTCGCGATCGAGCTGCTGCTGCGCGGGCTGCTCGTGAACCCCGAGGAAGCGAGCGAGGCGATCCTCGGCCCGAGCGACTAGTCCTCCGCCGGCTGCGGGCACTCGCCGGGAGACCGCCGGCTGCGGGCACTCGCCGGGAGACCGCCGGCTGCGGGCACTCGCCTGGAGACCGCCGGCTGCGGGCGCTCGCCTGGAGACCGCCGGCTGCGGGCGCTCGCCGGGAGACCGCCGGCTGCGGGCGCTCACCGGGTAGGCCGCCGGCTGCGGGCGCGCATCGGTTCGGTGTTTCGAGGGCTCGAAGAGGGGGCGACCGGGGCGCGCTCAGCAGGTGCGGAAGATGAAGTTCAGCCCGAGGCAGGCGCGCTGGAAGAACTGGCGATCGTGGTTCCGAAGCGAGAGGCCGCCGTCGCCGGCGAAGTAGATCCGCGCGCCCGCGACGACGCTCGTCTCGTCGTAGTCGAGGTCGTCGGCCTGGGAGGACTCGACGCGCGCGAAGAAGGCCGCGTGGGGAGCGACCATGACTTCGCCTCCGGCACTCACGACGATCAGCGGATCCGACTCGGCCGGGGCTGCCGCGCCTACCCGGAGGTCGAGACGGGCGTTCTCGGTGATGTAGAGACGTCCCTGTCCGAGCACGTAGGCGTCGTCGAAGAGATCCGAATAGCCCGCCTCGAGACCGAGGGTCACGGGGCCGAGATAGGCTTCGAACTCGCCGCCGGCGCGCCAGGTGTCGATGTCCGCGTCGCCGGGGTCGAGGAGCTGGAACTGCCCCACCGCGCTCGCGCTGCCGCGTTCCGGATCGCGCCATCCCAGGTGGCCGCCGGTGAAGAACCCGTCGGCGTTGGCGTTGTCGTAGTCGATGGAGTCGCCGCCGAGATCGATCTGGAAGTAGACGGCGTTTCCCGCGATCGAGACACTTCCGGCGCCGCCTCCCTGGAACGCATCCTCTTCGAGGGAGAGGAAGCCGACGTTGAAGTCCGTATTGTGGTAGCCGACATACCCCTCGCCTCGGAAAGCGACTTCGGCGCCGTCGGCCGCGACGTGGGAAGGGGTCACGAGCACGGCGATCAGGGCCAGGGCGGCGAAGCGATTCGGCACGGGCAGGTCCTCCGGTGGTTCGGGCCGCGTGGCCCGGGAGAGGGATCATCCATCGCCTAACGTGCCGTCGCAAACGGAATCGCGCGGTGCCCGGCGCGTGCTTCGCAGTGACGATTCCGATCGGAAACGAGGGCGAATCGGCGCGATGTGGCAGCGGCCTGGCGTCCGCGAGCGCCGCGCGGCGATCGCCTAGGGAGGCGACAGGTATGCGTGGACCGAGTCCGTCCAGGTGACGACGTCACCCGGCGTCACGAACGACCACACGAGGAATGCGGCGGACGCGGCGAGGGCCGCGCAGGCGAAGCCCGCGCGCACGGCGCGGCGCGGCGAGGGGGAAGGTGCGGCGACCAGCACGACGGTCTCCGAATCCTTCGTCTCGAAGACGCGCCGCTCCCAGAGGAAGCGTGCGACGAGATGCCGGCACTCCGCCGGCGTCGGGCGGTCGAGCAGTCGTTCGAGGCGCGCTCGCAGCTCGGTGGCGCTCGGCGTTCGCTTCGCGGGATCGGGACGCAACAGGTCCCGTACGATCCGGGACAGAGCGCGCGGCACGTCGCGTCGCCTCGCGCGGAGGCGCGGGTAGCGCCCCGACTCGAGCCGCTCGAGCAGCGGCGGGTCGTCCTCGGTCGCCGGGAGCAGGAACGGTGGCTCGCCGACGAGCATCTCGTAGAGCACGACCCCGAGCGAGAAGAGGTCGGCGCGGGGGTCCGTGCGATCCGCGCGCATCTGCTCCGGCGGCATGTAGGGAGGCGTTCCGAGGGCCACGCCGGGACGGGTCAGCGGCGCGCCCGTGGAAGGCGAGATCGCGAGGCCGAAGTCGGTGATCTTGACCTCGCCGTGTCGTCCGACGAGCAGGTTCTGCGGCTTCAGGTCGCGGTGGAGCGTGCCGTGGGCGTGGATGGCTTCGAGTCCGCGGGCGACCTCGAGCGCGATCGTCGCGGCGAGTCGCCAGGGGAGGGGGCGGACCTGCTCCAGCACGATTCCGAGGTCGACGCCGTCGACGTATTCGGTCGCGAGATACGCCTGCCCCCGGTACTGGA
>JAUIMK010000054.1 GCA_030432735.1 bacterium
GTCGATCGCATCCCCGACCTTGACCGTCAGGCTCCGATAGGTCGACACGAAGCGGGCGACCTTCGCGAAATCCGACGGTCGGGCGAGCGAGCCGTAGTCGACGTTCATGAACCGGTTCTCGGTCCGGGGCCCCTTGCGCCAGAAGATCGCCAGGGGAACGACGAAGACCTCCCGCTCCGGATCGACGTCGCGCACCTGGCGCACGACCTCGCCGAGCAGGTCGAGCTCGTCCCGGCGCCGCTCCTGCTTCTTGCGCCGGAGGAAGGTCTTCAGGCGCTGCGTCCGCAGGAAGAGGAAGAGGCTGTGGCCGGCGGCCACGTGCTCACGAACGACCTCGCAGTCCTCGGCGTGCTCCACCTCGCGCGGTCGGGCGCGCTTCAAGCGGAACATCGTCGGAATCAGCTGATGGAGCGGCCGGTAGTAGTAGAAGCGGATGGCGTTGGCGAAGCCCGAGAGCCGGAGTCCGTGCCGCAGGAAGAGCGTGTTGAACAGGAAGTAGTCGAGCCGGCTCGAATAACGCATCACGTAGACGATGCTGCCGCGGGACTCGAGGGCCTTGAGCCGCTCGACGACCGCCTCGTCCAGCTCGAAATGCGCGAAGTAGCGGCGCGCGAACCAGCGGAAGAGGAGGTTGAAGCGCTCCGTCATCGACGAGCGCGCGGCGCTCTTCTCCACGTGGGGCGGGAGCGTCGCCGGGGATCGATCCTTGGCCGCAGCGTCACTCGCGGTCTCGTCGACCCCCACGCCGAAGAGCCCCTCCGCCTCGGGCGGTGCAGGCGGCGCGAGCGGTCGCTCGGTCGTCTCGGGGTCGTCGGACATGGTCGCCGCAGGGTACCGGTGCCCCCTCGGGTCGCCAAATCTCCGAGGCGCCGGAGCAGCGCGAGCCGCTCCGGCGCGCAGCCCTCGCCTACTCCGGCAGCAGGATCTCGCCCGCGGCCATCTTCGCGCCGATCTCCTCGGCGCTCCACAGGCCGCCGTCGTCTTCCTTCGTGATGCCGTCGGCGGTCACGACGCGCATCTCCGCGATCCGCCCGCCGCCGGCGAGGAAGGTCTTGCCGGTCAGCTCCTTCGCGGCATCGGAAGCGAGATAGACCATCAGGGGCGAGACGAGCTTCGGGTCGTACTTCGCCGCCGCCGCGTCGTCGCCGAAGCCCGGCAGGTCTTCGGTCAGTCGCGTGTGCGCCACCGGCGCGAGGATGTGGCAGCGGATGCCGTACTTCTTCCCCTCGAGCGCGAGGCAGCGGGTGAAGCCCGCGATGCCCGCCTTCGCCGCGCCGTAGTTGCACTGGCCGAAGTTGCCGTTCAGGCCGGAGGTCGAGCTCGTGTTGATGATCGTGCCGCCGCCCCCGTTCTCCTTCATCCAGTTGAAGACCGGGCGGGTCACGCAATAGGTGCCCTTCAGGTGGACGGCGATGACGGGATCCCAGAGATCCTCCGTCGTCTTCGAGAAGCTCTTGTCGCGGAGGATGCCCGCGTTGTTGATCAGGATGTCGACGCGATCGAAGGCATCGAGCGCCGTCTTCAGGATCGACTCGCCGCCCTCGACGGTCGCGACGTTGTCGTAGTTGGGCACCGCTTCACCGCCCGCCGCCTTGATGTCCTCCACGACCTGATCGGCCATCGCCGATCCCGACCCGGAGCCGTCCCGCGCACCGCCGAGGTCGTTGACCACCACCGCGGCCCCTTCCTTCGCGAGCGCCAGCGCGTGTTCGCGGCCGAGTCCGCCGCCCGCACCGGTCACGATCGCGACCTTTCCATCCAACAGGCCCATCGAAACCTCCTTCTCGTTCGTTCGTGGATCCAAGAGACGCCGCAAAGTAGCAGCCCGCTCGACGCGTCCGGACCGCGTCGTCTAGTGGAACAGGACGGTCCTGAGCTCGGCGAAGGGCTCGAAGCCGAGCTGCTCGTAGAGCCGCGCCGCGCGCTCGTTGCCCTCGACGACGGCGAGCTGGACGTGTCCCGCCCCCGAGGCGAACGCCTCGCGGACGACCGAGTCCATCCCGCGGCGCGCGAAGCCACGGCGGCGGCAATCGGGCCAGGTGTAGACGCCCTGGACGAGCCAGCCTTCGCGGCGGCGCACGTCGGCGTAGGCGACGAAGACGGTGCGCCCGTCTTCGGAGACGATCCGCGCGCGGGGCAGGCGCCCCTTCACCCAGCGCTGGAATCCGATCGGATCGCCGTCCGCGGGGTCCGGACGATCCTCTTCCCAGAGACTCGCGCGGGCCGCGTACACGAGCTCGTCGAGATCCTCGAAGCGAGCCGGCCGCGCGACGCCCGGCAGGCGCGCGTCGGCCGCGACCATCGCCTCCGGGCGCAGTCGATACGCGATCTCGATCCGGTCGATCGTCGACACCCGCCCCGCGTCGCGCAGCGCGTCCCAGAGCGGCGCGACCTGCCGGCGATCGCATTTCGCGAGGCCGCTCGGCACCCGCAGCACCAGCGGAACGAACGCGTCGAAGGCGTCCCCCGGCGCCTCGGCGGACAGGACGATGCTCGGACGGAGCGCGATCACCGCCTCGAGACGCGCACCGTCCCAGGCGCCGTAGATCTGCGGCGGGACCTCGCCGGGACCGAGGGCGCGGCCGAGCCGGTCGACGAAGTCGATGAGGACGAGGTTCTCCTCCTCGTCGGCGCGGAGGAGGGAGAGCGCTTCCGCGCGGTCGTCGGGTCCGATCCGGCGCGTCCGCAGCCGCCCCTCCCTCGCGCGCTCCCTGATCTCCGCCGCAGCCATCCCGCCGCCGCTAGGCCTCGAGGACGACCAGCACGTCCCCTTCTTCGATCGCCTGGCCCTCGGCGACCTTGATCTCGAGGACCTTGCCGTCCTCGGGGGCCTCGACGGGAATCTCCATCTTCATCGATTCGATGATCAGGAGGACGTCGTCCTCCTCGACCTCGGCCCCGACCTCGGTCTCGATCTTCCACACGTTGCCGGTAATCTGGGCCTCGACCTCGATGCTCACGCCTGGTCTCCCGCCCACCCGACGCGGGATGGGGCACATGGGTTCATGGGGTTGCTGCGCCGGCGCGCGACGGCGCCGAATCCCAAGCATGCCCGCCTCGCGACGGGGCGGCAAGGCGACCCAAGCGTCGAATTCGGCGCATCCGCGCCCGCCGAACGAGACGGCTGCTAACCTCGCCGCCCTCGGAGGATCCCGTGCTCGAGACCGTGACCCAGGGCTTCAAGAACGCCACCGACCGACTGAAGGGCGTTCGCGAGCTCGACGAAGAAAGCATCGACGAGGCGCTGCGCGACGTCCGCATGTCGCTGCTCGAGGCGGACGTCGACCTCAAGGTCACGCGTGCCTTCCTCGAGCGCGTGAAGGAGCGCAGCCTCGGCGAGAAGGTGAAGACCCGGGTCAAGGACCGCTCGGGTCGCAAGCTCAAGGTCACCCCCGGCCAGCACTTCGTCGCGATCTGCGAGGAAGAGCTCGTCGACTTGATGGGCCCGGTCGACACGAGCCTCGCGAAGGATCGCGGGATCACGTCGATCATGCTCGCCGGCCTCCAGGGGGTCGGCAAGACGACGATCTCCGCGAAGCTCGCGGTCCACCTGCGCAAGCAGGGGCTCCGCCCCCTGCTCGTCGCCGCCGACATCTATCGCCCCGCCGCGGTGGAACAGCTGAAGACCCTCGGCGCCCAGATCGACGTGCCGGTCCACCACGGGGTCGAGGGAGACCTGCCCCCGGCGATCTGCGCCGCGGCCTTCGAACGCGCCCGGCGCGAAGGCCACAACGCGATCATCTACGACACCGCGGGCCGCCTCGCCGTCGACGACGACCTGATGGTCGAGCTCGAGGAGATCGTCGGGCGCGTCGCGCCGGCGAACAAGCTGCTCGTCTGCGACGCGCTGATGGGTCGCGACGCGGTGAACGTCGCCAGCGCCTTCGCGGAGCGGATCGACCTCGACGGCGTGATCCTGACCAAGCTCGACGGCGACGCCCGGGGCGGTGCGGCCCTCGCGGTGAAGGCCGTCACCGGCGTTCCGATCAAGTTCCTCGGGACCGGCGAGACCGTCGACCGGCTCGAAGAGTTCCGCCCGGAGGGCCTCGCCAGCCGCATCCTCGGGATGGGCGACATCGTCGGCCTCGTGAAGGACTTCGAGGAGGTCGTCGACGAGAAGGAGGCCGAGGAAGACGCCGAGCGGATCCTGAAGGGCACCTTCGGCCTCGACGATCTGCTGAAGCAGATGCGCATGATCCAGAAGCTCGGCCCGCTGAAGGACGTCTTCGCGAAGATGCCCGGGATCGGCGGCCTCGCCGATCAGGTCGACGACGGCGAGCTCAAGAAGGTCGAGGCGATGATCCAGTCGATGACGAAGGCCGAGAAGGCCGAGCCGTCGATCATCGACAAGAGCCGCGCCGGCCGGATCGCCAAGGGCTGCGGCCGGTCGGTCAAGGACATCGAAGGCCTCGTCGAACGCTTCTCCCAGATGCGTCAGATGATGGGCATGCTCGGCAAGCAGGGCGGGCTGCTCGGCGGACTCGGCGGCGGCGGCGGGATGCCCGGCCTGGGCGGTCCCGGCGCGATGGGCGGCCTGCCCGGCGGCATGGGCGCCGGCTTCGACCCGATGGCCATGCTCGGCGGAGGCGGCGGGCGCGGCGCGACCAAGAAGCGCCAGGACCCGAAGGCGAAGAAGAACAAGCGAAAGCAGCAGCGGGCCTCGCGCAAGAAGAAGCGGAAGAAGTAAGCTGTCCATCCGCGCGCGGACGAATTCCCTCTTCGTCGGCGCGCGGGAACCGGGCCGGCCTCGCGGGCACCTGAACGGATCCAGGGGTCCGCTTCGGATGCCTCGCGGCAGCGGCCCCGCGACGACAATCGAATCCCCCCGACAGATCGCCCCGCCCTGCCCCGGCAGGCGCGCGGGCACGCATGTGAACTGACGGATGCTGGCCGTCGGAAGCCGTGGATGCGCTGCATCCCCGGTTTTCGGCACGTCCCAGCGGGGAAGCGACGCTTTCTGCTCCGAATCTGCCGGTGAGTTGCCGATGGATGAAGGGCGGAGGGAGTCGTCCATGAAGCGATTGCTGGAATTTCGCCCCACCTATAGCGGCCCGGTCCCCACGTTCGACCTCGACCGGATCGTCTCGACGAGCATCCTCGCGCTCGCCGCCCTCACGATCGTCGCCCTCGTTCTGGTCGCGCCGCCGGCGCTGTCCGCACCGAAGGACTTCCCCCGCCCCGCCGCCCTCGAGAAGGACGTCGCGTTCTGGAAGCGGATCTACAGCGAGGTCGGGACGGACGCCGGGCTGATCCACGACAGCCGTGATCTCGGCATCGTCTACGAGGTGGCGAAGATCCCCACCGGTCTCTCGAGCCGCGCGCGCGAACGCCACACGGAGAAGCGCAAGAAGCACTTCAAGCAGGTCCTGCTCGAGCTCGCGAAGGGCAAGCGCTCCGGTCTCTCCCGGGAAGAGAAGCGCGTCCTCGCGCTCTTCCCCGACGACGTTTCGAATTCGACGCTCCGGGAGAGCGCCAGCCGCGTGCGCTTCCAGCTCGGCCAGGCCAACAAGTTCCGCGCCGGCGTGATCCGCTCGGGCGCGTACAAGCCGCACATCCTCTCGACGCTGCGGGACATGAACCTCCCGCTCGAGATCGCGAACCTCCCCCACGTCGAATCGTCGTATACGCCGAACGTCTACTCGCGCGTGGGTGCCGCGGGACTCTGGCAGTTCACGCGATCGACGGGCCGTCGCTTCATGCGCGTCGACCACGTCGTCGACGAACGCCTCGACCCCTATCGGGCCTCGATCGCCGCCGCACGCCTGCTCGAGCAGAACCACCGCGTGACGGGCTCCTGGCCCCTCGCGATCACGGCCTACAACCACGGCGCCGCCGGCATGCGCCGCGCCGCCCGCAAGCTCGGCACGAAGGACATCACGACGATCGTCCGCAAGTACAAGTCGCGCACCTTCGGCTTCGCGAGCCGGAACTTCTACGTCGAGTTCCTCGCCGCGAGCGCCGTCGCGAGCGATCCCGAGTTCTACTTCGGCCCGCTCGTGCTCGACCAGCCGATCGCCTACGACCAGATCGAGATGCCCTACTACGCGAAGTCGACCGACCTCGCGAAGGCCATCGGCATTGACCACCGCACGCTCGAAGAGGCGAACCCGGCTCTCCGACCGACCGTCTGGAAGGGGGCCAAGCGCGTACCCAAGGGCTTCTCCATCAAGATCCCGCGCGCCGCCCTGCCCCAGCCGCTCGCGCAGGCCGTCGCGAGCCTCCCGGTGAGTCAGCAGTACGCGCGGCAGACCCGCGACACGACCTACACCGTCCGCCGCGGCGACACGCTCTCGACGATCGCGCGCCGGCACGGCGTCCGGATGTCCGAGCTCGTCGCGCTGAACGGACTGCGGAGCAAGCATCGCATCCGCATCGGCCAGAAGATCAAGCTCCCGACCGACGGAGGCAGCCCGACCCCGGCGACCCGGACCGCGTCGTACGCGCCCTCGAAGAAGGTGGCCTCCGCTCCGGCCGCGCTTCCCGAGAGCGGCTTCTACACCGTCCAGCGGGGCGACAACCTGTCGAAGATCGCGGACGACTTCGGGATCGGCGTCGCCGACCTGGTCGCGATGAACGATCTCCGCAGCCGCCACCGCATCCACGCCGGCCAGCGGCTCCGCGTCTCGCGCAGCGGCACGATCGCCGCGGCCGGCGAGACCGATGCCTACACCGTGCGCCGCGGCGACAACCTGACCGAGATCGCCCGTCGCTTCGGCATCTCGGTCGGCGACCTCGTCGCACTGAACGACCTGCGCAGTCGCAACCGGATCCACCCGGGCCAGAAGCTCCGCGTGCCGAAGCCCACCACGATCGCGCGGGCGGACGGCGGAGCGCCCGGGGCCCATCCGGATGCGGCCGCCGCGCTGTCTCCCGCACGAACCGCGCCGCTCGCGCCCGACGAGACCGACTTCGCGGCGACGGAGACGCCGGAAGTCGACGACGTCGATTCCATTTCCGACGAGAGCGCGACCGAGCCCTCCCCCGGACTCCTCGCCGACCCGACGGACTACACGGTGGCGAGCAACGGAACCATCGTCGTCCAGACCGGCGAGACCCTCGGCCACTACGCCGAGTGGCTCGGCCTCCGCGCGAGTCGCCTGCGCAAGATCAACGGCCTGCGATTCGGTGAGCCCGTCGTCGTGCAGCAGCGTCTGCGCCTCGACTTCTCGGACATCTCGCCGGAGGTCTTCGAGCGCATCCGCGTCGAATACCACCGGTCGCTCCAGGAAGACTTCTTCGCCGAGTGGGAGATCGAAGGCACGGTCACCCACCGCGTCGGCCCCGGCGATTCGCTCTGGGTCCTCTCGACCCGTCGCTACGACGTCCCGATCTGGCTGCTCCGGCAGTACAACCCGGACGTGGATCTCGACGCGCTGTCCGCGGGGATGAGGCTCACGATCCCGAAGCTGCGCCAGCGCAACCAGGACTCGGCGAGCGCGGTCGCGAGCGCGCCGGGCCGGGGTTAGGCGGCGACCCGTTCGCGGTCCGTCAGGACTGGAAGATCGTCTCGTCCGGCAAGCGGATCGCGGTCAGCGGCCCACCGTAGACCGCGCCGGTATCCACGCCGATCGAGAAGGGCGCGTTCCAGCGCACCCCGAAGTCCTCGTTCGGCGTATGCCCGTAGACCATCGTGATCCCGAGGTCGTGGGGCAGCTCCCCGCTCGTCCGGTTCCACAGGATGTCCTCGGGCCGACTCCTGCGGAGCGCGAAGGAGAGATCCCCGGAGCGCAGGTGGTCCTGCGAGATGCCCGCGTGGACGAAGAGATAGTTCCCCTCGATGTGCGAGAGACGCAGGCCGAGCAGGAAGTCTTCGTGGGCCTTGGGCAGGCGGAAGCTCTCCCGGCTCGTCTCCTCGCGATCGAAGTAGCCGTATCCGGCGAGGGTCCGATCGCCGCCGTTCAACAGGAACGCGTCGCCGCCGAAGTAGGCGTCGTCGGTCCAGCCCAGGAAGTCGAGGAACATCGACTCGTGGTTGCCGAGCAGGAAGACGCACTCGTAGTCCTGGGAGAGGGCGATCAGGCGATCGATCACGCCCGCTGAATCGGGACCCCGATCGATGTAGTCCCCGAGGAAGACGAGTCGGTCACCCGAGGCGAGCGGCGTGAGCTCGAGCAGCTCGTCGAGCTTCTCGAGCTCGCCGTGGATGTCGCCGAATGCGTAGAGCATGTCCCCTCACCCGGACGGGGCGAGGCCGCCGTCCTCCCGGGCCCATCGGCCCTCGCGCGAGTGCGCTTGACGGGATTCGCGCTCGCCGGCCGGGGCCTCCGCGGGGCGAACGCCCTGCGGAACACGCTGCCGTCGCCGCCCGGACGGCGGTGCGGCGCCTGCCTACGCGTTGCCCGCGGCCTGCCGGTTCGCGAGCTGGCCACAGGCGGCGTCGATGTCGCGCCCGCGATCCCGGCGCAGCGTCACGCGGACGCCGCCCTCGTGGAGCGCCGCGGTGAAACGGTCGACGACCTCGGCGCTCGGCGGCTCGTAGGGCGCGTCGTCGTGGGGATTCATCGGGATCACGTTCACCTTGGACGGGATCCCGCGCAGCAATCCCGGCAGACGCTTCGCGTCGGCGACGGAGTCGTTCACGCCCTTCATCAGCGTGTACTCGAAGAACACCGGCCGGCGGCGATGGATCCTCGGCTCCTCTCGCAGCGTCGCCAGCAGCTCGGCGATCGGGAACCGCTTGTTGAGCGGGACGAGGACGTCGCGCACCTCGTCGGTCGTCGCGTGCAGGCTGACGGCGAGATGGATCGGCGCGACCTCGAGGAGCGGTCCGATCTGCGGCAACACGCCGGCGGTCGAGACCGTCACGCGCCGCGGCGCGAGCGCGAAGGCCTTCGGGTCGGTCAGGATCCGGATCGCCTCCGAGACCGCCGGCAGGTTCAGGAGCGGCTCGCCCATGCCCATGAAGACGAGGTTCGTGAGGCTCCCGCCCGGCTCCATGTGGCGACGCGCGTGGAGGACCTGATCGACGATCTCGGCGGTCGACAGGTTGCGCGTGAAGCCGAGGGCGCCGGTCGCGCAGAAATCGCAGGTGAGCGGACAGCCGACCTGGGTCGAGACGCAGAGCGTGTTGCGGCGCTCCTCGGGAATCAGCACCGCCTCGATCCGCGCACCGTCCCGCGCGCCGAGCAGGAGCTTCTGCGTGCCGTCGACGGAGCGCTGGGTCTCGACCACCTCGAGGGCGCGGGTGTCGAACTCCGCGACGAGCGCCTCCCGGATCGGCTGCGGCAGGTTCGTCATCGCGTCGAGATCCTCGACGTCCTGCTGATAGAGCCACGCCGCGACCTGGTCCGCGCGATAGGCCGGCCAGCCGCGTTCGGCGAAGAGCGTGCGGAGCGCGTCGCGCCCGTGATCCTTCAGGTTCGGGCGGCGCGTCGCATGCGTCAGGGAGACCGACTCAGCCATCCGATGCTCCCGCGCCGCGGCGTTGGTAGGAGAAGAAATGCATCGGGCGCCCCTCCTCCCGCCACTGCGCCTCGTAGCCCGTCTGCCGCCTTCCCTTCACTTCGCTCACGAAGGGCCAGGGCGCGTAGGCGTTCTGGAGACCGGGCTCCGCGGAGAGCACCTCGTCGATCTGATGGGCATAGGGCACGTCGTCGGTCGCGACGTAGAGATGACCACCCGGCGCGAGTGCGGCCGCGGCCGCGGCGACGAACTCGGGTTGGAGGACGCGGCGATGAGCGTGGCGCCGCTTGGGCCAGGGATCGGAGAAGTTGATCCAGATCGCATCGAGACTCGCCGGCTCCGGAACCGCGCGAATCGCTTCCTCCGCCCGTCCCTCGACGAGTCGCACGTTCGCGAGCGCGGCCCGCGCCACCTTGCGCGCCATCTTCAGCGTGCGCTTGAACGAGACCTCGACGCCGACGAACTCGACCTCCGGCGCGCTCGACGCGAGGTCGAGCAGGAACTCCCCCCGCCCGAAACCGATCTCCAGGACCCGTGAACGCGGCTCGCTCCCCGCGACGGTGCCGAAGATGCCGCTCCAGCCCTTCTCGGCCCATTCGTCGAGCGCGACGCGCGGGTCGAC
The DNA here is from genome assembly GCA_030432735.1 of bacterium. GTDB lineage: Bacteria > Myxococcota_A > UBA9160 > UBA9160 > UBA4427 > UBA4427. The sequence continues at coordinate 10,025 of JAUIMK010000054.1, forward strand.
ACCCGGGATCTCGTATTTGAGGGAACGACCCATGGAGCGGTACTCGAATCGATGATCGAAGAAGATGGCGGCGCCGCTCGCGCAGGAGGCGCGGGGCGGGCCCGTTCGGGCCGCCGGCTGCGGGGACTCTACTCGACGCGCCCGCGAAAAGCCGCTCGGCTAGCCTGCGACCTCCGCCCGGCGCCGCTCGCCGAGACGCCCGACGACGTGCTTCACGACCTTGCTCGCGGCGGAGTCGCGATCCTGCACGTCGACGACCGGGACGCCGAAGCGGTCGGCGCGCTCGAGCAGCCCCTGCTGGATCGTGAAGATGCCCTCGAAGTTGCGCACGTAGCGCTCGGAGGCCCGGGCCCCGCGGCCATGGGCGCGCGCGACGAGGTTGCGGTGCAGCGAATCGCGGTCTTCGTCCGCCGCGATCAGGAAGAACACGTGCGCGCGATCGCGCCACTCCTGCGGATCGAAGAGCCCGGGCACGAGGCTGACGCCGTCGACGACGGTGCTGGTCCCTTCCGCGATCGCGCGTTCGATCACGGCGCGAACGCCCACGGAGACGGTCCGCGACTGTTCGAGGAAGCCCTCGATCACCGGATCCGCTCCCTCGCGGACGGGATTCACGAGCCTCGCATGCGCCTCGAAGGACGAGACGTGGAGCGTGGGCACCAGATCGTCGGAGAGCATCACGCGCATCACGTCGCGGATCGAATCCGTCGAGAGCAGTCGCCCGATCGACAGGCGTCGCGCGACTTCGAGGGCGAGGGTCGACTTGCCGACGCCGCTCGTGCCTCCCAGCAGCAGGATCAGCGGACGGTCGTCCTCCGCCTGGAACGATCGCCAGGCCAGGTAGCGATCCGCCGACGCCTCCGTCACCCGCTCCCGCAGCAGCGCCGCCACGTTCTCACGCAGCGCATCGCGGGTCACGCTGTCCTCTCCCTGCTCTCGCAGGTCCCGCTCGATCTCGATCACGATCTCGAAGGCCTGGTTCGGATCGAGCCCCGCCGCGAGCAGGCTCTGCTGGAGGCGCCCCTGGTTGAAGGGCCAGCTTCCATCCTTCCCGATCACGTCGAGCACCGAGTCGAGCAGGACGCCGCGATCCGCCGACTCCGTCCGCGCGCCCTCCTCGGTCAGCTCGTCGACGAGCGCGCGCAGCTCTTCCCGGGTCACCCGGCTGCGCCCGCGGAGGCGACGCGAGACGACTTGCGCCACCTCGTAGGCGTCCTCGAACGCAAGCCCCTGCTCGGTCAGCGAGTGCACGAGGATCCCGCGCATGAACGGGCGCAGTACGTCGCCGTCGGCGACCCGGAGCTGCGACACCGGTGGGGTCGTCGTCTCGGATTCCGGCTCCTCGATCCGGACCGCCCCCTCCCGCCCGGCGAAACGCGACAGACGGCCACGCGAGACCGCGGCCTGCCCCTTCGGCAAACCAGCGTTCGATTCCGGGCGGTCGTCGACTTCGGCATCGTGCGGCACGCAGCGACCTTACCAGCGGGGACGGACCGTGCACACGAGGTGAGATCCCACCGAGCACCCGGCCCCACCCCCTCCGGCACAGCCCCGAGAGACGACGACATTTTCTGCCTCATCGCGACAATTCCAGGGCCTTTTGGCTTGACTTGCTCCCGGACCGCTCATTTACTCTCCGTGTTCTCGTCCGGTTCCGGGGAACCCCCGGGGCGGCCGAGCGCTTTCGCACCCCCCGACTCCATCGCTCCGATCGTGGCTCGCCCGATCGGAGCCCGGCGCAGGCCGGAATCGATCGATCGGGCGGGGCTCTCGCGGAGTCCGGCCCGGCATCCCGGTGCCGCCACTCGCGTGAGGAGCGACACCGCAGCAGAGCGGACTTCGCGGATCCCGCGACGGAGCGGGTCGGAGGCCGGGTCACCGTGATCGGGGCCGGGCAGCAGGGGGGCAGGTGTCGCAGTCGAGTCGAACGCGGGAATCGTCGGACGTGGTGCGCGCGCAGTTCAAGACCCGGGAGGTCGTGGATCTGCTCGACCTGTCCCGGAGACAGCTCCAGTACTGGGCGAAGACCGGACTGATCGAGCCCTCGGAGCGAACGCCCGGTGGCCACCACCGCTACAGCTTCGACGACCTCGTCGCGCTGAAGGCGACCAAACGCTTGATCGACGCCGGCGTCTCCGTCCAGAAGATCCGCAAGAGCGTGCGCGCGCTCCAGGAGCTGCTCCCCCAGGTGGGACGGCCGCTCTCGGAGCTCGTGCTCGTCGCGACCGGCGACGTCGTCCTCGTCTTCAAGGACGACACGGTCTTCGAAGCGATCACCGGGCAGGAGTGGGTCTTCGAGGTCGCCGACTTCGAGCGGGAAGTCTCCCGCTACCGCGCGCGCGCGACGGAGCCGGCCGGGGAAGACGCCGCGGAGATCGCGACCTCGCCGACGGGCGTCGCCGCGGTGGCGGTCGGCGCCGATCCGCTCGATGATGTCGAGGACACGGCGCTCCCGGCCAAGCCGGGCCCGCGTGCCACACAGCCGGCCAGCAAGCGCCGGATCAAGGACTGGAGTCGGACCGGCTGAGCTCGCGCCAGCCCCTCTGACTGCAGACCCGGTGGATCGGGGGGATCCAACGGGAGCCGGACGCGCGTCCGGAGCAGACAGATCGCACGCCGCCTTCCATGGAAGTCAGGGCGGTGGAACGTTTCGGGGGGGACGTCATGCGGGTCATTGCCATCGTGAATCAGAAAGGCGGCTGCGGGAAGACCACGACCACGGTCAACCTCGCCGGTGCACTCGCCGCGGACGGCTACCGCGTCCTGATCGTCGACATGGACCCGCAGGCCCATGCGACCCTGGCCGTCGGTCTCGAGCCGGACGACCTCGACGCGAACCTCTACGAGGTGCTGGTCGAGCCCGCCGGCGCGAGCCGATTGGATTCGGTGATCGTCGACGTCTCCGACCAGATCGACATCGCCCCCTCGAGCATCGTCCTCTCCGCCCTCGAGCAGAAGCTCGCCACCGAACGCCACGACGCCCGCACCGAACGCCTCGCCGCCGCGATCGACACCCTGCCCCCCCTCTACGACTTCGTGCTGATCGACTGCCCGCCGAACGTCGGGCTCCTCACGTTCAACGCCCTGCGCGCCGCCAGCGAAGTCATCGTCCCCCTCGAGACGAGCTTCTTCGCGATCGACGGCGTCCAGAAGCTCCTCGAGACGATCAGCCTCCTCTCGGATCGCATCGGCCACGAGCTCCACGTCCGCGTGCTGCCGACCCTCTACGACGGTCGCACACGTTATGCGCGCCAGACGCTGGGCGACATCCGCGAGCTCTTCAAGGAGCTCTGCTTCGACTCGGTGATCCGGCTGAACGTGAAGCTCCGCGAAGCGGCGCGACAGGGGGTTCCGATCTCCCTCTACGCACCGACCGCGAACGGTGCCCTCGACTATGCCTCGGTCGCCCTCGAGCTCGCGGCGTCGCCGCCCGAGCAGCTCGCACCGCGGCCGAAGAGCCGCGACGCCGAAGCGGACGCGCCCAGCGAGGGCGGTCCGCCGCGCGAGGTGGTCGTCCGCTTCAAGGACGGCGTGGCCGGGGACGTCCGGATCGCGGGCGACTTCAACGGCTGGGTGCCGGACCGGGGCGTGCGTTCACTGATCGCGTCGGAGGGCCAGGAGCGCGTCTGGACCAAGGTCCTCACCCTCGAGCCGGGCACCTATCAGTACCGCTACGTCGTGGACGGCGAGTGGCGGGAAGACCCGACCAACCCGCAGACGGCCCCCGGGCCGACGGGACAGCCGAACTCGATCCTTCACGTCCGCTAGCGGTGCTCCCGACGCGGTCTCCCCGGTCGGGACCGCGCCCGCCGTCGATCCTGACCGGAACGAAACCCGAGGGATGGCCCCCTTGCCGCGCGATCTCGCCGACGTCCTGCACTACTTCCTTCCGGAGCTCGAAGAGAGTCCCGCTGAAGCGGCGACCGAACCGGCCGGCCCGTCGGGTGCAGCGGTCCCCGCGCAGCCGGAGCCGCCCGGGACCGCGATGGACGGCGGTCCGCCGCCGCTCCCGATCCTCGGCCTGCCGATCGGTGAGCGCGACGTCGTGCGCGCCGCGCTCGCCTGGAATCTCGCGGTCGAGACCGCGCGACTCGGCGCGCGGGCGACGCTGATCGCGCCGGAGAGCGATCGCGGCTCGCCACTCTGGCCGGAGCCGGGAGTCGGCCCGCTCGGCTGTGAGCTCTTGTTCTGTCCCGCCAAGGACCTGCGGAGTCTCTACGAGACGGCCTCGACCCTCGCCGCACATCAGGCGAAGGAGGCCCGACGCGGCGGCATCGTGTTCCTGCGCGTTCCGCCGGAGTGGCTGCGGAACGAAGCGCCGATTGCCGAGCCGATGCGCTGGATGCTCCTCCTCTCCGGCGCCCGCGCCCGGGATCTCGACGAGACCGCGGGCCTCGCCCGCGCGCTCTACGCGAAGCATCCCGCGCTCGAGCTCGGAGTGACGCTCCACGGCGTCGAGTCGATCGCCGAGGCGCGCGATGCCTTCGACGCACTGGCGCGGCGGACCGAGACGGAGTCCGCTCGACCGCTCATCTCCTACGGTCTGCTCGTCGACGATCTGCACGTCTATCGCGCGATCGCCGCTCAGCGCCCGATCGGCCTCGCCCACCCGCAGTCGCCGGCGGCCCGGGCGCTGATGGACGTCGCGCGTCTGCTCTACGAAGACGCACGGAGCCGGGTCCTTGGCTGAGCTCGAGTGGCAGGGGACGCCCCCGCAAGGCTCGCTCCGGCGCGCCTTGCGTCAGGCGCTGCGACGCACCTGCCCTGGCTGGCGGGTGGTCGCGGAAGGCTTCCTCGGGGCTGAGACCCCGATCGACCTGCTCGCGATCGGCGGCAGCGGCGAGCTGATCTGCATCCGGACCGCGACGGGGGGCGCGGGCGACGACAGTGCCCGACTCCTCGCGAGCGCGCTCTCGGACCTCGCCTGGCTCGCGCCGCGGGTCGCGGACCTCCACAAGCTCTCGCCGGAGCTCGGCCTCCGCCCCCTCGCCCAACCTCGCGCGGCCCTCTTCGCGCCGGATTTCGACCGCGAGGTCATCGTCGCCGCCGAGCACCTCGCAGGCCTCCTCGGCCACGATCGCCTCGGCCTCACCCGCTACCGCGCCCTGCGCCAGCAGGGGCAGCTGGCGCTCCTGCTCGACCCGCTCGTTCCCGGCCCGACCGCCGCCCCCTCCGTGGCCTCCTACGACGGCCGCCCGCTCGCCGAGGCCTCCGGTGCCTCCCGAACGACGCGCCCCGGGCTGGTCGACCCGCCGAGCCCGTCGGCCTTCCGCACCGGTCTCACCGATGCGGACCTGCGCGCGGAGCCGGGCCTCCCCGCCTGATCGGCGTCCGCTCGGGCCGCGATCCGCGGGGGGCCGGCATCTCGGGCACGCACCTCGCGTCGCGGTGGCCGCGAAGTGCGGTGCGCGGCGACCGCCGGAGGGATCGTTCGGTGGCCCCCGTCGACCGCGACAACTGATGAACCGTCACAAACGATCTGAGAGCTTCCCCCTCGGGTCGCGGTGACGATTTTCGGCATTTTCCCGTCCGGAGTGACAAATCCTGACACCCCGCCATGCGTCCGGGCAACTGTCTATGTGGGGGAAGCCTCCGGATTGGACTGGGCCAGCCGGGGGGAGACAGTTCGAGCGAGAGGATCGCAGCGACTGGAGAACAGAGGGTCTCGCACGCAGGCGCCGCATGCATGCATGCATGCATGGATGGCAGCGCCCAGGGACGCGTGAGGGACGAGACCCGGCTCGACGACTCGACACGGCAACCGGAAGCGGAAACGGCGGAAAGCGCCGGGACCAGGCCGGACGGATCGGGTGCAGAGCCAAGGATTTCGGCTTTGACGACCACCAGCAGCAGCACAAGCGGAACCAGCGAGGCGAAGGATTCGGCCCGACGCGAGTCGGATCGGGACGCGTCGCTCTCGTCCTCTTCGTCGCGGGCGCGGAACCGCGCCCCGTCTGCGGGTCGCGTCCCCGACGAAGTCCTGGTCGATCGGCTCCGGACCGGTGACCGGGACGCCTTCGACGAGATCTACGATCGCTATTTCAAGCGCGTGTACGCCTTCCTCGACAAGCGGCTTCGGAACCGCGCGGATACCGAAGAGACGACGCAGGAGGTGTTCATCAACATCTTCTCGTCGATCGACGGCTTCCGCGGCGACGCGCCCTTCGCCGCCTGGATCTTCGGACTGACCCGCCGGACCCTCGCCGCGCGCTTCCGAAAGAAGCGCCACCCCACCGTCCCGCTCTTCGAGGAGGACGAGGACGTCGCCTTCCAGAACCTGACCGCCGCGAGCTCTCCCGAAGCCACGCCGCTCGAGAACTACGAGATGGTCGAACGCGCGAGCCAACTCGACCACGTGCTCGAGCACGAGATCACGGACGAGCAGCGAAGGCTCTTCGAGATGCATCATCTCGAGTCGATGCCGATCGCCGAGATCGCAGCCGCGACGTCGAAGTCGGAAGACGCCGTCAAGTCGACGCTCTATCGCACACGGAAGCTGCTGCTCAAGTAGCGCGGGCGATCGGAGCTGGGGACGGTGCGCCCACTTCCACGGGCGACCCGACCGCCGCGCGACTGCTACGGTCTGGCGCCATGTCCGCGCCGCCTTCTCCTCCGACCGCCCTGCACCGCCCCTACGCCGAGACCGCCGCGCGCCTCTCGCTCCGCGAGCGCTCGACGACGGAAGGCCGAGCGCATGCTTTCGAGGTCGTGAGTCGCGGCGACTTCGTCCCGGGCCACCTCGATCGACCGCACGACGGAAGCGGGCTTCCGCTCGTCCTCGTTCTCGGCGGATCGAGCGCCTGGGCGCGAGGGATGCAGCGGGACCTCGCCGTCGCCCGCATCGACCTCCCCCTCCTCGGATCGCGACAGAGCCCCAAGCTGAGCGACCGCCTCGTGAGCGGGCACGAACGCCTGGCACGGGGCCTTCCCCTCGATGCGGACACCCGCGCGCTCGTCGAAGAGTTCGCGCGTCAGTCGATCTCCGATGTGCTGCGCACCCTCGAGGCCCTCGCCGCCGAGGCGGACCTCGATGCGAGCCGCGTCGCGCTCGTCGGAACCGGGCTCGGCGCCAGCGCCTGCGCCTGGTCCCTGCCCTTCGCTCCGCCGCTCCGGGCCTGCGTGCTCGCCGGCCCGGTCGGGGCCTTCACCGACGCGGGCCTCGATCCCGTCGCGAGGATCGCGAGCGCGGATCTCGGAGACGTCCGGTGCCGGCTCTACGCGACCGACGAGACCGTCCCGGAGGCGTCCGTTCGCGCGCTCGGCGACGCCCTCCCCGGCCAGCCGAAGCCCGAGAGGCTCGACACTCCGCCGGAGGGCGAGGCGCTCGCCGCGAGCGACGTCGATTCGATCCTCGACTTCGTCGCGCCCTCGCTCGCACGTTAGGCGAAGCCCCGGCGACCGGAAGCCGCCCCGCTAGGGCTCGCTTCCGGCCGGGTCCGTGCGCGCGACGAGCAGCGTCCCCGCCGTCACGAGCGTCGGCAGCAGCAGCAGATTGAGCCCCGGGACCATGCAGGCGACGAAGGCGATCCCCCCGAATCCGAGCATCGTCGGACGGTGCGCCTTGAGCCAGCGACGTCGCGCGGCAAAGGAGAGGCCGCGGCGGTCGAGGGCGAAGCCCGCGTAGTCGAGGGGCAGGAATGCGATCGTCGTCGCGATGAGGAGCGGGCCGGTCACGAAGTGGGCCCCCGGAACGACGACGCCGGCCAGCGTCAACACGAGCCAGATCCCGCCGAGGAAAGCCACCCGGCCGAGCTCGGACACGAAGCTCGACAGCGCGCCCGCGAGCAGCCCCTCTTCGCTCACGACCGCCCCCTGCCCGAGCTCGATCGCCTCCACCCGCTCCGAGAGCGCGTCGAGAAAGGGCGCGCTCGCCACGTTCGCGACGAGCAGCGCCGCGACGAAGGTCACCGCGAAGGAGAGGAGGACCGCGAGCCAGCGAGCGAGGAAGAGCAGCGCCTTCCCGGGCCCCACCCACAGCCACGTCCACCACGCCCCGGCTTCGAGCGCGGGGAGGTAGGCGGCGAAGAAGGCGTGGACCTCGTCGAGATGGAGCCAGAACGCACTCCCGGCGCCGCCCACCAGGAGCATCGCGAAGAGCACCGGCACCATCGCCAGCCCCCAGAGGCGCGGGTGTCCGCGCAGGAACGAGAACCCCTCGGTCGCGAGCCGCACCCCGCCATGCACGCGCCCGACGATGCCCATGTCCCGTCCTCTACGCCCCGGCGCCGAGCGCCTCGATCCGCCCCAGGATCTCGTCCCGCCGCGTCTCCATCTCGGCCTCGGTGTCGGCCTCGAGATTCAGGCGCAGGACCGGCTCGGTGTTCGAGGCGCGGATGTTGAACCACCAGGTCGGATAGCGGACCAGCAGCCCGTCGAGACGCGACACCTCGGGAGCGTCCGCGTGCTCCGCGGCGATCGTCTCGATCACGTGGTCCGTATCGGCCACCCGTCGGTTGATCTCACCGCTCGCCGAATAACAGCGGAGCGGCGCGACGAGCTCCGCGAGGGGCCGTCCCTCGGCGCCCAGCACGTCGAGCATCGCGACCAGCGCCGCCGTCCCGTCGTCGGCGACCAGGTCCTTCGAGAAGCGGAAATAGAGATGGCCCGAGAGCTCGCCGGCGAAGATCGCGCCCTCCTCCCGCATCTGCGCCTTCACGAACGAATGGCCGACGCGACACATCCCGGCCACGCCGCCCGCACGCTCGACCTCTTCGGCGACGACGCGACTCGAACGCAGGTCGTAGAGAACCCGAGAGCCCGGCGACCGCGCGAGCATGCGGCGCGCGATGAGCGCCGTCGCCAGGTCCGCGGAGACCGGATCCCCGTTGCCGTCGACGAAGACCGCGCGGTCGCCGTCGCCGTCGAAGGCCACGCCGAAGTCGGCGCCTTCGCGCTTCACGGCTTCGGCCACGTCGGCGAGGTTCTCGACCTTGAGCGGGTCGGCCTCGTGGTTCGGGAACGAGCCGTCCGGCTCGAAGTAGAGCTCGACCACGTCGATCGGGAGCGCCTCGAGGATCGGCCGAAGGCCGACCGAAGCCATCCCGTTTCCGCAGTCGATGGCGACCTTGAGGGGCGGCCGATGCTCGCCGACCGAGAGCGCGTGGGCGGTGTAGCCGGAGACGACGTCGTGGTGCGTGACCTCGCCGCGGGAGGGCGCGGGCGGAGCGTCGCGACGCGTCTCGACCAGCGCCTCGATCTCCTTCAGGCCACTCGCTTCGCCGACCGGAACCGCCTGGGCGCGGCAGATCTTGAACCCGTTGTACTCGCCGGGGTTGTGCGACGCCGTCACCATCACGCCGGCGTTCGATCCGAGCGCACCGACGGCATAGTAGAGCATCGGCGTCGCGACCAGACCGAGGTCCTGCACGTCGAGACCCTCGTCCCGCAGGCCGTCGACGAGGGCGGCGGACAGCTCGGGCGAGTGCGTGCGCGCGTCGCGGCCCACCGCGACCGGGCCCGCCTCGAGCCAGGCGCCGATCGCGCGACCGATCGCGTACGCCATTTTGTGATCCAGCTCATCCGGAACGATGCCGCGGATGTCGTAGGCCTTGAAGAGTGCCATGGTGGTGAGTCTAGCCTTGGAGTGGTGGGTTTCCGGTCGTTGCCCGTGGTAGGTCACCACGGAGGCGGGGGCGTGTCATCGCTGCTTCGAAACGTTGCATTCCGGGCCGGCGCAAGCGCTTGACCCGGGATGGCCCCGGCGGCACCATCCGCCCGAACCACGCCGGCCGGGTGCCTTCGCCACCGGTCGCCGACAGCCGGCGGACCGACGGCAGCCCCACGGCGCCGCAGGGGTAGCCTCGGCGCCGCCGGTGGTCAGCGTCAGTCGGCGCAGTCAGAGAGGACGACACGATGTTCGGAATGGGTCCGATGGAACTCGGGATCATCCTGGTGATCGTCGTCGTGCTCTTCGGGGCACGGCGCTTGCCGGAGATCGGCTCGGGCTTCGGCAAGGCGATCAAGAACTTCAAGGCCGGGATCTCCGGGGACGACGAGATCGACGTCACCCCCGAGAAGGAGAAGGTCGATCAGGGCGAGGACCGCTCGGCCTGAGCCGTCGCCGGCGCAGGCGGCGCGACCTCGAGCACGGCGCGCGAGGCACTCTCGGGCAGGTCCTCCGCGGCCACGACCGCCTCGAAGCGAATCGAATCGCCC
>JAUIMK010000405.1 GCA_030432735.1 bacterium
CGCCGATCGACGTCGACGTTCGCGTCATCGCGGCTTCCAACCGCGATCCGCTCGAGGCGGTCGAAGAGGAGCGTCTGCGCGAAGACCTCTACTACCGGCTCAACGTCTTCCCCGTGAAGCTTCCGCCGCTCCGCGAACGAGAGGGCGACGTCGAGCTGCTCGCCCAGCACTTCCTCGACGACCTCAACACGCGCGAGAACGGCGCGAAACGCTTCAGCGAGTCGGCGACCGGGACGCTCCGGCGCCTGCCGTGGCCCGGCAACGTGCGGCAGCTGAAGAACGTGGTCGAGCGCTCGTGGATCCTCGCCGACGACACGATCGGCCCCGATTCGCTTCCGCGCGTCGAAGGCATCACCGACGTCGGGGCGGAGGATGCGGAGGCGTCGTTCGCGGTCCGGGTCGGCGAGTCGATCGAAGAGGTCGAGCGCCGCTTGATCCTGGCGACGCTCGAGCGTCTCGAGGGCGACAAGAAGGCCGCGGCGAAGGTCCTCGGCATCAGCGTGAAGACGCTCTACAACCGCCTCAACGTGTACGAGGCCGCGGGCAAGGACTGAGCCGTCCGGCCATCGCGTCTCGAACGGTCCTGGCACGAATCCTGAAAGGAATTCCGACTGAAACGACCACCCGAGAGGAGGAGACCCGAATGCTTCAGCGCATCCCGACCCACGAAGTTCCGCCTGAGCCCATGACCTTCGTCCACGCCGGCCCGACGTTGCTCGAAGAGCCGTCGCTGGTCGGCTCGCTCCGACACTACCTCCGCCGGTGCGACGACGACGAGCAGCGCGTGCTGCTCCACGCCGGTCAGCCCGCACTGCACGCGGTCGCCGAGCAGCTCGACGTGCCGGAGATCGCGATCGACACGGAGGACGCGCGGCTCGGCGTGGATCGCGAAGTCTCGGAGCTCGCCCTCGAGCTCGGTGCTTCGTCGATCGAGTTCGCCATCGATCGCCCGGCCCTCGGACGACCGGGGGGCCGCCCGATCCGCTCCCTCACGGCCCGTGAAGCGGAGCGCTTCGCGCGAACGGCAGCGCTCCCGGAACGCATCCGATGCAAGCTGCTCGCCGCGGCGGCGGGCGTCCGCCACGGACTGGAGAAGGCGCGGATCGGCGCCCCGTTCGCGCTCATGCGCGACCTCGCGACGGTGATCCGTCCCGACGCCGCGGTCCAGGTCGGTCTCGCGATGCCCGATCCCGCGAATCCGCCGGCCGCGCGGAGCGACGCGGTCGCCCGCTCGACGCCCGGACCGCGCGCGGGCGAGAAGGACGTCGCCGAGCGATCGAGTCGACGCGTCGTCGCCGCCTCGCCGGTCGAGCGCGCCGTCGTCTTCGGCTAGGTCGACCTCGGCGGAATTCCTACAAACGTCCGAGCGAAGGCTGTAACGCTTGCGCTTGGCGCGCACGGGGCACCCGAGAACGCGCATCCGGCGCGGCAGAAGCTGGCACGATGCTTGCTCTACATGAATGGCATACGACAACAGCATCGAGAAAGGAGCAGCGCACACATGAACCCGATTCAGCGCACCGCCATCAAGCCGGAAGACCTCGAACCGACCATCCTCCACCTTCGTGAGACCCTCGTGGAGACGATCGACCTGACCCTGCAGGCGAAGCAGGCGCACTGGAACGTCACGGGGCCGCGCTTCCGGAGCATGCACCTCCAGCTGGACGACATCGTCCGCCACCTGCGCGAGTACTCGGACACCGTCGCCGAACGCATCGTCATCCTGGGTGAGCCCGCCACGGGTCTCGCACCCCAGGTCGCACAGCAGTCGAAGGTCGACCCCTTCCCGACCGCGTTCGTTCCGGACGCCGAGCTCGTCGAGCTGCTGATCGATCGCCTGTCCGGCTTCTGTGCCCGACTGCGCGGGCGGATCAGCGCGACCGAAGGCCGCGACCCGGTGACCACCGATCTCTTCACGCGAATGCTCGCCACCTTCGAAGAGCAGATGTGGATGTTCCACGCTCAGGCACAGTAGGGCGCCGGGGATGGAAGGCGCGCTCCCGCCGCGCCGCTCCCGACGCGCGAGCGAGCGCACGAAAGAGCGAAGCCTCTCCGGCGTCCCGAGGACCCGGAGAGGCTTCGCTCTTTCTGGTCGGTCGTTCGCGCGACCGAAGCGAAGGAGGGGCGGAGGCGAGCTCGAAGCCCGCGCTCCCCGGCCCCGCCCGTCAGTGCTCGTTTCGGATCTTGTTCCGCTCGAGCTCGGCGTCGTGCACCGTGTCCTGAAGCGAGTCCGCCGCCATGGTGAGTGCGGCGAAAGCTTCCCCCACGTCGTCGGAGAATCGCTCGAAGCCCGCATCGGCGAGCGCGACCTGCGTCGAGGCCATCTTCTGGACGAGCCCGACGACGTTCGTGTGGGTGTCGCTCATGGCCGTAATCTCGTCTTCGAGGGTTTCGATCGTATCGGTCTCTTCGCTCATCTGGATCTCCTCTCGTCGCGCAGGCACATCACGGCACCCGCATCGAAATCGATTGCACCAACCGTGCCGAAGACGAAGAAGCGTCCGACCCGCGGGCGCCCCCGTCAGGGACGCGCGATGGCTGTGTGCGGAGCAAGAGCAGCTGTTCCGATCGGCCGTCCGAGTCGACGTCCCAGGCACGCAGGAAGAATCTACAAATCGCGCTCGACCTCCCGCTGCGCTTCCCGCGGCTAGTCTCCGAACGAGTCGAGCCGAAGGATCCGTGTCGACGGAAGAGAAGAGAAAGGAGAGACGACATGTCCGAAATCGCGATCGAGCAGCTGCATCACGCCGCCTATCGCTGTCGTGACAGCGAAGAGACGCGCGCCTTCTACGAGGACTTCCTCGAGCTTCCCCTGGTGGAAGCGCTCGGCATCGGCACCACCGAGACGGGACGCGATGCCAACGTCCTCCACACCTTCTTCCAGATGGCGAACGGAGCGTGCCTGGCCTTCTTCGAAGCGCCCGACCAGCCCTTCGAGTTCAAGGAGCAGCACGACTTCGACCTCCACATAGCACTCCAGGTCGACGCCGAGACCCTCGTGCGGATGCTCACGAAGGGCAAGGACGAGGGGCGGGAGGTCCGGGGCCCCGTCGACCACGGATTCATCCATTCGATCTACTTCCGCGACCCGAATGGCTACGTCGTCGAGCTCACGACCCCGACCGGAGAGGCGCTGTCCGCGGACCCCGATCGCCTCCGCGACGCGCGGGCGACCCTCGACGCCTGGTCGGCGCGATCCGACTAGCAGCCCCCGCCGGGACGCATCCGACCTACCCCGCCTCGCTCGCCGATCGTCGCGAGTCGGCGCCCTGCCGGTCTCGCACCGAAACCGGCGCGGCGCGACTGCGGCGCTGATCGCGTATGATGGAGAGCGAGCCGTGCTCGTCCCTCGATGCGAAGGCTTCCCGAGAGGCGCGCCGTCCACGCTGGAGGAGACCGCGATGCCGCGAGCCATCGATCGACTGAAATCTTCCGGGCCTGCGGCGCGGTCGAGGATTCGACGCCCGTCGCCCGCGCTGCTCGGTGTGACCTTCCTCCTCCTGCTCGCGAGTCCCGCCACGGCCCAGGTCTTCTACGACAACCTGGGCAACCAGGACGTCTTCGAAGACGACGACGTGGTCTCCTTCATCGGCGACTACACCAGCCTCGGCGACACGGAGGACTGGTTCCAGGGTC
>JAUIMK010000406.1 GCA_030432735.1 bacterium
GAGCTCTAGGCTTTCGGGGGAGCCGACCGGCTCCCCCGAAACGCGAGGTCAGCTGCTAGGCTCCGGGGGTCGCCCGTGATCGCCGGCTGCGCGCCCCCCATCGCGCCGGCCCGACAGGTCCCCCCAGATGTCCGAGGCCAAGCCACCCTCCCAATCGTTCCTCGCGCAGGTCCGTCCGTCGGACACGTTCGCCCGCCGCCATCTCGGGCCGCGGACGAGCGATCTGCCGGAGATGCTCGCGCGCGTCGGCGTCGATCGACTCGAGGACCTCGCCGACGCGACGGTCCCCGCCTCGATCCGCGCCAAGGAGCCCCTCGTCCTCGAGGGGTTGCCCGAGGCGCCCCTCGGCGAGGCCGAGCTGCTCACCGCCCTGCGCGCCATCGCGAGCGAGAACCGCGTCTACCGCAGCTACCTCGGCCAGGGCTACTACGGCACGCTCGTCCCGGGTGTGATCGCCCGGAACGTGCTCGAGAACCCGGGCTGGTACACGCAGTACACCCCGTACCAGGCGGAGATCTCGCAGGGGCGGCTCGAGGCGCTGCTCAATTTCCAGACGATGGTCTCCGACCTGACGGGGCTCGATCTCGCCAACGCGTCGCTCCTCGACGAGGCGACCGCGGCCGCGGAAGCGCTCGGCCTGTGTCGCGCGGTCGCGAAGGGCGACCGGAAGAACGCGATCTTCGCTGCCGACGACTGCCACCCGCAGACCCTCGGCGTGCTCCGCACCCGCGCCGAGGGCCTCGGCATGACCCTCCACGTCGGTGACCCGGAGCAGGCGGACTTCGCGGCGCTCGGCGTCGGCGGGGTGATCCTCCAGTATCCGGCGACCGACGGCCGCGTGCGCGATCCGCGCGGGATCATCGAGCGCGCCCACGAAGCCGGCGCCCTCGCCTGCGTCGCGGCGGACCTGCTCGCGATGACGCTGCTCACGCCCCCCGGCGAGCTCGGCGCGGACGTCGCCTTCGGCACGACCCAGCGCTTCGGCGTGCCGATGGGCTTCGGCGGCCCGCACGCTGCCTACTTCGCGACCCTCGACAAGCACGCGCGCCGGATCCCCGGTCGCCTGGTCGGCCTGTCCCGGGATCGCGACGGGCGCCTCGCCTACCGCCTGGCGATCCAGACCCGGGAGCAGCACATCCGCCGCGAGAAGGCGACGAGCAACATCTGCACGGCGCAGGTCCTGCTCGCGATCCTCGCGTCGATGTACGCGGTCTACCACGGACCGGAGGGAATCACGCGGACGGCGAAGCGCGTGCGCGCGCTGACCGGTGCGCTGAAGCGCGGGCTCCTTCGTCTCGGCCAGGACGTCGAGGACTTCGACTACTTCGACACGCTGCGCGTGCGGCCCAAGGGCCTCTCGGCGCAGGAGGTGCTCTCGGCGGGCTGGGAGCGCGAGCTCAATCTCCGTTCCTTCTATCGAGGAGGCGAGCAGGGCCGGGAGCCCGACGGCTCCCTCGGCATCGCCCTCGACGAGACGACGACCCCCGACGACGTGCTCGACATCCTCTCCTGCTTCGCCGGCGAAGCGGACCTCGATTTCGACTTCGACGATCTCGTCCCGACCGACGCGGAGGAGGACGCACTCCCGCCGTCGCTGGTCCGCACGAGCGACTTCCTGACCCACGAGGTCTTCCACCGCTACCACTCCGAAACCGAGATGCTGCGGTACATCCACCGCCTCGAGGCGAAGGACCTCTCGCTCACGACGTCGATGATCCCGCTCGGGTCGTGCACGATGAAGCTGAACGCGACGGTCGAGATGATCCCGGTCACGTGGCCCGAGTTCGGTGATCTTCACCCCTACGCGCCGGCGGATCAGGCGGCGGGCTATTCGATGCTCTTCGAGCAGCTCGAGACCTGGCTCGGTCAGATCACCGGCCTGCCCGCGGTCTCCCTCCAGCCGAACGCGGGCTCCCAGGGCGAGTACGCGGGGCTGCTCGCGATCCGCCGTTATCACCAGTCCCGAAGAGAGGCGCGCGGTGAAGCCGAACGGGACGTGTGCCTCATTCCCGTGTCGGCCCACGGCACGAACGCGTCGAGCGCCGTGATCGCCGGCTTCCGCTGCGTCGCGGTCAAGTGCGACGAGCGCGGCAACATCGACGTCGGCGATCTGCGCGAGCGGATCGACGAGTACCGCGACGCGCTCGGTGCGCTGATGATCACGTACCCGTCGACCCACGGCGTCTTCGAAGAGGCGGTCGTGGAGATCTGCGCCGCCGTCCACGAAGCCGGCGGTCAGGTCTACATGGACGGCGCGAACATGAACGCGCAGGTCGGCCTGACCTCCCCCGCGGAGATCGGCGCCGACGTCTGCCACCTCAACCTGCACAAGACCTTCTCGATTCCGCACGGCGGCGGCGGACCCGGCATGGGCCCGATCTGCGCGGCGGAACACCTGCGCGACTTCATCCCCGGCGACCCCGTCTTCGGCGAGGGCGCGGTCTCGGCCGCGCCCTTCGGCTCTCCCTCGATCCTGCCGATCTCGTGGAGCTACATCGCGCTGATGGGCGCCGAAGGCCTCACGCGCGCCACGCAGGTCGCGATCCTCAACGCCAACTACATGGCGCGCCGGCTCGCGGACCACTACGACGTGCTCTACACGGGACCCGGCGGACGCGTGGCCCACGAGTTCATCATCGACTGCCGTGCCTTCGAACGGACCGCGAACGTGACCGTCGAGGACATCGCGAAGCGGCTCATCGACTACGGCTTCCACGCCCCGACGATGTCCTTCCCGGTCGCCGGCACGCTCATGATCGAGCCGACGGAGAGCGAGTCGAAGGAGGAGCTCGATCGGCTCTGCGATGCGCTGATCGGGATCCGCCAGGAGATCGTGGCGATCGAGCGTGGCGACGTCGCGGACGGGGATTCGCCCCTCAAGCATGCGCCGCATCCGGCGGAGGTCGTGTGCGGCGACGAATGGCCGTTCGCCTACACCCGTACCGAGGCCGCCTACCCGGCGCCCTGGACCCGGGCGCACAAGTTCTGGCCGCCGGTGGCGCGCATCGACAACGCCTACGGGGATCGCAACCTGGTCTGCACGTGTCCGCCCCTGGAAGCGCTCACGGAGAACTGAGCCGACCCCGACACGGCGCGCCCGGACCTACCCGGGGGTGCACCGACGCCGGATCCCGGATGCCGCGCCGGTGCTACGGTTTCGCGCTTCGATGCGCACGCAGCCGGGCGAGGGCCCGGCGCGAGGGGTGCTGGAAACGTGGGTGATCCGGACTCGTTGATCTCGATTCTCTGGGCCGCGGATGCGACCGGCCAGCAGGCGTTGTGGTTCGTGCTCGGCGCGGCGCTCGTCGCCGCGGTCACGGTCTACGGCCCGCTGCTGATCCGGCTCGTCCGCCTCTTCCTGCTCGACCGACGGCTGCGCGAGCTGACCGCCGACGGCGGGGAGGGTCGACCGCCGGGCGCGACCGCGGATCCGCTCCGCGCGGCGATGGCGGACTCGCCCCTCGCCGACGCCTTCTCGGAGTTCGACCGCCGCTGGTCGACCGCGCAGCTCGGCGAGGCGAACGATCGCGCGCCGATCCGCCTGATCGACGTCTTCGAGGACAAGCCGCTGCTCCCCTTCGGGCCTCGTCGGAGCCTCCTGCCGACGCTCCCCGGCCTCTTCCTGGG
>JAUIMK010000407.1 GCA_030432735.1 bacterium
CCCACCGCGAGTCGCGCATCGCGACGCTGACCAACACGCTCGGGCGGATCGAGGAAGCGATGGGCCAGCGCCTCGAGCTGCGCCCCCCGGCGCAGCCCGTCCTCGCCCAGGCCGAGTGGACCCGGCCGGTCCCGCCCTCCACCGCGAAGCACGCGATCGAGAGCCCCCCGTCCGGCGAATCCGGAGGCCCGGCCCCGCCGATCGCGCCGATCCCCGAGCCCACCCTCGCGACGCCCACCACGCGGGAGGAAGTCGACCCCGAGCCGGAAGCACCGCACCCGCCGCCGCCGCCCGTCCTCGCGCCGGAACCCGTCGCCGAGGACGCCGACCCGGAGGCGCCCCCCGCCGAACCGGTCGCCCCGCCGACACCGATCGAAACCGAAGCGGACGACGACCTGCCCGTCTCCCGGACCGCGGCGCCGGAACCGACCGCCGCTGCGGTGGCTGTCCCGGCGGAGCCGGAACCGACCGCCACAGCGGTGGCTGTCCCCGCGGAGCCCGAGCGGACTGCCGCGGAGCCGGCGTTCGACGTCTTCGACGCGGAAGTCGAGGTGGAGGCCGAGCGTGACGATCCGTTCGCGGAAGAGCTCGAGCCGCCCGCGCGGATCCTCTCCGCCGCACCGGCGCTGCCGCCCGTCCTGGGCCGTTGGCGTGACGATCGCCTGCTGGATCTCGAGGAGGCCCGCGCGGACTCCGTCGCCGATTTCCTCGCCCAGCGCCTCGTCACCCACCTCGGCGAGCCCGGCCCGGAAGCCGTCCTCCTCCGGAGTCTCGGCGGCGGCCTGCCCGATGCCGAGGCG
Organism: bacterium; assembly: GCA_030432735.1. Taxonomy (GTDB): domain Bacteria; phylum Myxococcota_A; class UBA9160; order UBA9160; family UBA4427; genus UBA4427. The sequence continues at coordinate 801 of JAUIMK010000407.1, forward strand.
CGCCTCGTCACTGCCCTGCACGCGCGCGGCGTGGACGGCATCCGGATGGACGTGCTCGACGTCGACGAAGACGCCGCCCAGGCGCGACGCGCTCGGATCGAACGCGCCTGCCTGGGCGAAGTCATCGACGTGCGCGTGGGCGACCTGACGGACTGGGACGCCGACGCCCCCTGTCACGCGATCCTCCTCGCCGACGCCCTGCACGCACAGGCGCAGCCCGAGGCGGTCCTCGATCATCTCGCGCCGGCGATCGCCGGTGGCGCGCTGCTCCTCTTCGCCGGGCGCATCGGAGCCGGTCCCGTCCAGCTCTCCGCCTCGACGCTGATGCGGCTCGAAGAGCTCTGGCAGTTCCTGCCCGAGCCCCTCGCCTCCGCCGAAGGCCTCGGTCGGCCGCCCTTCCGGGGCGACGACGGCGGCGCCCCCGCCGCCGAGATCGATCCGGCCGCGGCCCTCGTCGAGCGGTTCGAAGCGACCGCCCTCGTCGGCTTCGGCCACCTCGCGGACCTCGTGGTCGGGCCGAGTCGCGGCTTCGCGATCACCGACGACGACGAGGACGCCCGACAGCTCCTGCAGTCGATCGTCGCGATCGACGAGAGCCGCGGAATCACCGAATCGCTGCCGCCGCGCCATGGCGTCGGCGTCTTCGCCCACGGCAGCGTCGGCCGCACCGAGTGCTACGGCCTGCCCTGGCCCTGCCTCGCGGGCGCCCTTCGTTAGTCGGGACGAGCGCTCGGCCGCCGGTCGACGCGGAAGCCGGTCGAACGAGAGCGCGGCGGAGCCGTGGACCCGTCGCCGAACGAAACCGTCGAACCGGATCGCTCAGCCCGCGCCGAACGAAACCGTCGAACCGGATCGCTCAGCCGAGGACCGAGGGCACCACCAGCGCGAGCCGGCCGGCTCGCGTGGGCTCGAGCCGCCCGCCGACGCCGACGGCCACCTCGTTCATGCCGGCGATCGGCCGCAGCTCCACGCCCCCGGCATCGACCTCGACGCGCAGCGCGCAGCCCTGATCCTCGAGTACTTCGACCAGGACCTTGTCGTCGGCGGTGGCGTCGAGCGCCTCGCGTCCCATCGCCACCACCAATCCCCCGAGCCATCCCGGGTCGGACTCGAACGCTCGCGGCATCGACTTCTCACAGCGGAGGTCGACCGCCAGCCCGCGCGTCGCTGCCTCCCGTTCGAGGCAGCCGCGGATGTCGGCCAGCCAGTCCCGCAGCTCGACGGTCTCGTGCACCAGCTCGAGGGACGCCGCCGCGCCCTCGTCGTCGCCGTCCGTGTCCCGCCCCGGGCGCCTTCCGGCGCCGCCGTCGACCGGGAGCGGGCTCCGCAGGACGAAGGCGATTGCGACCACCGCGACGGCCGTGAAGAGACCGAGGACGATGGGCCAGAAGCCGGCCAGCCAGGCTGCGGCACCGCTCGCCGGTGCCTCCACCTCGAGGAGCGCCAGCATCGTCGCCACGCCGCCCTCCGTGCGGACGAGGGGCCGACCGAGGACCAGCGCGTCATCCGCCTCGAAGACGCCCTCGCCCTCGCTCGCTCCGAATATCCGCGTCGCGAGCGTGCTCAGGCGATCGAGCGTCGCCTGATCGCGGATCGCGGGATCCAGGGGACGCCCCTCCGAGGAGAGCAGCGTCATCCGCTGGTCGAGCGGAACGATGCCGGCCAGCCGTCCCGACAGGTCCGTCAGATCGATCGCCGCGACGAGCACGCCCTGAACGAGCTGTCCCGGCTCGTGGAGACCGATCACGGCGCGCGCGATCGGGCGTTCGATCACGCCCTCGAAGGTGATCTCGCCGCGCTCGACGCCGCGTCCCGCCGACTCGACCGCGCGACCGACCTCGCCCGCGTACCAGTACGCCTTCGCCACGCCTTCTCGTTCGTCCGGCGACCACTCCATTCGGCGCGCCCGCCCCTCCTCGTCGCGTTCGACACCGAGGATCCGGAGGCCCTCGTGGCCGGCGACGACCACTTCGAGCGCAGCGAATGCGTCGTTGCGCCCGAGCGCGCGCCGCAGCGACGCCTCGAGCCGTTGACCATCGATCGAGGCGCGATCGCCCGGCCGTGCCACGGCGTCGGACTCGACCTCGAACGCGCCCGGCTTCGCCCAGGCTTCCTGGGCGCGGAGCTCCGTGCGCAGGAGCGCGAGCTCTCCGTCGATGCGCCCCTCTTCGGCCAGGTAGAGCGCGCTCACGACGTCGCCGAGCGACGAGAGGGATTGCCCGGCACGCTCGCGCGAGCGCGCCTCTCCGCTCGTCACGTCGAGCCAGGCGAGTCCCGTGCCGGCCAGCCACGCGACGAAGATCCCCGTCGCGATCGCCAGACGAACGCGGAGGGGACGACCTTCGGTGGAAGCTTGGGCCAAGACGGATCTCCTGGGTGCCGCACGCGGATTTCCGCAAGGCCGCGGCAGACTTGCGTCTCTTCTGCATCGGCGTGGAGCGCCACCCCGCTTGAGGGCTACCGAGCGCGCGGCGCGCGGCTCCGCGATCAAATTCGCGCCCCGCCCGGTGAACACCGCACCCGTCGACCAGCCTTGCCCCGAGTCGCCGCTCCGGTCTCGGTCGCATCCGGAAGTCCTACGAGATAGCCTCGGGCGCATCATGGAGAGCGCAGGCACCCTCGGCATCATCGTCAATCCCCACTCCGGTCGCGATGCACGACGTCTGTTCGCGCGCGCGGGCACGTCGACGATCGACGACAAGCGCAACCAGGTGACGCGCATCGTCGTGGGTGCCGCCGCTTCGGGCGTGAAGAAGATCCTGCTCTCCCGGGACTCCTTCCGGATCGCGTCCGCCGCGACGGAGGCCCTGACCCTCGACGTCGAGTG
>JAUIMK010000408.1 GCA_030432735.1 bacterium
GCTCGATGTGGCCGTCCTTGACGAAGTCGACGCTCTCGCCCGGTCCGCAGAAGCCGTAGCCCTCGAGCTGCATGAAGACGATCGGGCTGAAGTTCTCGTAGATCGTCGCCACGTCGATGTCGGCGGGCGAGAGCCCCGTCATCTCCCAGAGCCGACTCGCCGCCCGGTAGTTCTCCTCGTAGCGGGACAGGTCGTCCTGGTAGTAGTTGAACATGACGTGGCCGTGGATCAGCTGGGCGTCCACGATCCCGCGGATCGAGACCGGCGGCTTCGGTCGGTCCTTCGCGCGGTCGGGCGTCGTGATCACGAGGGCGACGCCGCCGTCGCTCTCCTGGCAGCAGTCGAGCAGGCGCAGGATCGGCTCGACGATCCAGCGCGAGTCCTGGTGGTCCTGCAGGGTGATCGGCCGCTGGTAGAACCAGGCGGCGGGGTTGGTCGCCGCGTGCTTGCGCGCGACGACGGGGTAGTGGCCGAAGTCCTCGTTCGTGAAGCCGTAGCGGTCCATGTAGCGCTGGAACGTCAGCGAGTAGATCTTCGCGGGGGTGTCGAGTCCGAAGGGCAGGTACCAGTTCCAGCCGACGGTGGTCCCCGGATCCGTGGGCTGGCCGAAGCGGTGGCCGGAGCGCTCGTTGAAGGCGCGCCAGACGAGCATGTGCTTCGCGGCGCCGGAGGCGACGGCGGCGGCGGCCTGCATGATCGTCGTGTTCGCTCCCGCGCCGCCGAAGGGAGCGCGGGACCAGTAGTTGACCTCCTGGATACCGAGGGCGCGCATCAGCAACAGCTCGTCGCTCGAGTCGAGGGTGAAGGTCGCCATGCCGTCGATGTCGGACGGTTCGAGGCCGGCGTCGCGAATCGCCGCGAGGCTGGCTTCGGCCGCGAGCTGGAGCTCGCTGCGGCCGGACTTCTTCGAGAACTCGGTCTGTCCGATCCCGACGATCGCGGCCTGGCCGGCGAGGGAACGCTCCATCAATCGTTTCCTCCGGCCGGGCGGAACTGCGGCAGCGTCTGCGGCTCCTCGCGGTTCATGCTCGGGTAGACGCTCCAGGTGAGCTCGACCGGCAGGCCGAAGCGGACGTCCCCGAGCTCGCAATCGACGAGGTTCGCCACGAAGCGCACGCCTTCGTCGAGGTCGAGGAGCACGATGATCCGGGGCGCGGCGTTGGGCTCCGTCGGGTGGTGCGAGACGAGCCAGCTGTAGACCGTCGCGCGGCCGGTCGCCTCCTGGGTCTCCCACTCGAGGGCGTTGCACTCGCTGCACATGGGCGCCGGCGGCTGGCGGAGCGCGCCGCAGGCGCTGCATTTCTGGAGCAGGAACTGCCGGCGCGCGACTCCGTCCCAGAAATACGCATCGTCGCCGTCCGGGGTCGTCGCGATCACCTTCGTCGTCGAATCCGACACGTCTAGAGGTTCCAGACCCGCGTCGCGTTCCCATGGACGATCTTGGCCCGGTCCTCCGCGGGGATCCCGTCGAACATGTCGTTCACGATCTTGCGGGAGCGGGGCCAGCTCGTGACCGGATGCGGATAGTCCGAGGACCACATGATGTTCTCGACGCCGAGGCGCTCGGTCGCGAGGCGGTAGGCGTTGGGTTCGTCGATGAACGTGAGGAAGACGTTCTGGTGGAAGTAGTGGCTCGGCGGCTTCGAGATCGCAGGGAACTCGTAGCCCTGTCGGGCCTGCAGGTCGTCGACGATGTAGAGCCACCAGTCGACCCAGCCGAGCCCCGGCTCGACGAACACGACCTTGAGCTTCGGGAAGCGCTCGAAGACGCCGCCCATGATGAACATGCCGAGGGGCTCCGCCGTCGTGAGCGCGACGGCGCCGACGAAGATGCCCTTCTGGGGCGTCGGGTCGCGCTGGGCGAGGCTCTCGAGCTGGGTGTTCAGGCCGATGTGGAGGCAGACGGGCAGGCCGGTCTCGGTGATCACCTCCCAGAGGGGGTCGTAGCGGGTGTCCCAGTAGTCGGGCAGGCCGAGCTCCGCGGGATAGACGGGGAGCTGGAGCGACTTGCCGCCGGTCTCGGCGACCCACTTCACCTCGGCGACGGCGGCGTCGATGTCGTGGATCGGAATCTGGTAGGAGACGATCATGCGGTCGCGGTCGATCTCCGCGAACTGGTGCATCGTCTCGTTGAAGGCGCGGGTCGCCTCGCGGTTGCCTTCCTTCAGCAGGTAGAGATATCGGAACGCGCTCACCTCGCAGTACATGACCGACTTCTCGATCCCGTCCGCGTCGAGGTCTTCGAGGCGCGCCTTCGCGTCGGTGTGACCGGGGCGCCCGGCGGCGGCGTAGTTGCGCCCCTCGAGCGAGTCCATGCGGCGCACCTCCGCGTCCGGCAGGTCCTGCTGCTTGCGCCAGAGCGCGTTCGCCTCGGAGCTCATGGTCTTCGCCATGCCCATCCCGAACTCCATCAGCGCGTCGTCGTAGGCGGCGTGGAACTTCGAGGCGAGGTTCGCCTTGATCGCATCGTGGGCGAGGTCCACGTGGTCGTCGGAAGAGATGAGGCGTTCGGCGGCGGCCATGGGGAGGTCCTCCTGCGGCGGACGTCCGTGCGAGACGAGCCGCTCCGGCTGTGGGTTCGCCCGGTCTTGATACCCGGCTCCGGGAAAATAGACAAGGGGCTTTCGTATTTTTCCGGGAAGTCCTACGCTGGGAGCCGCGAGATCGGGCGGAGGTCCGGTGGGGCAGGGAGCGCGGGGGGAGCAGGTGAGCGGTCGAGGCGCTCGACAGACCAGGCCGAGGGCGAACGGGCTCCTGCGGCACCTGATCGGCGCCGCGAACGCGATTCGCGCGGAGATCGGTGCGGAAATCCGGGGCCTCGGCCACGAGTACTCCCCGGCTGCTTCGCACCTGATCGTGAATCTCCCGCCGGAAGGGCTCGGCATGTCGGAGCTGGCGGATCGTCTCCGGCTCACGCCCCAGCGGACCGGGCAGCTCGTCCAGAACCTCGAATCCTTCGGCTACGTCGAGCGCGTGCCCGCTCCGGAGGACGGTCGCGCGCGTCGCGTCGTGTTCACCGAGCGCGGTCGAGAGCTCCTCGCCGACATCGACCGGATCGACGAGCGCTACACCCGACTCCTGGCCGAGCGGCTCGGCCCCGAGCGCTTCGCGCGCCTGTGTGAGGACGCGGAGTTCCTGGACCGCGCCTTCCGGGAAGACGACGAGCTGATCGACCTGCGGCGTTAGGCGCGCCGTATCCGCCCCCCCTGCGAATCGCGCGAGGAGATCGAATGGTCCTGCTGAGTCTCGACATCGACGGCACGATGGAGGTCGGCGACCCGCCCGGCTGGATCCCCCTCGCGTGGATCCATCGCGCGAAGGCCCGCGGCTACGTCGTCGGCTCCGCTTCCGACCGGACGAAGACCGACCAGCGTCTGCTCTGGGCCCGCCACGGGATCGAGCTCGACTTCATCGACCACAAGCACCGGCTCGACGAAGTGAAGGCGCGCTTTCCGCAGACGACGCGTTGGATCCACATCGGCGACGGGGAGGCGGACTCGCTCTACGCGCTGAAGCACGGCTTCGAGTTCCACTTCGTCGACGCGGTCCCGGCCGACGGGACGCCGGGCTGGATCTTCTAGAGCGCGGGGCTCTGGCTAGCGCGCGGGACGCGTCGGTGG
>JAUIMK010000055.1 GCA_030432735.1 bacterium
CCGACTTCCCGTTCTCCTGGAGGTCGTGCCCGCTCTCGCGCACGTGTTCGAAGAAGTCGGTGTTGGTGTGGAGGTGGCCCCAGAAATGGTCGAAGCCCTGGGCGTTCGGGGTCTGGTGGGCGTAGGCGTGGCCGAGGTGCCATTTGCCGACGAGGCCGGTCTGGTAGCCGTCGCGGCGGAAGAGCTCGGCGATCGTCAGGGACCCGGGCGCGAGGCCCACGTTGTACCAGGGGTGGATCTGGTCGTAGGCGATGCCGAGCTTCAAAGGGTCACGGCCGGTCATGAGCGCGGCGCGGGTCGGCGAGCAGATCGGTGCGCTGTAGAAGTGCTCGAGTCGCACGCCTTCGCTCGCGAGACGGTCGATCGACGGCGTCTCGATCTCGCCGCCGTGATAGCCGACGTCCGCCCACCCGAGGTCGTCGGCGAGCAGGATCACCACGTTCGGCTGCGCGGCGAGCGCCGAGCTGGCGGCGAGGGTCAGCGTCGCGGCGACGGCCGACACGAGCAGACGAAGCGGAAGAGTCGATCGGTTCGTGGGCACGGGGACCTCCGGTGGAGCGAGTCGCGCGAGTGTCGCGGTTCGCGACCCGGGCGTCGATGGGCTGCGCGGCGGCTGCCGCTCCGCTGCCCGCCGCTTTCGTGTGTCGCGGCACACACTCCGTGCCGGGGTTTCCTCCGAAGAATTCTTCAGAGGGATCGAGGAGGGCAGGAGCAGACTCATGGCTCGAATCAAGCGACGTCGTCGCGTTCGTTGCAAGCTTCCGTGTGAGATCGTGTTGGGCGGAAAGAAGACGAAGCGTCTTCCGGGTCGCGTGGTGACGTTGTCCGAGGGAGGCCTGGCCGTCTTGACCGGCGCTCACTTCGATCAGGGCGACTCCATCCGCCTGATCATCGATCCCAAGGGCGCTTCGCCCATCCGCGTCAGCGCGATCGTGTGGAACGATTCGCAGGCGAAGACTTCGACCGGGGAGAGCCGCCTGCGTCGCTTCGGCTGCGTGATCTCGTCGCCCTCGGACTCCTTCGTCGCACTGCTCGAGCGGATGCTGCCGCGCGAATCGGGGCGATCGAAGCCCGTCGCGCGGGATCACACCGACACGATTCCCGTTCCCCGGCCGGAGCCGCGGGATCTCGAGCAGGAGGCCGTCGAGGCGGACCTGCCGCGGTCGCGCGAGCTCCAACCTCCGCCCAAGACCGAGCCGGAAGAGAGCCTGCCCTACTTCCGCGTTCGCATGAAGCAGATCGGCGGGCCGCGCACGCGGATCCTGACCGTTCAGGCCCGCTCTGCGACCCAGGCCGAAGAGCGCGCGATGCAGCAGCTCTCGGAGATCACGAGCGACGCCGCGGGCTGGGGCGTGCTCCACATCGCGAAGGTGGTCTGAGCCCGGAATGTGAAGATCGGAAGGAGAGCGCCGGAAGATCCGGACGCCCCGACGGCTCCCGACGGATTCCCGGTCTAGACTCTGCCCCGCTCGTCGCGCTGGCGACGGACGGGGACGACGCGTGATCGAAACGAATCAGTCGATCACCGGCCGAAGCGCGCCGACCTGGGTCGCCAGCTCGATCAGCTACGTCGTGCTCTGGGGCGGATTCGTGATCGCCTGCGCACGCATCCGCGCCGCGTAGCCGGGGCTCGGGCGCCGAGCGCCCCCTCTGCTCGCGCGGGCGCGTCAGGTGCGCGACGGATCGAAGCGGCGCAGGCGCACGCTGTTGCTGACGACGAAGAGGCTCGACAAGGCCATCGCCCCCGCCGCGATCCCCGGCGAGAGCCGCATCGACTCGCCGCCCCAGGGCACGAAGAGGCCCGCCGCGAGAGGAATGGCGGCCACGTTGTAGCCGAAGGCCCAGAAGAGGTTCTGCCGGATCGTTCGCACCGTGCGCCGACTGAGCACGATCGCCTCGGCGAGGGCACCGAGGTCGTCCCGGACGAGGACGACGTCCGCGGCCTCGATCGCCACGTCGGTGCCGGAGCCGATCGCGATTCCTACGTCGGCGCTCGCGAGCGCCGGGGCATCGTTCAAGCCGTCGCCGATCATTGCGACCCGTTCGCCGGATCCCCGTCGTGCCTCGACCTGCGCCGCCTTGTCCGCGGGCAGCACCTCCGCGATCACCTGGCTCGGCTCGAGCCCGAGCTGCGACGCGATCGCGAGCGCCTGGGGACGCGCGTCGCCGGTCGACATCGTGAGCCCGAGTCCGAGCGAGGCGAGTCGCTCGAGGGCCGGGCGGGCGCTCGGGTCCGGTGCATCGGCGACGGCGAAGAGGGCGGCGGCCGCGCCGTCGACGGCGACGAAGACCGTCGACGCGCCGCTCGCCTCGGCTTCGGCGCTCGCTTCGTCGAGGGCGGCGAGATCGACGCCGGCGGCCTCGACGAAGCGCCGCGAGCCGAGCAGGACGGCCCGACTTTCGACGCGCGCCGCGAGGCCCTGTCCGGCGTCCGCGCGGACGTCGCTCGCGCGCGGGACGTCGATCGCCCGCTCCTTCGCCTCTTCGACGATCGCTCGCGCGAGCGGATGTTCGCTGTCTCGTTCGGCGGCGGCGGCGAGGGCGAGCACCTGCTCGATCGAATCGCTTCCCGCGGCCGTCGCACGGGTGACCTTCGGACGTCCGAGGGTGAGCGTGCCGGTCTTGTCCAGGATCACGTGGTCGAGCTCGCCCATCGATTCGAGCGCCGCGGCGCTCTTGATGAGGAGCCCGCGTCGCGCGCCCACGCCGGTGCCCGCGACCAGCGCGAGGGGCGTGGCCAGACCCATCGCGCAGGGGCAGCTGATCAGGAGCGTCGAGGCGGCGAAGAGGATCCCCGCCGCCAACGGATCGGTCGAAGGGAGCCAGGTCGCGGCGCCGAAGGCCCACCAAGCGACGCCGACCCCGGTCGCGACGACGATCATGGTCGGCACGAAGATCGCGGCGATGCGATCGACGGTCGCCTCGATCGGGGCGCGGCTCGCCTGCGCTTCGCGGACGAGCCGCGCGATGTCCGCCAGGATCGTGGCGTCCCCGACGGCGCGGGTCTCGACGACCAGCGCGCCTTGCCGATTGACCGTGCCGGCGTGCACCCGGTCTCCCGGCCCCTTGCGGACCGGCAGGCTCTCTCCCGAGAGCATCGACTCGTCCGCGTGACTCGTGCCTTCGAGGACCACGCCGTCGACCGGGAGCCGTTCGCCCGGCCGGACGTGGACGCGCTCGCCGGGCTGGATCTCGGAAGCGGCGCACTCGACGATCTCGCCGTCGCGCTCGACCCTCGCGCGCTCGGGCTGTCGGTCGAGGAGGGCGCGCACGGCCCCGCTCGCTTCGCGCTTGCCCCGCGCCTCGAGCACCTTCCCGACCAGCACGAGCGTCACGATCATCGCCGCGGACTCGAAGTAGACGGGGAATCGCGCGGGATCCGCCCCGGTGACGAGGACGGCGAGGCTGTAGAAGAAGGCGACGCAGGCGCCGAGGGACACGAGGGTGTCCATGTTGGTCGTGCGCGACCGGGCGGCGCGCCAGGCGCCGACGTGGAAGTCGCGCCCGACCCAGAAGAGGACGAGCGCGGCGAGGGCCGCGATCGTCTCGTGCCGCAGGGGGAAGTCCGGCAGGCCCAGCTTCGGCACGCCCATCCCGAGGACCATGATGGCGGCGCTCGCCGCGAGGCCCACGAACATGCGGCGGCGCTTCGCGTCGAGGGCCGCCTCTTCGTCCGCCTCGCGTTCTTCTGCGTGCTCCGGCCGGACGCTGTAGCCCGCGTCGGCGATGGCCTCGAAGAGGCGCGCGCGCGTGACGCGGGTCGGGTCGAAGCGGATCCGCGCGTCTTCGAGGGCGAAGCTCACCCGGGCGTCGACGACGCCTTCCACGTCCGAGACGTGGCGCGCCACGGATCGCGCGCAGTTGTTGCAGGTCATGCCGCCCACGCCGACGGTCAGGACCTCGGTCGCGTCGATGGCCTCGGCTTCACTCGCGATCGACGACATCGGGTCAGCGAGTCCCGCGCGCGGATCGCGCTTTACCCCTCGGGGAAAAGAGGGCGGTGCCAATCGTCTGGACGCGCTCGACGGTCATCCGCGGCTCCTTCCTCCACCCGGGCCGGATGGGGCGTCAGAAGGTAGCCCGCCGCTGGGAATTCGCGGAGGCCCCGGGGGGCGCCGCAGTTCAGACCTTGATGTCGATGCCGCCTTCCCGCTTGTTCGCGTCGGGATCGGCCTCGTCGGACCGATCCTCGTCCTCCGCGTCGTCGCGAGGCGCGTCCTTGCGGCGCTGCTTGCGGTCGCGGTTCACCTCGCGCGTCGGACGGATCGGACGGATCGGGGGCGTCGGCGTGGTCGGGCTGATGCGGGGAAGCTCGCTCATGGCGTCGACTCCTCGACGGGCGCTGCGGGGCGACACCGCTCCGGCGGGGGAGCGGCATCCGCGTCCGGCGGCTCCGTCGAGACGGTGATTCTCCGCTCCGGACGCAATCCAGCAGTCCCTGCCATCGGCATCCGGTGGCGAACCTTGAATCGCGATCGCGTTCGCAAAGCCCTTCGGGCCCGCCGGTATACTGTGCCCATGCCCGGGATCCAGCGCCTCCTCGACATCATGGCCCGCCTGCGCGATCCCGACGGCGGCTGTCCCTGGGATCTCGAGCAGGACTTCGCCTCGATCTCGCCCTTCACGATCGAGGAGGCCTACGAGGTCGACGAGGCGATCGCGAGCGGGGACGCGGAGGCGATTCGCGACGAGCTCGGTGATCTCCTCTTCCAGGTGGTGTTCCAGGCGCGGATCGCGGAGGAGAAGGGGCTCTTCGCCTTCGACGGTGTCGTCGAGGCGATCGCGGACAAGCTGATCCGTCGCCATCCCCACGTCTTCGCGCGGGCGGACGCGCCCGAGACCGCGGACGCGCAGCTCGCGAGCTGGGAGGCGATCAAGGCCGCGGAGCGCGCGGCCTCGGGCGAGGGCGAGGGGGCACCGGATCCCTTCGAGGGCATCCCGCGTCACCTGCCCGCCCTGGCGCGGAGCGCCAAGATCGCGGGGCGCGCCGCGGTATCCGGTGTTCCGCCGGCAATGGGCGCGGGCGACGCGCGGGCGGTCGTCGAGCAGGGGGTGCGCGCGCTCGAGGGCGGGGCGCGGGCGGAGGGCGCCCGGGAAGCGCTGGGCGAGGCGCTCCGCGCGCTGGTCCTGCTCGCCCGGGAGGCGGGCCTCGACCCGGAGCGGGCGCTCCGCGAAGCGGACGATCGCGAGATCGCCCGGGTTCGCGCGGCGGCGCCGGCGGCAGTAGAAGCGCGTCAAGGCGGCAAGACCGCGACCCGATAGTCCCGGGAGACGCGCATGCCGCGCGCTGCTGGGGGATTCGGGGATGGGGGAGCTCGAGCCGCGCTGGAGCCGGCGCCACAAGGCACGCGGCCGTCGGATCGGCTACGACCTGCGGCTGATCGCGCCCCTGATCGGAATCGCGCTCTGTCTCGCGGGCTCCGCCACGGCGATCCTGGCCGTCGAGCGTGTCGCTCCTGCAGCGCTCCAGACGGCCGAAATCAACGCGCTCACGCCGCCTGCCGTCGCGACGGGTCGACCGAGCGAGTGAGCGTCGGGTCCTCCGCCCGGCGTCGTCGCCGCGCGGCTACTTGACGATCTCGATCAGCTCGACCTCGAACTTCAGCGCCGCGCCGCCGGGGATCCCCGGGCGCCCCTGATCGCCGTAGGCGATCGACGCGGGGCAGATCAGGTTCGACTTCCCGCCGACCTTCATCATCGCGACGCCTTCCGTCCAGCACGGAATCACGCGGTTGAGCGGGAACTCGGCGGGCTCGCCGCGGTCGACGGAGCTGTCGAAGACGGTGCCGTCGCGCAGCGTGCCGTGATAGTGGACGCGAACCTTGTCCGTCGCCTTCGGCTGGGCGCCGCTGCCGGACTCGACCACGGTGTAGACGAGACCGGACTCGGTGGTCTTCGCCCCGGACTTCGCGGCTTCGCTCTTCGCGAAGTCGGCGGAGGCCTGCTTCTCGTTCTCGAGCGCGACCTTCTGGCGGGCGGTGACGAGGGTGCGCACGACGGCGGCGCCTTCCTGCTGTTCGACGGCGAGGGGCTCGCCATCGATCACGTCCCGCATCCCTTCGACGAGCAGGTCCATCTCCCGGGCGCTGATCGGCTTCAGCGACTCGAGCTGGCGTGCCATGCTCGTCCCGATCGCGTAGAAGGCCTTCTCGTCATCGGTCTTCGGCGGATCGGCCGCGAACGCCGGCGTCCCCACGAGCGAGAGGAGAGCGAACGCGAGCATCGGGGTCGCGAAGGAGCGCGGAGCGAAAGACATGATTCCCCCTGGCCCACCGAGAACGGTCCTGGATCGGTCGGGCGTTGGTCTGGAGCGGCGTGACCCGGATCCTCCGCCCTGTGGCGGCATCCGAAGTCGCGGGAGCATACCGTAGGGGGGTGGACGACGAGGCCTCGATCCAGCGGACATTCGAAGAAGCGGTCGGGCGCCTGGGGCGCGCGCTGCTGGTCGGCGTGGACGGCCTCGAGAAGGCCTTTCGACGACTCCACCCGCCCGCGTTCGCGTCGCAAGAGGCCGCGCTCGTCTATCGCGAGATCGAGGATCTCTCGCACAGCTAGCCGAGGGAGGAGAACGCGCCGATCATCGAGTGGTTCGATCCGCGGCGCGCGGTGCGAGGCTGACGAGCGGGTGATGCGTCAGCTCGCGCTGCGCTTCCGGCGTTGCGGCTTTCTGCTCTTCTTCGCCGCGTTCGCCGCCGCGAAGACCGGCTTCAGGCTCTTCCCCGTGTGCGAGTGCTTCACCTTCGCCACGTCCTCCGGCGTGCCGCAGGCCACGATCTCGCCCCCGTCCGGTCCGCCTTCCGGGCCGACGTCGATGATCCAGTCCGCCGTCTTGATCACGTCGAGGTTGTGCTCGATCACGACGACGCTGTTGCCCGCGTCGACCAGCTCGTCGAGGACGGCGAGGAGCTTGCGCACGTCCTCGAAGTGGAGGCCGGTCGTCGGCTCGTCGAGGATGTAGAGCGTCTGGCCCGTGGCGCGTTTGGAGAGCTCCTTAGCGAGCTTGATGCGCTGGGCCTCGCCGCCGGAGAGGGTCGGCGAGGGCTGTCCGAGATGGACGTAGTCGAGGCCCACGCGCTCGAGCAGCTCGAGCGGCCCGCGGATCTTCGGGTGCGCGGAGAACACGTCGAGGGCCTCCGCGATCGTCAGGTCGAGCACGTCGGCGATCGAGTGGCCCTTGTACTGCACGCGCAGGGTCGCCTCGTTGAACCGCTTGCCGTGACACTGCTCGCAGCGCACGAAGACGTCGGCGAGGAAGTGCATCTCGATCTTCCGCACGCCGTCGCCTTCGCAGGCCTCGCACCGCCCGCCCTTCACGTTGAAGGAGAAGCGGCCGGGCTTGTAGCCGTGGACCTTGCTCTCCGGCAGCTCGGCGAAGAAGCGTCGGATCTCGTCGAAGACCTTGATGTACGTGACGGGGTTGCTGCGCGGGGTCCGGCCGATCGGGCGCTGGTCGATGTCGATCACCTTGTCGAGCTGCTCGAGGCCCGAGAGGTCCGCGTGGCGACCGACGCGGCGCGTGCTGTCGTGGAGCTCGCGGGCGGCGGCGGGATAGAGGATGTCGTTCACGAGGGTCGACTTGCCCGCGCCGGACACGCCGGTCACGGCGGTCAGGATCCCGAGCGGGATCTCGACGTCGACGTCCCGCAGGTTGTTCTCTCGCGCGCCGTGGATCTTGAGCGCGCCCTTCGCCACCCGGCGCGCCTCCGGGATCGCGATCTCGCGTCGTCCCGAAAGATAGGCGCCGGTCAGCGAGCCCTTCGCGCGCTCGAGACTCTTAGGCGTCCCGGCATGCACGAGCTCGCCGCCGCGGACGCCGGCGCCCGGGCCGAAGTCGACGACGTAGTCCGCGGCGCGGATCGTCTCTTCGTCGTGCTCGACGACGACGACGGTGTTGCCGATGTCGCGCATGCGTTCGAGGGTCTCGAGCAGGCGTGCGTTGTCGCGGGGATGCAATCCGATCGACGGCTCGTCGAGGATGTAGATCACGCCGGTCAGGTCGGAGCCGACCTGGCTCGCGAGGCGGATGCGCTGGGACTCGCCGCCGGAGAGGGACGGCCCGGCTCGGTCGAGGGAGAGGTAGCCGAGGCCGACGGCGGCCAGGAAGTCGAGGCGCGAGCGGATCTCCTTCAGCACTTCCGCTGCGATCTTCAGGTCCGCGCCTTTCAGCTCGATCGTGCCGAAGAAGGCGCGGGCTTCGTCGACGGTCATGCTCGAGACGTCGACGAGGGTCCGGCCGGCGACGCGGACGGCGGCGCTCTCGATCCGGAGTCGCGTGCCGTGGCAGGTCGTGCAGGCGGTGTTCGCCATGTACTTCCCGTACCAGCGCTTCATGCCTTCTGACTTCGTGTCCCGGAAGCGGCGCATGAGGCGCGGGACGAGTCCCTCCCAGGTCGTGTGGAACTGCCCTCCGCCGCTCTTGCCCTTGCCCGTCCACTTCACGAGGTAGCGACGCTCGCCGGTTCCGTAGAGGATCTGGTCGCGCTGCTTCTCGGTCAGCTTCGACCAGGGCTTCGTCGTGCTGATCTTCAAGTGCGCGAGGATCTGTCGCCGGAAGCCGCTGCCCCAGCCGTCCTTCTGGGAGACGTCCTCGCCCCAGGGCTTGACCGCGCCTTCGTCGATCGCGAGGGCGGGGTCCGGAACGACGAGGTCCGGGTCGATCTCGAAGCGGGTGCCGAGGCCGTTGCAGTCGTTGCACATGCCCTGGGGACTGTTGAAGGAGAAGGCCTGGGGCGTGAGCTCAGGGAACGAGAGACCGCATCTCCCGCAGGCCGCGGTCTCGGAGAAGGTCTGATCGGCTTCGCCCGGGACACTCGCGATCAGCTGTCCGTCGCCGATCCGGAGCGCGGTCTCGACCGACTCGGTCAGCCGGCTCTTGATGCCGGGCTTCACGACGAGCCGGTCGATCACCGCCTCGACGTGGTGCTTCTTCCTCTTGTCGAGGGCCTCGAGGCCTTCGGTCTCGACGATCTCTCCGTCGACCCGGAGCCGCAGCCAGCCCGCGCGGCGCGCCTCTTCGAGGAGCTCGCGGTGCTCGCCCTTCCGGTTCACGAGCAGCGGCGCGAGCAGGACGAGACGCGTCCCTTCGCCGCGGGCCGCGAGGGACTTCGCGATCTGCTCGGCGGTCTGGCTCTCGACGCGGTCCCCACAGACGTGGCAGTGCTGCTTCCCCGTCCGCGCCCAGAGCACGCGCAGGTAGTCCGAGATCTCGGTGATCGTGCCGACCGTCGAGCGCGGATTGTTGCCCGTCGTCTTCTGCTCGATCGAGATCGTCGGCGAGAGGCCGCGAATCGTGTCGTAGCGCGGCTTCTCCATCTGGCCGAGGAATTGCCTCGCGTAGGCGGAGAGACTCTCGACGTAGCGCCGCTGGCCCTCGGCATAGAGCGTGTCGAAGGCCAGGCTCGACTTGCCCGAGCCGGAGACGCCGGTCATCACGACGAGCTGCTTCTTCGGTAGGTCGACGTCGACCGACTTGAGGTTGTGCTCGCGGGCGCCGCGGATCTCGATGTGGTCGAGCTCCTGCGGGCGGGCGCTTCGGCGGCGGGACGACTTCTTGGCGGGGGGCATGGGACGGACGAGGGTAGACGATCCCGGCGTCGTGATCGCGGGGCGGGGCAGACCCGCGGTCGCCGGCGAAGCACGGCCGACGAGCGGAGGCCGCGCTTTCGATATCCTTCCGGCCTTCGAAGGACCCGCGCCCGGCGCGCGGCAGCATGGGAGAAGTGATGGACGAGTTCCTGGAGAGCCTCACCACGCAGGCGGGGAAGCCGGTCGTGGACCTGATCGATCTCGCGATCCTCTTCGGTGCGGCGACCCTCGTCTACTTCGTGGTCCGGATCTCGCTCGTCGCCGGGCTGCGCAACCTCGTGCGGAGCTCGAAGACCCACTGGGACGACGAGCTCGTCCGGGCGGGCGTCTTCGGCCGGATCTCGCACATCGCGCCCGCCTTCGTCGTCTACTACGGCCTGAACTTCTTCCCGAACCTGCCCGAAGTCCTGGTCGACGGGATCCGTCGCATCGCGGTCGCCGTCATGATCCTGGTCGGCGCGCTCGCGATCTCGAGCGTGCTCTCCGCGGCGGAGGCGATCTACAACCAGCACCCGGAGTACCGCGAACGACCGATCAAGGGCTACCTCCAGGTCTTCTCGATCGTCGTCTACCTGCTCGCCGGCCTGCTGATCCTGGCGGCGCTGATGAACCGATCGCCCTGGATCTTCGTCTCGGGCATCGGCGCCATGACCGCGGTGCTCCTCCTGGTGTTCCGGGACACGATCCTCTCCTTCGTCGCGAGCATCCAGATCGCCAGCAACGACATGATCCGCGTCGGCGACTGGATCGAGATGCCGGATCTCGGGGCCGACGGCGACGTGATCGAGGTCGCGCTCCACACCGTGAAGGTCCAGAACTGGGACAAGACGATCACCACGATTCCGACCCACCGCCTGATCGCGGACTCCTTCAAGAACTGGCGAGGCATGTCGATGTCCGGCGGTCGTCGCATCAAGCGATCGGTGTCGATCGACCTGCAGAGCGTGCGCTTCCTGACCGACGAGGAGACCGAACGCTTCTCCGAATGGGGGCTCCTCGCGGACTACATGAAGAGCAAGCGCGACGAGATCGCGCGCTCGAACGAGGCGTCCGGCGCCGCCCTCCCCGTGGACCTGCGCAGGCTCACGAATCTCGGGACCTTTCGCGCCTGGATCTGGGCCCTGCTGCGGGCCCACCCGCAGATCCACCAGACGGGGCACACGCTGCTCGTGCGGCAGCTTCCGCCGGGGCCGCAGGGCGTGCCGATCGAGATCTACTGCTTCTCGAACGACACCAACTGGGTGAACTACGAAGGTATCCAGGCGGATCTCTTCGACCGGATCCTCGCGATGGTCCCGGAGTTCGGTCTCCGGGTCTTCCAGGCGCCGGCGGGCTCGGACCTCGTGCGGCTGCGCGACGAGGGAGCGTCGGCGGCGTGAGCGAGTCGGCTTCTCTCGAGCTGGATCGGGTCGCGTTCGTGAGCGGGGCGAGCCGGGGCCTCGGCGCGGGTCTCGCGCAGCGATTCGCCGAGCGCGGCCTGCGTCTCGTGCTCTGCAGTCGCTCGGCGCCGGTCCTGGCCGACGGCGAGCACGTGATCGCGCGCTCCCTCGACGTCCGCGACGAGGCGGCCCTCGATGCGCTCGTCGCCGAAGCGGAGGATCGCTTCGGACACGTCGATCTCTGGGTCAACAACGCGGGGGTCCTCGATCCGATCGCGAAGCTGCGTGACGTCGAGCTCGAAGACTTCCGCGAGCACCTCGACGTCAACGTGACCGGGGTCTTCCTCGGGACGCGATGTTATGTCCGGCATCTGAGGCGGGTGGCCAGGCCGGGCGTCCTGGTGAACGTCTCCTCCGGGGCCGCCTCGAGCGCGTACGAGGGCTGGGCCGCCTATTGCGCCGGCAAGGCGGCGGTCGAACGGCTCACCGAGGTCGTCGCGCTCGAGGAGCGCGAGATCGGACTCCGGGCGCACGCGGTCGCCCCCGGTGTCGTCGACACCGCGATGCAGCAGCGGATCCGCGAGATGCCGGAGGATCGTTTTCCCGACGCGCCGCGCTTCCGCGAGCGCAAGCGGACGGGCGCGTTCAACTCGCCCGGGTACATCGCGGACGAGCTCCTCGCTCTCGCCTTCGATCCCGAGCGGTGGACCGAGGAGGTCGCGCTCCGGTTGGCCGACGAGCCGCGCTAGAGCGAAGCGCCCCCGCGCTAGCGCGAAGCGCCCTCGCGCGGAATGCCCTTGCGGGGGGCGGGAGCTTCCCGCTCGAAGCGGTCGTCGGGGGACGGGGCCGGCGTGGGCGATTCGATCGGTGCGGGGGCAGCGGCCGCGTCCCGCGAAGGGGAGCGCGTGGATTGCCAGATCATCCAGGCGGCGACGGTGGCGGCGGCGATCCCCAGGACGGTCCCGATCTGTCGGGCCCGTGCGCGTCGTCGTCGCCGGGTCTCGATGGCCTCGATGCCGACGTTCGTGAGCTCGACGGGCGCGGTCGCTTCGGGGTCGCCCTCGGACTCGCCGGCGGGAATCGCGAGGATCTGGACCGTGATGTTGTCCGGTCCGCCGCGCTCGTTCGCGAGGTCGATCAGCGCGTCGACCGCGTCCGCCGGCGACTTCGTCTGGACGAGCGCCGCGATCTCGTCGTCCTTGACCACCCCCGAGAGTCCGTCGGAGCAGAGCACGAAGCGGTCGCCGCCGACGACCTCCACGTCCGCCACCTCGACGTCCACGTCCGGCAGGACCCCGACGGAGCGCAGGATCTCGTTGCGGCGCGGGTGGACCGCGGCCTCGTCGGCGGAGAGCAGGCCGCGCCGCTGCATCTCGGCGACCACCGAGTGATCGGTCGTGAGCGGCTCGAGGCGCCCGTTCCGGTAGCGGTAGGCCCGGCTGTCGCCGACGTGGGCGACGGTCCCGCGCCGCCGGGCGTCGAGGTGGAAGGCGACGACGGTCGTGCCCATGCCCTCGAGCTCGGGATCTTCCTGGGCGAGTCGGAAGATCCGCTCGTTCGCGGTGGTGACCGCCTCGACCAGGGTGTCCGCCGCCCGCCCGTCCGCGCCGCCGCCGAAGGTCTCGGCGATGGCGCGGATCGCGGTCTGGCTCGCCTTGGCGCCGCCGCGGTGTCCGCCCATGCCATCGGCGACCACCAGCAGGTGCGCGCCGTCGTCGAAGCGCCACGTCTCGCAGCTGTCCTCGTTCGCCTGGCGGACGCGCCCGACATCCGATTTCGACGCGAGCTGGACCGAATCGCCCCTGGTCTCGCCGGACGAGCTGCTCATCGGGTGTTCTTTCTCGGTCACGGGCCGTCAGCGGCCCCGCACCGGGCGCACCCGCCCCGAAGCCGTCCACGAAACGACCCTGGAGCGCGCGAATCCACCCGGATCCGATTCCAGCATTGTACCCGCGGCCCGGATTCGGTTACGCGAAGGGAGAACCCATCGCGTGCCACGGGAAGCGCGGTCCGCGAACGCCGGGACCGGAGCGCACCGCTCCGGCGCCATCGGCGTCGCTGAACCACGGATCGCGGCGAAGGCGAAGGCGCCGAGACGCCCCCCGACCTCGAGAAGCGGTTTCGCTGAACCGCTCGCCGCGACGAAGGCGCCGAGGCGCCCTCCTATCTCGAGCATTGGCGTCGCGGAGCCGCTCGCCGCGACGAAGGCGCCGCGGCGCCCCCCCTATCTCAAGAAAAGTCGCGGTCGAGGACCGTCTTGCGGCCGTCGCTGCGGGCGCTCTCGATGGCCTGGTCGCACATCGCGCGGAGACGATCCGAGAGCACCTCGAGGACGCCCCCAGAGGTCTTCATGTCCCCGCTGCTCTTGATGTAGGCCTTGATCTTGGAGGCGACGACCAGAACTTCCTTGTCCGACATTTCTATGCGTCCTTCAGGGTGCGTCGGCAGCGGTTGGCGGAATCGGGTTCCGTCGTTCCTGCGACGCGATCGTCCACGATCCGTGACGTGGCGCGTAGTGGGTGCGGATCCCGCTGGGATGAAGCGAGCCGCTGAGGGAGAATGCCCGAGATCGACCGGTTCGCAAAGGGGGCGTTTCGTCGCTCGCGTTTGGTGGGTTCAAGTTGCCGGAAAACAAAGACTTTTCGATAACCCGGGCGCGCGTCTGGCGAGGTCGCTCGGCGTCTCTCGAGGCCCTCACGTCGCCCTTAGACGTGCGTGAGGGGCGTTTCGCCGAGACGGCCGAGGCGGCCGAGGCGGCCCATGCGCAGGCCGCGGCGCCGATCGATCTCTCGGGTCGGGTCGTCGTGCCCGGGTTGATCGATGCGCACGTCCATCTCGAGCTCGACCCGATGCTGCGCACGCCCACGGAGCAGCTCGCGGTTCCGCGGGACGAGCGCAGGGCGGCGATGGCGCGACGGGCCGGGCAGATGCTCGCCGCCGGCATCACCACGACCCGCGACTGTGGCGGCGGATCGCATCTCGAGCACGCGCTCCGTGGCGAGATCGCCGCCGGGATGCGTCCGGGGCCGCGGATCCTGTGCTGCGGTCGGCCGATCACGACGCCGGGTGGGCATTGCCATTTCTGGGGCGGGGAGGTCGCCGACGGAGAGGAGATCGACGCGAAGGTCGCCGCGCAGATCGAGGCCGGGAGCGACTGGATCAAGGTGATGGCGACCGGGGGCGTCTTCACGCCCGGCACCCGCGCGCGCGACACCCAGTTCGACGAGGCGGGACTCGCGCGGGTGGTCCGCGCCGCCGCGGCGGGCGGCCGGTCCGTGGCGGCCCATTGCCACGGGAGTGAAGGGATCGCGCATGCGGTGCGTGCCGGTGTCCGCACGATCGAGCACGCCTCGTTCGCCGGGCCCGACGGCTTCGGCACGGCCCTCGACCCGGACCTGATGCGGGAGATGAGCGAGCGCGAGCTCTGGGTCTCGCCGACCGTGAACGCGGGCTGGGGCCGTCGGGCGACTGACGACCGGGGCGCGCCGACGGATTTCTTTCGCCGACTCTCGGCCTGCCTGCGCACCCAGCGCGCCCACGGGATCCGTTTCATCGCGTCGACGGACGCGGGCATCCCCGGCGTCGCCCACCACGATCTGGTCGCCGGCCTGAAGGCGTTCGCGATCTTCGCCGATCTTCGTCCCGTCGACGTCCTGCGCGCGGCCACCAGCGAATCGGCTCGGGCGCTCGGTCTGGAACACGAGACCGGTCGCATCGCCCCCGGTCTCTCCGCCGACTTCCTCGTCCTGCGCGACGATCCGCTCGAGGACCTCGCGGCGCTCGAGGATCCGGAGTGGGTGGTCTCCCGGGGCGTCTGGCTCGACCGGGCGGCGCGTCGCGCGCTGGCTTCCGGTGAGGACGTCGAAGGGTGGGAGCCGGGTCGCGCCTAACACGCGGCGGTGCGGGCACCTTCGCGGGCGAGCTCGCAGGTCACGAAGTGGGCGATGGTGTGGCGCAGGTCGGCGGGCGGGGCATCGAAGGCGAGACCGGCGTCGCCGCTTCGAACGTTGCGCCATCCGGCGCGCGTACTGACCACGCCGCAGTCCGGAAGCGCGAACGGCAGGTCGAGCCTCGTGCCCTCGCGAGGGGCTTCCCCCGTTCGCAGGAGACAGCCCCCCTTGGACAGTGAGAGCGCGGCTCCGATCGAACGGCGCTCGGCGCGGATGCAGCGCGCGGACAGGCGGGTGGGAATGCGAGGCGTCACGCTCCGCTCGCCGAGGCGGAGCGCGATGCTTCGCTGGTGGACGTTCCCGCCCGGGGAGAGCGTGTGCATACGTGGTTCTTCGGTGCGAACGTTCGTCTCGTGAAGGCAATCGTCTCGGTCCGTACGAAACGGATGACACATCGATGCGTCGGATTCGATCACGCCGCAGGGTCGCGATGAGACCGGAAATCGACGCGGGTAGACCCGCCCGGTCCGCCTCGTGAGTGCGCGCGGATGCGGTCGTTTCGCGCCGTCGACGACGGGAAGGGCTCATCCCGGGACCCTGCTCGCCGCGCTCCTGTGCTGGCTCGACGCGCGATCGCGAGGCGACGCGGTCCGGCTGCGACTCGAGGATCTCGACCGCGAACGGACGAAGGCGGGCTACGTCGAGGGCCTGCGGGCCGACCTCGCATGGTTCGGGCTCGACTGGGACGCCGTCGATCTGCAGTCGGAGGCGGTCGATCGCCACGCCGACGCGATCGACCGGCTCTCGGCGGACGGGCTCGTCTATGCCTGCGATTGCAGTCGTGCGGCAGTTCGTTCCGCGGGAACACGCGCGCCGGATGGGAGCTACGTCTATCCGGGGACCTGTCGCGCGCAGCGAGTGTCGCGGAACGCCTGGCGCGACGAAGCGCGTCCGCTCAGGCTCGCGCTGCCCAGCGACCCGCTCGAGCTCCAGGACGAGAGCGGAGAGGATCTCTCCGGCGATGCGGCGGCGCTCTTCGGCGACCCGGTCCTGCGGCGGCGCGACGGTGCGACCGCCTATCACCTGGCGTCGGTCCTCGACGACGCCGCGACCGGCGTGGATCGGGTCGTGCGGGGGCGCGACCTGATGCCGTCGACGTTGCTGCAGGTCGCCTTGCAGCGTCTGCTCGGTCTCCCGACGCCGACCTACCGCCATCACCTGCTCCTCCTCGAGCGGCGGGGCGAGAAGCTCTCGAAGCTCCACGGCGCCGTCGACGTCGTGGCGCTTCGAGCGCACTACGACGCGCCGGCGCTGTGTGGGGCGCTCGCGGGCTTCGTCGGTCTGGCTCCGCTCGGGACGCGTTGTGCTCCGGGAGACCTGGTGTCAGTCTTCGACTGGGAGCGCGTCGGCGACGACGACGTCCTGCTCGGTTGGGACCCGACGCGCGGCCTCGTTCGCGGTCCCGAGCCGGGATGAGGGGCCTCGGCGCGGCGCGCGGACGCTTGGAAGCGACCGTCGCGGCGGATCCGCACGAATCCAGAGGAGAACGAAGAGATGGGACAGCTGGACGGGAAGACGATCATCATCACCGGGGCCGCCCAGGGAATGGGGGCGGTCCACGCGCGTCGCTGCGTGGAAGAGGGGGCGCGGGTCGTGCTCACGGATCTGCAGGCGGAGGCGGGAACGAAGCTCGCCGCCGAGCTCGGTGGGAACGCGCGCTTCGTCGAGCAGGACGTGACGAGCGAGTCGGATTGGGACGCGGTCGTCGACGAAGCGACGACGCATTTCGACGGGATCGACGGGCTCGTGAACAACGCGGCGATCTGGTGGACGAAGCCCGTCCTCGAGGAGGACGCCGCGAACATGCTGAAGATGCTCGAGGTGAACGTGATCGGGACCTGGCAGGGCGTTCGCAAGGTCGCACCGAAGATGGCGGAGCGGGGCGGGGGCTCGATCGTGAACCTCTCGTCGATCGCGGGGACGCGCGGGATTCCCGAGCACGCGGCGTACGGTGCGTCGAAGTGGGCGGTGCGCGGGCTCTCGAAGGTCGCGGCGGGAGAGCTCGGGCCGATGGGCGTCCGCGTCAACACCATCCATCCGGGCGCGGTCGAAGGCACCGGAATGTTCCTCGTCCCCGAGGAGGAGAGGGCGGAGATGTTCGCGACCCAGCCGCTTCCCCGTCCGGCACGCCGGCAGGAGATCTCCGGGCTGCTGATCTTCCTGCTCTCCGACCAGTCGAGCTATGTGACGGGTCACGAGCACGTAATCGATGGAGGGCGGACGGTCTGGTAGTCGGGGCTCGCGAAGGCGACGGCCAGTCAGCTTCGTCCGTGGGCTCGCAGCCGCGGCGGACTCCGGGTTCGAGTGCGACGGGCGCTCAAGTCTCGTATCGTGCGCGTTGCGCGAACCCGGACATCCACCGCCGCGGCCACGGGGCCGTACGGGGGATCCGCCTGCGTTCGCGGGAGGCCCCCCAGTGAGTCACGTCGCCCGACCCCTCTGCTCTGCGCTGCTGCTCCTTCTCCTCGCGCTCCTCGTGCCTTCGAGTGCGATCGCCGGGGAAGAGCCCGCGGTGCGCGAGGCGAACTTCCGGATTCGCGGCGACTACACCTGGCTCCACTACTTTTCCGACGAAGTCTTCCAGTTCACGCCCGGACCCACGACGCTCGTCGACGTCCAGGAGGTCGACATCGACGACGGCGGCTTCACCGGGACCTACGTGATGCCGCTTGCGGTCCTCGGCGACGAGTTCGGCGCGCGCGTCTTCGCGGGTCCGCGCTTCAGCAAGACCCACCCGGACGTCGCCGAAGAGACCAAGAACTACGGCTTCGCCACCGGCGGCGACGTGTTCTGGCGCGACCCGGCGGTCGGCGAAGTCGGGATCGGCACCTTCTACGAGTGGGACGAGAGCGAGACCGGTTCGGTGGATCGCTCGAACCACGAAGCCGGTCTCCTCGCCTACGGGAAGGCGTTCTTCGGTACGCCCGGCCAGGGTACGCCGATCGTCGATCTCGACCTGACCCTCGCGTTCAGCGACGCGGACATCGACTCGAGCGGCGCGAACTCCGCCAACCGGACCTACTCGGCGAACGGAGGCGTCCGCGCCTACTTCAACGACCACGCGGCGGTTCGTCTCGGCGGCGTCTGGTCGCGCACGAACCTCGGTTCGACGGACCACGTCGAGAACAAGCTCGCGACGATCGACCTCGAGGTGCTCCTCCCGACGCAGAAGAACGTGATCCTCGGCGGCGGATTCATCGTCGGGGATCGTACGGAGGCGTTCAGCGCGTTCCAGAACTACGGCCGATTGGTCTTCGGGATCACGCTCAACGCGACCGTGAGCTTCACCGGCGCCGAGTCCCTGGCGGAGCTGCGCCGGAACTTTTTTTGACGCGCCGCAGAGCGGCGCGTGGCCGCGGGCGCTTTCTAGCGCGCCACAGAGCGGTGCGGGGCCGCGGGCGCTTTTTGACGCGCCACAGAGCGGCGCTGGGCCGCGGGCGCTTTCTGGCGCGCCACCGCGCGGCGGCGTCCTGCCGTCGTCGCGGGTGACTTGTTAGGCGGGGCGCCAGGCGATCTCGAGGACGGAGTGCTCGGGGGGGACGCCCACCCGGAGCGGGAAGCCGTAGAAGCCGGTGCCGCGGTGGACGTAGAGGCGGCTGGCGCCGCGGGCGAAGAGGCCCTGGTCCGGCCAGCGCGACCGGGACAGGACCGTCCAGTCGAGGCCGAGCGAGACCAGCCCGACCTGGCCGCCGTGTGTATGTCCCGAGAGGACGAGGTCGACGTCGTCCTCGGGCAGGGCGTGGAAGCCCACCGGGTCGTGGAGCAGGAGCAGCCGCAGGTGTCCCGCGCGACGCGGATGGCGCGCGAGCAGGTCGCCCAGGTGTTCGCGGTGGCCGCGACCGACGAAGTCCGCGCCGACGACCTGGACCGGGCCGACCGGCGTCTCGAAGGTGGCTTCGTCGTCGACGAGCAGGCGGATCCCGAGGTCGGCCATCGCCGCGACGACGTGGTCCGGTGCCTCGTGGTCGTGATTGCCGAAGATCGCGACGCATCGATCGGCGATCGGCCGGAGCGGCGCGAGGGCCTGCTCCAGGCAGCCGGGGGAGCCCATGCTCTCCATCGTGAGGAAGTCCCCGGTCAGCGCCACGAGGTCCGGCTCCCGTCCGACGAGATCCGCGACCCGTCGCTGCAGCCGGGAGACGCTCTGCCACGGACCGAGATGGGTGTCCGTCAGCTGGACGATCCGCAGGGGACGCTCGGCCGGCGGTGCGGGTACGCCGCCGCGGATCCGCTCGACCGGGACGCGACGCATCTGCTCGGGGCCGTGGTCGGAGAGCTCGAAGCGAACGGTCTCGGGTCGGGCGCTCACGGAGGTGAGGATCGAGGCGAGAGCGACGGCGAGGGGCAGCGACTCGAGGAGCGTCCAGGCGACGAGGATCGTGCTCCAGCCGAGGGCGTCGAAGACGAGGCGGAAGGGGAGCAGGACGAGCAGCCAGGGGCCGGCGAGCATGCCGGCCGCGATGAAGGTCTGGCCGGGGACCGACACGGCCCATCGGAAGAGGGAGGTGCGCATGCGCGCGCGGACGAGGTGCGCGAACTGCAGGCCCGCCGCGGCCATCGAGTAGGCGAAGGCGACGTCGATCGGTGTCGTCAGCAGCTCCGGAAGGATTCCGCGCAGGCGCGCGTGCAGGATCAGCGCGGCGGGCAGCGCGAAGGTCAGCAGGACGGCCGAGAAGATCGCGTAGAAGCGACCGCGGGCGATCGCCGCATAGCTAGGCACGCCGATCCAGACGACGACGGCCAGGGTGGGGAAGAGCCAGCCGAGCGCGCCTTCCTGGCTCATCGGTCGACTCGACCCGTCGCACCGCCCGGGCGGCGCTCGATCCACCAGATCGCCTCGCGCCAGTGCTCGAGACCCGCCTCGACGAAGCGTGGATGCTGCGGCGCCGACGGCTCGCTCCGGTAGCGGAGCGTGAGCGCGAAATCGTCGCCGAAGAGCGCTTCGACCTCGTCGACCGGGACGGAATGGGGCGGACCGCTCACGACCGACTGGTCGTACTCGACCGTCAGCAGGAGGATCGTCACCGTCGCCGGAAGGATCTCCGCCATGTGCGCCGCATAACGAACCCGCATCTCCGGCGGGAGCGCGATCAGCGAGCCGCGATCGAAGACCCCGGCGA
>JAUIMK010000056.1 GCA_030432735.1 bacterium
CGATGAGCGTCGGGCCGCGACACCAGCCCGCGACGGTGTCGACCGCTTCCTGGTTGCTCCCCGGCGTGTGCGCCTCCTCGATCTCGAGGACGCCCCGCTTCGACACGCCGCGGGCGAGTCCGACGTGGCTCGCCTGGGTCGCGGCGTCGATTCCGATGACGGTCTGCATTCGTCCCGGAGCCTATCCTTCGATTCCCTGCGCGGCCGCCGCGGCGCCGGCCAGGTAGCCGCCGGTCCAGGCGTTCTGGAAGTTGAAGCCGCCGGTGATGCCGTCGACGTCGGTGACCTCGCCCGCGAAGTAGAGCCCGGGACAGAGACGACTCTCCATCGTCTTCGGATCGATCTCGTCGAGACGGACGCCGCCGCAGGTCACGAACTCGTCCTTGTTGAGGTTCTTTCCCGCGACCTCGAACTCCGCGCGGGTGAGCTGCGCGACCAGCGCCTTGCGCTCCGCCTTCGTGAGATCCGCCCAGTTCCGATCCGAGGGAACCGCCGCCGCCTCGAGGAAGCGAAGCCAGAAACGCTTCGGGATCTCGGGAAAGGGAGAGCGGGTCTCGACCTTCTGCCTTCCTGCCTGCTCCCGTTGGCGCTGGAGCACCGCGGCGACGTCCACCTCCGGAAGCCAGTCCACCCGGAGCGTGAAGCGATAGTGAAGCGCAGCGAGCTCCCGCGCGCCCCACGCCGAGAGGCGAAGGATCGCTGGGCCGCTCACGCCTTCGTGGGTGATCAGGAGCGGTCCCTTCGTGACGAGCTTGATCCCGTCGACGCGGCACTCCGTCACGACGACGGCGATCCCCGGCAGGTCCGCGAGCCGCGGATCGTCGATCTTGAACGCGAAGAGGGAGGGCACCGCCGGCAGAAGCGTGTGCCCGAGCTGCTCCGCGAGCCGCGCCCCGGCCGCGACGCGCGTGCCGCCGGTCGCGATCAGGACGCGCCGCGCTTCGAAGACCTCGCCGCGTTCGGACTCGAGCCTGAAGCCGTGGGCCCCCCGCGCGATCGAGCGGATACCGCTTCGCGTGCGAACCTCGACGCCGGCACGCCTCGCGGAATCCTGCAGGCAATCGATGATCGTCTGCGAGTCGTCGGTCGTCGGGAACATCCGCCCGTCTTCCTGTGTCCAGAGCTCGACCCCGCGCGCGCGGAACCACTCGATCGTGTCCTCGACGCCGAATCGATGGAGCGGACCGAGGAGCGCCTTGGCGCCGCGCGGATAGTTCTTCGTGAACTCGCGCGGCTCGAAGCAGGCATGGGTCACGTTGCATCGCCCTCCACCCGAGATCTTGACCTTGCCCAGCGGCTTCGCGGCGCGCTCGACGATCAGGGTCGAGCCGCCGCCGTGCTCGGCGTGGGTGATCGCGCCAAAGAAGCCGGCGGCGCCGCCGCCGATGGTGATCAGGTCGTAGGGCATGGGCAGACGTTCGGAAGCCGGGAGGCGAATAGAGCGGGGGACGCGATCGCGAACTCCCGAAGTGGGCCCCCGAGTGTACCTTCTGAGCTTCCGTCCACATCGGACGGCGCCGAAGCGGCGTCGATCGCGACCGACGCCTCCGAAACGCAGACGCGCGCAAGGAGCCCCGCATGCTCGACCTCGTGATCAAGAATGGAATGGTGGTCGACGGAACCGGCGCCTCGCGCCGCGTCGCCGACGTGGGGATCGAGGCGGGCCGCATCACCGGGATCGGTCGGATCGACGGCGCGTCGGCACGTCGCGTGATCGACGCGGAGGGGCTCGTCGTCGCGCCCGGGCTCATCGACGCCCACACCCACTACGACCCGCAGCTCACTCTCGACCCCTTCGCGTCCTCCTCCTGCTTCCATGGCGTCACCTCGGTCGTCGCCGGCAACTGCGGCTTCGCGTTGGCACCGACGCGCGCCTCGGATCGCGACGCGGTGAAGAAGATCTTCGCCCGGGTCGAGGAGATCGACCTCGCGGTGCTCGACCGCATCCCCTGGGACTTCGAGACCTTCCCCGAGTTCCTGGCGGCCCGCGACCGCGACCTCGGCGTGAACGCCGCCTTCTACGTCGGCCACTCGAACCTTCGCGTGTGGGCGGCGGGCGAGGCCGCCTACGATCGCGAATCGACCGAGAGCGAGGTCGACGAGATGCGCGGGATCCTGCGCGCGGCGATGCGCGCCGGGGCGGCCGGCTTCTCTTCGTCGCACTCCCCGACGGATTTCGACGCCGACGAC
This sequence comes from bacterium, assembly GCA_030432735.1. Taxonomy (GTDB): domain Bacteria; phylum Myxococcota_A; class UBA9160; order UBA9160; family UBA4427; genus UBA4427. The sequence continues at coordinate 2,191 of JAUIMK010000056.1, forward strand.
CGACCGGTCCCCAGCCGGCTGGCCTCTCTCGCCGAGCTCCTGGCCCTCGGCGGGGAGGTCGGTGACGCGAATCGCGGATCGATCGCCTACCTCCCGTTCAGCGCCGTCGGCGGACTCTCGGAAGAAGACGGCGAGCTGCTGATCCGACTCGCGCATCGCGCGCGCCGCCCCGTCGTCATCCAGGGGCTCGGCGCGCGTAGCAAGGTCGACGCCCCGACGGCGACCTGGCCCCGCTCGGAGGCCTATCTCGAACGCGCGCGCGCGCTCGGTGCCCCCGTCTATTCGCTCCTGATCGCGCGTCCGTTCGAGCGGCCCTTCTCTCTCGCGCGCGGCACGACGATGTTCGAGGGCGCGCTGGCCTTCCATCGTCTCTTCACCGAGGCGGACACGGTCGAGGGACGGATCGCGATGCTGCGGGACGCGGATTTCCGGGAGGCGATCCGGAAGTCCGTCGAGCAGCCGAACCGGGACCCGGCCGCCGGCCCGACGACACCGCCCCCGCAGCTCGCCGCCGTCTCGATCCACCGCGTGCGCGACGAATCGAATCGCGCCCTCGAGGGTCGTCCGCTGGTCGACGTGGCGAGCGAACGCGGCGTCGCACCGATGGACGCCCTCGTGGAACTCGCGCTCTCCGAAGGCCTCGAGACCGAGTTCCTCTGGTCCACGGAATCCGACGAGTGGCGATCGGGAACGCACGCCGCGTCGAAGCATCCCCAGATGATGATCGGGACCTCCGACGCGGGCGCGCATCTCGGGCGCGACGACGGCGCCGAGTTCAGCTCCTATTTCCTGGCGAAGTGGGTCCGCGAGTGGAAGCTCTGGACCCTCGAGGCCGCCATCCGCGCGCTGACCGCGATCCCCGCCGCGATCCTCGACCTGCCGGACCGGGGCCTGCTGCTCCCCGGCCATGCGGCGGACCTCTTCCTCTTCGACCCGGACACGATCGGTCCGGACCTGAAGGAGATCGGCGAAGACCGCATTCCCGGGCAGACGCGCTGGCGGAGTCGGCCTCGCGGCGTGCGCGCGACGATCGTGAACGGGGTCCCGATCGTCGAGCACGGCGAGATCACCGACGCGTCCCTCCGTCCCGGTCGGGTGCTCAAGCCCGGCCTGCGCGCGAACGCCGCAGCGAACGGGCGAGGCAGCGCGTGACGGCCGGCGTCCCGGAGCCGTTCACGATCCGGGCGTCCGACGCGGTGCTCGAGGATCTCGATCGGCGTCTGGCGTCCGCGCGATGGCCTTCGATTCTCGAGACGGGCTGGGAGCGCGGGACCGACGCCGACTGGCTTCGCGACCTCGTCGACTACTGGCGAAGCGACTTCGACTGGCGCGCACAGGAAGCGTGGCTCGACGAGACCCTCCCCGGCCGACGCGTCCGGGTCCGAGACATCGATCTCCACTACGCACAGATTCCGGGCCGGGGACCGGACCCCCTCCCCCTCCTGCTGCTCCACGGCTGGCCGAGCTCGTTCGTCGAGATGCATCGACTGGTCGGCCCGCTCAGCGACCCGGTCGCGCACGGAGGCGCCGCCGAGGACAGCTTCGACGTCGTGGTCGGTTCGATCCCGGGACACGGCTTCTCGAGTCCGCCGCAGGACCCGCTCTTCGGAGCGGACGACGCGGCGGACTGCTTCCGCGACCTGATGGTCGACGTGCTCGGCCATGCCACGTTCGCGGTCCACGGCGGTGATCGCGGGGCGTTCGTCGCGACGGGACTCGCCCACCGCTTTCCCGAGGCGACGATCGCGATCCACCAGAGCCTGCCGATGGGCATCCCGGGCACGCCGCCTTCCCCCGAAGAGCGGGCATGGCTCGAGACGACGGCGAGCTGGGCAGCGGAGGAAGGCGGCTACTCGGCGATCCAGGGAACCCGGCCGATGACCCTGGCCTACGGCCTCTCCGACTCACCGCTGGGTCTGGCGGCGTGGATCCTCGAGAAGTTCCGGGCCTGGAGCGACTGCGACGGCGACCCGCTCCGCGTCTTCACCCGGGACGAGCTGCTGACCAACGTGATGATCCATTGGTTGACCGGCTCGATCCATCCCGCGAACCGCTTCTACTGGGCCCACCGGCAGAAGCCCCCCGCGGCCGTCCGCCCCGAACGGATCGACGTCCCGACCGGGATCGCGCTCTTTCCCAGAGAGGTGATGCGTCCGCCGCGCTCCGCCGTCGCGCGTAAATACGACCTGCGACGTTGGACGGAGATGGAGAGAGGCGGGCATTTCCCCGCCCTCGAGCAGCCGGCAGCGCTCGTGGAGGAACTCCGCGCCTTTCTGCGACCCTTCCGCGCGAAGCGGAGAACGCGAGCCGACTCGCGTTGACACGCCCCAGCGCGAGGACTAATCCCTCCGCTGTCGGGAAGTCTCGAGATCGTCGGACGAAGGAGCAGATGGGACATGGCCGAATCGAGCGCAACCTACGAGACCGTCTGGCCGCGCGGCAAGCAGCGACAGAAGCTCGAATCGCCCGCGCCGCGACTCCCCGACCTGAGCGGCAAGACCATCGGGCTCGTCTGGAACTTCGTGTTCCGCGGCGAGGAGATCTTCCCGCTCCTCCAGCAGGAGATCAGCAAGCGCTTCCCGGGCGTCCAGTTCGTCGGGCCGGACGAGTTCGGCAACACCCACGGCTCCGACGAACGACAGGTGCTCGCCGATCTCCCCGCCCGGCTCAAGGAGTTCGGCGTCGACGCCGTCATCTCCGGGAACGGGTGTTGAGGTAGCTGCACGCCCGCCGTGATGCGGGCCAGCGCAGTGGCAGAGCGGGAAGGGATCCCCAGCGTTTCGCTGGTCTGCTCCGGATTCGCTGGTCAAGCCAGCACGACCTCCACCGGACTGGGCTTCACGACGCTCGCGTTCGCGGTCCTCCCCGGACACGTGAACATGCAGAGCGCCGAAGAGCTCGCCACGAACGTCGTCGAGGTGACCGCCGGCGAGGTGATCCGGGGGCTGACGGTCGAAGCGGAGACGGAAACGGACGACGAGAGCGAGCCCGGCCCGCGCGACGTCGTCTTCTCGGGCAGCTTCGAGGACGTCAACGAGTTCTTCTACGACAACGAGTGGAGCGACGGGCTACCCATCGTCCCGCCCACGATCGAGAAGGTCGAGGCATTCCTCCGCTTCACCGAGCGGGACGAGTCCGAGCTCCTCGGGGTCCTGCTCTGCGATCGGCGCGAGGCCACGATCTGGAACGTCGCCGTCAACGGCGTGATGGCGGGGTGCCGGCCGGAGTACATGCCGATCCTGATCGCGCTCGTCGAAGCGCTCGCGGATCCCGCCTACGGCCTCGAGCACACGGGGAACACCCCCGGCCCCGAGACCCTGATCGTCCTGAACGGCCCGATCATCAAGGAGCTCGGCTTCAACTACAAGCAGGGAGCCATGCGCGACGGCTTCCGGCCCAACACCAGCATCGGCCGCTTCCTCCGCCTCTATCTGCGGAACGTCTCCGGCTTCCTGCTGCATCGGACGGACAAGGGCACCTTCGGCGGGACCTGGCGCGTCGTCATGGCGGAGAACGAGGACGCGCTCGAACGGATGGGATGGGAGCCGCTCAGCGTCGACATGGGCTTCGAGGCCGGCGAGAACGTCGTGACGATCTCGCGATTCAGCGGCGGCGACACGATCGGCAACGCGGCCGGCAACGCCGCCGAGCGGATCATGCCCTACGTCGCGGACTCCGTGCTCCGAGCGAATCTCGGCTGGCACCTGACCTTCGTCGCCGGCATGGTCGTGGGGACGCTGCGCCCGATGGTCGTCCTCTCCCCGCTGATCGCGAGCACGATCGCGAAGTCGGGATGGTCGAAGCGGGACGTCCGGGAGTATCTCTTCGAGCACGTGCGGCTCCCCGCCCACGAGTTCGAGAAGCATCTCTGGCAGTTCCTGACGGGAAGCGAGTCTCCGACGCAGACCCTCGAGGAGCGGGTCCGCCTCGGTGAGATCCCGGAGATCTTCTGCGAGTCCTCGGACCCGAACCGCCTGGTCCCGATCGTGCTCTCGCCCGACGACTTCATGGTGGCGGTCTCCGGTGATCCCGGACGGGACAACGGCTACGCCTTCTCCGACAACGGCTTCATCGGAGCGCCGGTCGCCAAGCGGGTCGAGCTGCCGGCGAACTGGAACGAGCTGATCCGGGAGACACGTCGCGGGAAGTAGAGGCGCGGGGCCGGCGGCGCGCAGGCCCCGCAGACGTCTTCACTTCTCGAGCTCGAGACCCTCGAGGTCGCCCCTCGCCCACCAGTCGGCCACCACCTGCTTGAAGCCGAAGAAGTCCCCCATCCCCGGTCCGAAGTTGGAAGCGAGCGGGCTGATGCTGGCGGGGTCGCCCTCGTTGTTCATCCGGGACGGCGTGCAGAGCGCCATGACCGGCGTCGGGTCGACCCGGGTCGCGAGGATCTGCTCGCACCAGTCCGCCTCGCCCGCCTCGCTCACCTCGAAGGCCGCGACGCCATCCTGCTCGAGCCGCTCCACGATCGACGCCACCTGCGCCGCGAACTCGGTCGTCGCGAGCGTGAAGTTCGCGGTGACGACCGACTGCTGGAAGGGGCACGGTGAGATGAACATGTTGGGGAAGCCGCGACTCATCATTCCGAAGAGCGTCCGCGGCCCGTCCGCCCACTTCTCGGCGAGCACGATGCCGTCGCGACCGACGATCTCGTGCCCGGCGCGGCGGTAGAACGGCGTGACCTCGCCCTCGAAGCCGGTGGCGTAGACGATGCAGTCCACGGGATACTCGCGGCCGTTCACGACCAGGGCGTTCTCCGTGATCCGTTCGATTCCGGCTGGACAGTCCACGAGCTCGACGTTCGGCTCGTTGAACGTCGGCAGGTACTCGTCGTGCCAGAGCGGCCGCTTGCAGATGTAGCGGTAGTAGGGCTTCAGCTTGTCGGCCGTGTCCGGGTCGTCGACGATCTCGTCGATCCGGCGGCGATGCTCCTCCATGATCTCGAAATCGAAGGCCTCGGCGCGCCGCGCGTACTCTTCGGGAGACCAGGACGGGTCCGGGGCGAAGCTCTGGACCGGGCCGAAATGCCAGGTCCAGCCGTCGTCGACCAGATCGACGTCGACGGGGAGGCCCTGCAGGTTCGCCTGGAAGTTCTCCATCCGCTCGCGCTGCCATCCCGGCTCGAAGTCCCGCGCGAAGTCGGGTTCGGTCGGCCGGTTGCCGCGCACGCCGATCGCCGAAGGCGTCCGCTGGAACACGAAGAGCTGCTTCGCGCTCGCGGCGATGTGGGGGATGCACTGGATTCCGCTCGCGCCCGCCCCGACGACCGCCACGGCCTTGTTCGCGAGCCCGGTCAGGCCGCCATGGACGTCGCCCCCGGTATACGCGTAGTCCCACCGCGCGGTGTGAAACGACCTTCCCTGGAAGTCGTCCATGCCCGGAATCGCGGGCAGCTTCATGAGGTTGAGGATCCCGACCGCCATCACCACGTACTTCGCCGTGACCACGTCCCCGCGATCGGTCCGGATCCGCCAACGCGACGACGCCTCGTTCCATTCGGTCTTCTCGACCCGCGTGTGGAAGAGTGCGTCGTCCACGAGCTCGTACTTCTCGGCGATCGCCTGATAATGGGCGAGGATCTCGTCACCGAACGCGTAGCGGTTCTTCGGGACGTAGCCGAGATCCTCGAGCATCGGCAGATAGATGTAGGACTCGATGTCGCACATCAGGCCCGGGTAGCGGTTCCAGTACCAGGTTCCGCCGATCCCACCGGCCTCGTCGATGATCCGGATGCGGCGAATCCCGCGCTTGCGGAGCTCGGCTCCGGTGACGACCCCCGCCATCCCGCCGCCGACGATCGCCACGTCGACCTCGTCGGACAGGGCTTCGCGTTCCCGGTACTCCGTGAAGGGGTCCTGCCGATAGCGCGCCGCGGCAGCGTCGGCGCGGAGGTCGCGGAGCTCGGCTCGGCGGTCGACGAGACGCTTGTCCCGCTCCTCGAGATACTTCGCGCGTATCGCTTCCGCGTCCTGCCCGACCGGCGAATCGCCCGCATCCTTCGTCATGTTCCCTCCCTTTCCGCCCCGAACGGGTCCCGTCCTCACGCGACGTTCCGTACGAAGGCGCCCTCGCCGGCTCGCTCCGGCTCCGCCGCGTCGACGGCGCACGGGAAAATCGCGACCTCGAATGCTACCAAGCGACGAGGGCGCGGTTCAGTCGCTTTTCCCCGGGACTTGCGGCGGCGGAGCGACCGGCCGAGCGGTCGGTGACGGACGAATCCGGGAAAGGACGCGATGAGCGCTCTGCTCGCAATCGTGGTCGGTGGCCTCGCGATGAGCGCCATCGCGCTCGTCGGAAGCGTGACGCTCCTTCTCAGCAAGGAGACGCTCGACCGAATCATCAGCCCGCTGATCGCCTTCGCGGCGGGCTCGCTCCTCGCCGGGGCCTTCTTCCACATGCTACCCGCGGCAGCCGAGAGCGGACTCTCGCCGGTCACGTCCGGTCTCGCGGTGATGATCGGCTTCTCGCTCTTTCTCGCCCTCGAGCAGTTCCTGCACTGGCACCACTGCCACCGCGCCGCGAGCGACTGCAAGGAGCCGCTCACCTATCTGATCCTGCTGGGCGACGGGCTCCACAATTTTCTCGGCGGCCTCGGTGTCGGCGGCGTCATGCTGCTCGACCTTCAGCTCGGCCTGGCCGCCTGGCTCGCGGCCGCGGCACACGAGATCCCGCAGGAGCTGGGTGATTTCGGGATCCTGATCCACGGCGGATGGAAGCGGGGGCGGGCGCTGCTCTTCAACCTGCTCTCGGGACTGACCTTCCTCGCCGGCGGCCTCGTCGCCTACGCGGCGTCGGGTACGATCGACGTCACGCTGCTCGTCCCCTTCGCCGCGGGGAACTTCATCTACATCGGCGCTTCGGATCTCGTCCCCGAGATGAACCGCCATCGAAACGCGGCGCTCAACCTGGTCCACTTCGCCTCCTTCGTCTCGGGGGTCCTGCTGCTCTGGGTCCTCCGGGTCGTGCTCGGCGGCGGGGGCTGAGCCGTTCGCCAGAGCGCCGCTCGAGACGGCGGCGAGCTGGATCGATCGTCCGAAGGAAGGGAGGAACCCGATGCCCCTGTCACTCGAGGAAGCGCTCCGGGAAGCGCTCGACGACGAGTACAAAGCGAGAGCGACCTATCGAGCCGTGATCGCGGAGTACGGCGACGTGCGCCCCTTCGTGAACATCGTCGAATCGGAGGAGCGACACATCGGTGCGCTCGCGAGGCTCTTCGACCGCTACGGGTTCGAGCTGCCGGAGGATTCCTGGCCGAGCCGCGTCTCGGTCCCCGATTCGCTCGAGGCCGCCTGTGCCGCGGGGGGCGAGGGCGAGATCGAGAACCGGGCGCTCTACGAACGTCTGATGGAGGCCGCGGCCGGTCATCCCGACGTCGAAGAGACGTTCCGGAACCTCCAGTCCGCCTCGCAGGACAACCACCTGCCGGCGTTCGAGCGCGCGCTCGAGCGGGAGCGCGGCGGCGGCGGGCGCGGGCGCGGCGGACGCGGGGGCGGTGGCGGGCGCGGGCGCGAACAGGGTCCCGGCGACGGGCCGGGCCGGCGGCGACGCCGTCGGCATCGCGGTGGCCGGGACGCGCCGGGCGACTAGCGCGTCGCGAAGCGGCCCACTTCGTTCGAGGGACGGCCTTTTCGGCTCGCTGGCCGGAAACCGTGCCCTCACACGCGCGCTCGCACTCGCTATATTCACACGGGAATAACGGTGACCGAGAGCGGAAGCCCGCACGAGCAGTGCGGGATCGAGCGCGGCGTGGAAGGAGCGAACTTGAGCGAGGCGGCGACGCAGCAGGATCGGAAGGATTTCTACATCGACGGTGAATGGACCACCGCGAGCGCGAGCGCCTCGATCGACGTGTTGTCCGCCGCGACCGAGGAGTCGCTGGGCCGCGTGCCGGATGCGTCGACCCGCGACATGGACGCGGCGGTGGCGGCGGCGCGACGCGCCTTCGATTCCGGCCCCTTCCCGCACTGGAGCCCGGAGGAGCGAGGCGAAGCGCTCGGCCGACTCTCCAAGGCGTTGCAGGCGCGCAGCGGCGCGCTCGCCGAGCTGATCTCCCAGGAGACCGGCTGCCCGGCCCAGCAGTCGATGGGCGCGCAGGTCTTCGCGTCGACGATGATCCTCGACGTCTACGCAGGCCTGGCCGCGAAGCACGACTGGGTCGACGAGCGCGCCGGCTCGATGGGAGGGCGCGTACGGGTGCGGCGCGCGCCGGTCGGTGTCTGCGCGGGCATCATCCCCTGGAACGTCCCGCTCTTCATCGCCGCCATGAAGCTCGGCCCGGCGCTCGCCGCGGGGTGTACGATGGTGATCAAGGCCTCGCCCGAGACGGGCCTCGACGCCTATCTCCTCGCCGAGGCCCTCGACGAGGCGGGGCTCCCGCCGGGCGTCGTCAACGTGGTCGTCGCCGGGCGCGAGTCGAGCGAATACCTGGTCCGCCATCCCGACGTGGACAAGGTGAGCTTCACGGGCAGCACGGCCACCGGCGGACTCGTGGGCAGCATCTGCGGCGAACAGATCAAACGCTGCACCCTCGAGCTCGGCGGGAAGTCCGCTGCAATCGTGCTCGACGACGTCGACCTCGGGGCGGCGATCCCGCCGCTGCTCGGCGCTGCGCTCCTCAACAATGGCCAGGCCTGCGGAGCGCAGACCCGGATCCTCGCGCCGAGCAGTCGCTACGACGAGGTCGTCGAGGCCCTCGGCGCCGCGGTCGGCGCGATGAAGCTCGGTGACCCGCTCGACCCCGAGACGAACGTCGGACCGGTCGTGAGCGAGCGTCAGCGCGACCGAATCGCCGGCTACCTCGCCGCGGGTCACGACGCCGGCGCTCGGGCCGTCTGCGGCGGCGGACGCCCGAAGCATCTCGAGCGCGGCTACTACATCGAGCCCACGGTCTTCGCGAACGTCGACAACTCGATGAAGATCGCGCAGGAGGAGATCTTCGGCCCCGTGCTTTCCGTCATCCGCTATTCAGACGAGGAGGAGGCGGTCGCGATCGCCAACGACTCGCCGTACGGACTCTGTGGCTCGGTGTGGACCCAGGACGTCGAACACGCGGCGACCCTCGCCGCACGCGTCCGGACCGGCTGCGTCGCAGTCAACTCCGCTTCGATCCTCGACTTCAACGCGCCCTTCGGCGGATTCAAGAAGTCGGGCATCGGGCGCGAGCTCGGGCCCGAGGGCATCGGTCCCTACACCGAATACCAGTCGATCATCCTGCCGGCCCAGGGGCAGTAGCGCGCAGGGATCGCCTGCGCGGCTCGACGGTGGCGAAACGAAACCCATCCTCGCCCGCCACACCCCTACGGCTCGCGCGCCGGAGGCGGGACGCCCATGAAGATCGAGTAGAGGACCGGGACCACGCCGAGCGTGAGCACCGTCCCCATTCCGAGCCCCGACGCGATCACGATCGCCATGGCGAACCAGAGGGGCCCGCCGAAGAGGATCAGCGGGAGCAGGCCGAGGATCGTCGTGAGCGTCGTCATCAGGATCGGGCGGAGTCGCTGGAGCGAGGCGGAGACGACGGCCTCGGAAGGTGTGCGCCCCGCGGCGACCTCGAGGTCGATCCGGTCGATCAGCACGATCGCGTTGTTGATGATGATGCCCGCGAGCGAGAGCAGTCCCAGCATGGCCATGAATCCGAACTCCGCCCTCGTGACCAACATCCCTGCGACCGACCCGATCAACGCGAGCGGGATCGTCAGGAAGATGATCAGCGGGCGCCTCACGGAATTGAACTGCCACACGAGGAGGACGACGATCAGCGCGGCACAGATCGGAACGCTCGACATGAGCGCCTCCTGCGCCTCCGCCGCATCCTCGAGCTCGCCCGCCACCTCCGCCCGGAAGCCGAAGGGCAGGTCCAGCGCATCGAGTCCCGGCTGGATCGCCCGCGCGAGCTCCTCCGCCGTCAAGCGGGTGCTCCGGGCCGACACGGTCAGCGTCCGCTCGAGGTCACGACGCTCGATCGAGCCGAACTGCCAGAAGAGGTCGAAGGTGGCCAGCTGGAGGAGCGGGACGCTCCTGCCCGTCGCCGAGGAATACACGCTCATGGTCGCGAGCTGATCGAGGCGACGACGTCCTTCGAGATCCGATCGCACGACGACCGGAATGATCTCGTCTCCCTCGCGATATTCCGTCACGGCGGTCCCGTCGAACATCGCCGTCAGCGTCCGCCCGATCTCCTCGCTCGAGATGCCGATGCGACGGGCCGTCGCCTGGTCGATCTCGACCCGGACCTTGCGCGTCCGGTTCTCCCAGTCGCTTCGGATGTCGACGACGCCTTCCGCCTGCCGGAAGATCCCCTCCACCCTGCGGCCGTCCTCGAAGAGTCGATCGCGATCGGGTCCGACCAGGCGAACCTCGACCGTGCCGGGATCCGACGGTCCCAGCGCGAGCTTCTTGACCTGCGCCCGCACCTCCGGATAGCCGGCCAGGAGGTGTTCGCGGGTACGGCGGATCTGCGCCTCCAGATCGATGCCGGGCCGTGTGTTGACGAGGACGAAGGCACGGTGACTCGCGGCGTCCGGGGGCGACAGGTTGAGGACGAAACGCGGACCGCCGTAGCCGACGTACGCGATGTGATCGATGACGTCCGGGTTCTCCGTCTCGTCCGCGAGCCATCCCGCCAGACGCAGCAGCTCGCTCTCGGTCCGGCGCGTGTTCGTGCCCGCCGCGAGATCGAAATAGACGAGATACTGATCCCTCTGCGAGGGCGGAAAGAACTGCCGGGGGACCCACGAGAATGCGAACACCGACGAGACGAACAGGACGATCAGCCCCGCCAGGAACACCACGCGTCGGCGCAGGACCGCACCCAGGACACGGCGATAGCCGCGGTAGAAGCGCGTGGCATGGCGCTCCTCGTCGGAAACCGGCTCTCCGACGCGTACGAACCACGTACAGAGCAGCGGCGTGACGTAAAGCGCGAGGAGCCAGGACGCGATCAGCGTGATCGCGATGACCTGGGAGAGCGAGCGGGTGTACTCGCCCGCCTCGTTGTCCGCGAGCATGAGGGGCATGAACGCCAGGATCGTCGTGAGCGACGAGCTCAGGAGCGGCAGCGCCAGCTCACGCCCGGCCTCGATCGCAGCGCGCTTCCGCTCCACCCCCGATTGCATGCGCGTCCGCACCTCTTCGGCCATCACGACGCCGTTGTCGACGAGGAGCCCCAGGGCGATGATCAGCGCCGCGATCGAGACCGTGTGGAGGGGGATCTCGAGGAAGCTCATGAAGGGCAGCGCGGCCAGGATCGTGAGCGGCACGATCATCCCGACGATCAGGCCCGTGCGCAGTCCGAGGAAGAGCACGACGACGAGAAGGACGATCCCGATCGTCTGGTAGAGGTTGTTCAGGAAGTCGGAGATGCTGACGTCGACGAGGGTCGGCTGGAAGGTCGCGAGGTGGATCTCGTAGCCGATGGGCAGCCGACTCTCGTAGCGGCGCACGGCGCGTTCGAGTCGCTCACCGAACTCGACGATGTTCTCCCCCGTCACCATCGAGACCTCGACGACGACGGACGGGCGACCGTCGTAGAAGACGGGGCGGGTCGGCGGATCGACGACGCCCCGACGGACGGTGAGGACGTCGCGCAGATAGGCGACGCTGTCCCGTCCGGGGATCCCGATCACGAGGTTCTCGACGTCGGCGATCGTCTCGAAGCTGCCCGAGGGTTCGAAGACGATGTCCTGGCCGTCGACCTCGAGACTTCCGCCGGGAATCACGACGTTCTGGGTCGCGAGGACCTGCAGGATCTCGCTCGGATTGATCCCGAGCTCCGCGAGCCGCGCCGGATGCACCTCGAGAAAGATCCGCTCGCCCTGCACGCCGTGGAGCGAGACCTCGGAGATGCCCTCGACCGCGTAGAGGGAGTCGCGCAGGCCTTCGGCGACGTCCTCCATCTCGGCGAGCGAGAAGCCTTCCCCCGTGATCGCGAGCGACGCGACCGCCACGCGGCCGAAGTCGTCGTTCACGAAGGGCCCGAGCGTGCCTTCGGGCAGCTCGGACCGGACGTCCTCCATGTTGTTGCGGAGATCCTGCCAGATCGGTTGGAGGTCGAAGTACCGATCGTGGAGCGAGACGTGCACGATCGACTGCCCCGTCCGCGAGCTCGACGTGATGTGCTCGACCTCGGGGAGCTTCCTGACCTCCTCTTCGATCTTGCGCGTGATGAGATCCTCCACCCGCTCCGGCGCCATCCCCGGGAAGCTCGCGGTCACGACCGCCTCGCGGATCGTGAACTCGGGATCTTCCTGACTCGGGTAGCCGACGAAGAGGCCGACGCCGATCGCGACGACCGCGACGACCAGAACGGCGGCGAAATGCGACCGCTCGATGGCTCGCTCGGTGATGTTCATCTCTCGGACTCGACCAACCGGACCTTCTGCCCGTCGTGCAGGAAGGAGACGCCTGCGACGACGACGTGCTCACCTTCGACGAGCCCCTCGGAGACGAGCACGTCGTTCCCGCGAATCCCGAGCGGCACGACCGCCCGCCGCGACACCGTCTCGGCGACGGGGTCGACGACGAAGACCGTGAGCTCGCGCTCGCTGAGCGGCACGCTCTGATCGCTGCCCGGCGCCGGAACGAACGCGTTGATCGGGATGAGCCACGACTCACCGTCCCCGTTGCGGAACGTGAAGGTGGCCTCCGCCGCACGGCCGGGTCGCAGGCGCGAGTCGTCGCTGTCGACGGCGACCGTCACGGGAAACGCGTTCGTCTCGACGGCGGCGCTGCCGATCTCGCGCACGCGACCGGAGTAGTGTTCGACGCCGGCGGACCGATTCGACACCTCGACCGAGACCGGATCGCCGACCTTCACGTCGTCGATCAGCGAATCCGGGAGGAGCAGCTCGAGCTCGGCCGCGCCGGACGTATGGAGCACGAAGACGGTCTGCCCGGCGGTGACTTCCTCGAAGGCGTCGACCCGCTTTTCCGCCACCCGTCCGTCGAAGGGCGCCTCGAGCACCGTGTCCCGGTTGTCCCGGCGCGCGAGATCGAGCGCGGCGCGGGCGCCCACCAGGGAGCTCGCCGCGGCGTCGTCGTCTGCGACGACGCGGTCGAGGTCGGCTCGACTGGCGGCGCCCGCCTCGAAGAGCGCCTGGATGCGTGCGCGGCGGTCCCGGGCCTCGGCGAGGATCGCCTGCGCGTTCTTGACGTCGGCGCGGGCTTGCTGGACGCGGAGTCGGTAGGGCGTGTCGTCGAGCCGGGCGAGCACCTGACCGCGCCGCACGCTCTGGCCCAGGTCGACGTCGACGGTCTGGAGCGTGCCCGGCACCCGGAACGAGAGCGCCGACACGTCCGCGGCGACGATGGTTCCGGAGAAGGTCCGAGCGGAGCCCATCGCATGCGCGTTCACGACGACGGTCTTGACCGGGCGGATCGACTCCTCCATCGGTGCCGGCGGTTCTTCGCAGGCGAGGACCGTCGCCACCCACAGGAAGACGACCCGTTCGAGCCACCGGTACTTCGCCATGGTCCTCCCCGCTCCTGAAGTTTCCCGAATACGAGAGCGGACGGAGCCTGCGGGCAGCGACCGACGGCGCTCGTACCGGGGAACGCGCTCGTCGTTCGATCGGATCGAGTCGACGTCGCGCACGATGCCCCTGATCGTACCTGCGGCCCGGCGAGAGTTCGACTCGCGGTCGGCCGTGCGGACACGAACTCAGAGATCGAGCAGCCGCCGCAGCGTCCGGACCGGGAGGCTCTCGGTGAAGATCTCCTCCGGGAGCTCGACGCCCCGGGCGCGCATGCTCCGCATGACCTTCAGCTGGACGCAACCGCGCCAGAACGTCGCGAAGACCTTCGCATAGTGGAAGTGGCGGACGGGGGCGCCCGTCGCCGCCTCGTACATCCCGACGAGCTCCGACTCGTCCGGCGTCCCGTCGAGCCGCTCCCCCGCATCTTCCTGCGCGCGGGCGTCCGAGACGAGCAGCGAGGCCAGGTCCATCTCGGGATCGCCCGCCGTGGCCATCTCCCAGTCGACGACCGCCGAAATCCGCTGCTCGGCGCTCGGGTCCTCGCTCGCCGGGGCGAACATCACGTTGCCCAGCTTGGCATCGCCCCATACGAGCGCCGTCCGCGCGTCGGTGGGACGCTCGGACTCCAGATAGGCGAGCGCCTCGTCGTAGGCGTGGATCGGCTCGTCCGGGGAAGACTTCAGCCAGCCGAGATAGTAGTCGCGCCAGTAGGCGAGCGGCGCACCACCCGGGTCGGCGTCCTCGGGACCGCCGCCGGGCAGCCCCGGAATCCCGAGCGACCGTACCTCCGGCGCATGCAGCTCCGCGAGCATCTCGACGACCGACGTCCAGAGCGCGCGCCGCCCTTCGGCGGACATCTCGCGATAGAAGCCCGCGGCGTGGTAGGAAGGGCCGAAGTCGAGCGGCGCCTCACCGTCGGATCGACGCATCACGAGGAAGGGCGTGCCCAGGACGCTCGCGTCCGGCTCCAGCCAGAGCACCTCCGGAACGGGGACGCGGGTCCGCTGCGCGACGCGGTCCATCACGTGGAACTGGAGGGGGATGTCGTAGCTCGGAAAGGGCCCCTCCTCGGTCGGCGCGGCCCGGAGGACGCCCGAGAGGCGTCGCTCCCCGCCCTCCTCGCGCCAGCGCGCCTCGAAGAGATGCGTGTCGCTCGACTTGCCGGACGCCGGCGGCGCCATTCCGGTGACCGAGACCGGCCCGATTCCCATCCGCTCCGCGAGCCATTCCTCGAGGACGCGCGCGCGCTCCGATCCTTCGGCCCCCTGTCCGCTCATCCGTTCTCCCTCGGTAGCCACAGACGAGTTTGTAGGGTACACGGTCTTGCATGCTGACCGACATGGACGACACGCTCTGGCACCAGCTCCCGACGACCTTCGACCACGTCGGGACGAGCGACCCCCGCTTCTTCGACCGCTACTGGTTCTCCGCCACGGATCCGAGCGGCGCAGGCACGCTCCAGCTGACCCTCGGCGCCTATCAGAACATGAACGTGATGGACGGCGGCTTCGTCGTGATCCGCGACGGCCGCCAGCACAACGTCCGTGTCTCCCGCTCGCTGCGTCCCCGCTACACGACCGAGTGTGGCCCCCTCCGCGTCGAGGTCGTGGAGCCGCTGCACCACATCCGACTCCACGTCGCCCCCGGCGAGCACGACGTCCGGGGCACCCTCGATTGGCGCGCGATCCTGCCCGCTCAGGAGGAGCGCGCCCGGTTCACGCGCGTGCGCGGCCGCGTCGTCGAGGAGTCGCGACGCTTCGACCAGATCGGACGCTGCGACGGCGAGCTCGAGATCGCCGGAGAGCGTGTCGCGATCGAGAACTGGTGGGCGACGCGCGACCACTCCTGGGGCGTGCGCGAGAACATGGGGATCCAGGAGCCGGTGACCGGCGAGCCTTCGCCCCAGGCCGCGGGCTCCCTCTTCGCCTTCCTCTTCTTCTCGACCGCGAGCCACGGCGGCCATCTCCAGATCGCCGAGTTCACGGGTCGACCGGACTTCGCGAGCTTCGAGGTCGCCGAGATCGACGCGCCCGAACGTCACGGGCCCGAGCTCGAAGCCGCGAAGCTCGACGTCGACTTCGTCGACTCGGCCCGCCCGCGTCGCTTCCGGACGGCGCGCTTCGCGCTCCGACTCGCGAGCGGAGACGCGCTCGAGGTCGAAGCGAAGGCGCTCGGGTCCGCGGTCGACATGCAGGGACTCGGCTATGGCGGCTATGCCGACGGGCGCGGCCTCGGCGTCTGGCGCGGCGACGACCATCTCGAGCACGACGTCTGGGACGTGAGCCGACCGGCGGAAGTCGGCCGCGGCGACGAGCTCGTCCGGCCGATCCATCGCATCCAGCCGGTCCACGTCTCGCTCCGCGGCGCCGGACTCGACGGCGAAGGCACGGGCAGCCTCACGCTCATCGCCGAAGGCGCGCTGCCCCAGCTCGGGCTCGGCGAGTAGGGCGAAGGGGCGGCGATCGCGCGGGAAGCGCTGCGGCCGCAACGATCCGTCGCAACACGATCTCGCTTCGTGCGGCGCTCAGACTCTCGGCCTGGCTTCGAACGTCCCCACCGGCGGCTCTCCAGACAGGAGGTCGGTCATGCGCTGCCGGAAGACCCAGCGGTCGCCGATCTCCACGAGCTCGTCGCAGTAGCGGCCGACCGCCGCGATCTCCCAGGCCGCGTCCAGACCCGGTCGCGCCATCACGGAGAAGTCGGTCCAGGCGAGCGCGTGCCCCGGTCCGTCGAGGTCGACGATCGGTACGAGGGAGAGGTGCCGGACGCACCCGACGATCGGGGGCTGCATCGCGCTCACGCCGTCGACGATCGCCTGGCGTCCCGCGAAGGTCGATCCGGGGATCGCCCAGACGGCGTCCTCGGCGAAGAGCCCGCCCCACTCTTCGAAACGGCGATCGTCGAGGAGCGGGCCGTAGAGGGCAATCGTTCTGCCAATCGATCGTTCCGGGTCCATTTCGACTCCAGTGCTGAAGGGGGCTCGCTTCGGTCGGGCGCGAGCTCGTCCCACGGTATCATGCGCGCGACGTGGAATTCGATCGAACACAGGAGAGGCGAGAGGGCTCGATGAAGGCGCCGAACTCCGATCTGGCCATCGTGATGAGCGGCGGCGGCGCGCGCGCCGCCTATCAGGTGGGGCTGCTGCAGGCGATCGCCGAGCGCGCGCCGGATCTCCAGGTCCCGATTCTCACCGGCGTCTCCGCGGGGGCCATCAACGCGGCTCACCTCGCCAATCACACCGGGCCGTTCGCCGAGTCCGTCGACGACCTCCGCCGCCTCTGGCTCGAGCTGACCACGGCAGACGTGTTCCGCACCGACTGGTGGTCGCTCTTCAGCCACGTCTTCCGTTCGGGCCTGCAGCTCGTCTCCGGGGGACGTCACGTTCCCGGCGCACCGCGCGGCCTGGTCGACACACAGCCCCTGCGAGACTTCCTCCACCGAACGCTCCGCGTGGAGGAGCAAGGGGGCGAGCTTCGGGGGATTCGCGAGAACGTCGCCGCCGGCCGGCTCAGCGCCGTCGCGATCACGACGTCGAGCTACAGCACCGGAAGCTCGATGACCTGGGTCGAAGGCCGCGAGATCCTGCCCTGGCGCCGGGCGCACCGCGTCGGCCGCGCGTGCCAGCTCGACGTCGAGCACGTGATGGCCTCGGCCAGTCTGCCGCTCTTCTTTCCGGCGGTGGCGCTCGAGGGCGAGTGGCACGGGGACGGCGGGATTCGACTCACGGCACCGCTCTCGCCGGCGATCCATCTCGGCGCCCGCCGGATCCTGGCCGTCTCGACGCGGCACCGGCCGCCGGGGGCGCGGACGCCGCCGCCGGTGATCGATGGCTACCCGCCTCCGGCACAGATCGCCGGGTCGCTCCTGAATTCGGTGTTCCTGGATCAGTTCGACGCCGACGCGCTCCGCCTCGAACGCTTCAATGCGCTCCTCGAAGAGACGGGCGACCGGAACGGGATGAGGCCGATCGACCTGCTGATGATTAGGCCTTCGCGCGACCTCGGGACCCTCGCGAACGCCTTCGAGCCGAGGCTGCCCCGCGGCTTCCGATTCCTCACGCGGGGCCTCGGCACGCGCGAGACGCGATCGAACGATCTGCTCAGCCTGATCATGTTCCAGCAGGACTACCTGAAGGAGCTCGTCGACCTCGGCCGCGCGGACGCGCTCGAACGAATCGACGAGGTCCTGGCCTTCGTCCGAGGCGAGTCGCTTCACGACGGATAGCCGAGCCTCGCGCGCGACCCCGAACGCCGCGACGGCGGTGGCACCGGAACGCGGCGCCCGTCGCTAGTCGACCGGCGCCATCCGGGTCACGACGTCGACCACCGAGTGGAGCATGCGGTGG
>JAUIMK010000409.1 GCA_030432735.1 bacterium
GGAGAACAACCTCGACCCGGTCCACTTCCAGTACGTCCACAAGATGAACGACACCCCGGATACCGAGATCTCCTTCGAGGACGACGGCCGCGTCCTCCACGCGGTCAGCTACAGCCAGCAGGACACCCCGGTCGGCACCTTCGACATGCAGCTCGTGCGCGAGACCTACGGACTCGGCCTGGGGACGGTCGAGAGCTCCGGCATTCCCGGCGTCGGCCTCTACATGTTCACCTCGACGAGCCCGATCGACCGGAACACGACGATCTCGCGGTGGGCCCTGACGACGACGAACAACGCCGTCGACGTCGCCGGCGAAGAGTGGATGGCCAACATCACGGCGGGCGTCTACGACGACATGCGGATCTGGTCGAACAAGATCCACCGGGCGGAGCCGGTCCTCTGCGAGGCCGACACCCTCCTCGCCGAGTTCCGCCGCTGGGCGAAGCAGTTCTACTCACCGGACCAGCTCGCCCCGAGCGGCCAGAGCGTCCGCTGAGACCGGTGCAGGAGTCTCGATGAGCGATCCCGACACGCGCGCCGAACGTGGCCTCGACGCCCTCTCGACCCTCGGCGGCTCGCCGGAGGAAGGGCAGGCGATCGTCGACTTCTTCGAGAGCCGCGGCGCCCTGGGCAGCATCGCGCTGCGCACCGCCGCGGGCGAGATCTGGATCCGCGACGCGATCTCGCGCCGGGACCGGAGCATGATCGTGATCTCGACGCTGACCGCGATGGGCCGGGAGTTCGAGCTTCGCCAGCACCTCCGAGGCGGCCTGAACCACGGCCTGTCCTACGACGAGATCGACGAGATCCTCGTCCAGCTCACCGCCTACGTGGGAATGCCCTTCTGCCTGGCGGCGCAGACCCTCTTCGACGAGGTGATCGCCGAGCGCGAGGACACCGACTCCCGCGAGGTGCCGCGAGCGCCTGCTTCGCTGATGCGCGACGACGAGCGCCGGGCCGCCGCCCTCGACGTCCTGACGACGCTGCTCGGCGATCCGGACCTCGACAAGGCCGCGACCGAGAAGGCGATCCTCGACAGCCAGGGCGACATGGGACACCTCGTGATGGACTTCGCCTTCGGCGACGTCTGGTCGCGACCGCAGCTCTCGCGGCGCGACCGCAGCCTCGTCGTGATCTCGGCCTTGACCGCGCTCAACCTCAAGCACGAGCTCGAGATCCACATCGGCGCCGGCCTGAACCACGGCCTCACGCCCGCGGAGATCCAGGAGGTCATGATCACGATGATCGCCTACGGCGGCTTCCCGCGCGCGATCGACGGCATGATCCTGGCGCGCAAGGTCTTCGCCGAACGCGGCATCGACGCCTGACGTCCTGCCGCCCGGGAACGCGCCGATCCCGCCTGTGCCCGACGCCTACCACCTGGCCTAGCGGCCTATCGCCAGAGGCCTAACCCGCCCCGAGCCAGAGCAGTCCGCCCCCCAGGCAGACGAACGACGTCAGGAAGATCACGAAGCAGTATCCCATGATCGCGCGGGCATCGAGACCGACGATCGCCAGCAGCGGCAGCGCCCAGAAGGGCTGGATCATGTTCGTCCACTGATCCCCGTAGGCGACGCCCATGACGACGACTGCGTCCTCGACGCCGAGGCTGCGGGCCGCTTCGAGGAAGATCGGTCCCTGGACGGCCCACTGACCGCCCCCGGACGGCACGAAGAAGTTGAGCACGCCGCCGGACACGAAGGCCCAGAAGCCGAGGGTCCGCTCCGTCGAGATCGCCACGAAGCCGTCGGAGAAGAGCCCGACCAGCTCCGTCTGGGTGATCAGCGCGACGACCGCCGCATAGAGCGGGTACTGGAGCACGACCGGCCCCAGGGTCCGGCTCGCGTCGTTGACGAGCCGCAGGTAGTGGATCGGCGACCGCGCGAGGAGCAGCCCCGCCGCGACGAAGCTCCAGTTCACGAGGTTCAGCGTGAGCGCGAAGCCGCGGTCGCGGAACCACGTGTACAGAAACGCGAGGAAGAGGAGCCCGAGCAGCGCCGACAGAGCGCGCGCATGGTCGAGGCGATCGCCCGGCGTCGCGACACCGATCCGGTCGTCTTCGAGCACGACCTCGGCGTCCGCCGGATCGAGTGCGACGACCCGATCGGACGGGGGCGCGAGCCGACTGCAGACGAAGGCCACGCAGGCGAGGGTGAGCGCGGCGAGCCCGAGGTTCCAGGCGGTGAAGGTCGTCTCCGTCACCGGCACGAGGCCCATCACGCCTTCGAGGGTATGGCCGGGGGTCGCCACCGCGAGCGGTGCCGTCCCCGAATAGCCCATGTGCCAGATCACGAAGCCACCGTAGGCGCTCGCCACCAGCAGCGGGAAGTGGAGCGCGAGCCCGCGCGCCGCGCCTTCGCGGGCGATCGCGACGGCGCCGAGGGCTCCGACGATCAGCCCGAGGGCGCCGGCGATCATGCTCGCGAGCCCCGCCAGCACGCAGATCAGGCCGTAGGCCTGCGGCGCCGTCCGGGGCCACCGCGCGACGGCCTCGATGCCCCGCTTCACCGCGTCGGTGTGCGCGAGGGCATGCGCGGCGACGAGGACGATGCAGATCTGCATCGCGAAGCCGAGGAAGCCCGTCAGCCCGTTGCCCCAGAGCGTGAGCGCCTCGCCCGCCGTCGTCGGGGTCGCCACGACCGCCATCGCGAAGGTCACGAAGGTCAGCCCGATCGCGAACACGAACGGGTCCGGGTAGTAGCGTTCCGAGAACGCGACGAAGGGTCCTGCGATCCGGTCGAGGCTCAGGCGCATGGCGGCAGAACCTAGCAGGCGAGGCCGCGCCTCGATCACGCCCGTCCCGCACCCTGAACGACTCCGCCGAAGTCGGCACGACGCTCCGGAACGCACAGGACGGCTATCGTTCTCGGGTCGCGTGCCCCTGCGCACGCGAGGCCCGATCCGACCCACGCCGCCCGGCGAGAGAGGAAGAGATCATGCACCCGCGCACCCGCCAGGCCTGGCTCGCCCTGCCCGTGATCCTCGCGATCGCAGCCGCGATCGCGTGGGCGGGCAGCGCGGGCCCCCCGGTCGCCCTCGGCCTTCCGCTCTTCGCCCTCTGCGGGCTCGGGAGCTTCGTCCTCAACTGGATCGTGTTCGCGCATGCGTACGCGAATCAGACCGAACGCTACTACGACGCCACCGGCAGCCTCACCTACCTGACGCTCGTGGTCGTCGCGCTCGCACTCGGTCCGCGGGACCCGCGCGCGCTGCTGATCGGGGGCTGCGTGATGCTCTGGGCGCTGCGACTCGGCAGCTTCCTCTTCCGGCGGATCACCGAAGACGGAGGCGACGGACGCTTCGACGCGCTGAAGCCCGACTTCGCGCGCTTCCTGATGACCTGGACGCTCCAGGGACTCTGGGTCTACCTGACCCTGGCCTGCGGCCTCGTCGCGATGACGACGTCGCAGCCGGTTCCCCTCGGCATCGCCGCCGCGATCGGCACCGCGATGTGGATCGCCGGCTGGACGATCGAGGTCGTCGCGGACCAGCAGAAGCGCGCGTTCCGCCACGACCCGGCGAACGAGGGACGCTTCATCACGACGGGTCTCTGGTCCTGG
>JAUIMK010000410.1 GCA_030432735.1 bacterium
GACGCGGAGCCGGGCCGTTCGACAACGCAGGGGCCGGAGCTCCTTGCGGCGCGCTGCCGGGTTGTTCCACTCCATCACGATGCGCTCGGCACCGGCCTCGTGGTAGAGCTGTGCGAGCCCGTCGGACCAGGTCTGTTCGTTGACGAACCAGGTCGTCGGCGTGCGGCCGAGGATCTGCTCGTAGTACTCCGCCCCGAGCTTCAGGTTCAGCCGGTTGATCTCGGTCGGAACGAGGGGACCGACGATCTGGGCCCGCCCCGATCCGATCGGCTCGACCAGGCCGCTCTCGGCGAGCCGGACGAATCGCTTCACCCAGTCGGGGTCCTCGTTCTCCAGGATCTCGAGGGTCCGAGCGCTCAGCTCGACGCCGATCGGCACTCCGAGCTCCTCCGGGAGTCGCAGGAGCGGCCAGTAGCATCGGCCCAACACGAGCGGCCGATCCGCCTCCGGAAGCGCCGAGAAGTCGAGGTTCGCGTGGAAGGCGGTGAAGAGTCGGAGCGGCTTCATCCTGCGGTGCTCTCCAGCGCCCGGAAGAGCGCCTCGATCGATCGATCCTGATCCGCGCGCGTGAGCGTCGGGAACATCGGCATCGAGAGCAGCTCCAGGTACGCCGCCTCCGTCGCCGGAAGATTCCCCCATCCCGTCCCGAATCGTTCGCGGTACCAGGGCTGGAGATGAATCGGGATGTAGTGGACCTGCACGCCGACGCCGTCGTCGTGGAGTCGCGCGTGGACCTGCGCCCGCCCGCCGGTCCGGAGCCGAACCGGATAGAGATGCCACGCCGAGCGGGTGCCCCGGCGTTCCGGAAGCAGCGCGATCCGCTCGTCTCCCGCGAAGGCCTCTTCGTAGCGACGAGCGATCTCGCGCCTTCGCGCCAGGTTGTCGTCGAGTCGCGCGAGCTGGCTCGCGCCGAGGGCCGCGGCCAGGTCCGGCAGTCGATGGTTCGCGGAGAGCGCGTGCATCTCGTAGACCCAGCCGCCGGTCTCCTCCGCGCGGAGCGCCGCGGGCAGTCCGAGACCGCGGTGAGCACGCGCATCGCGCTCGACCCCGTGTTCGCGCAGGCGTGCGCAGGCGGCCGCGAGTGCCGGATCGGAGGTCACGATCGCGCCGCCCTCGCCGGTCGTGATGTGCTTGGCCGGGTGGAAGGAGAAGCAGGCGAGCGTTGCGCGCGCTCCGATCGTCTCTCCCTGATCCTCCGCCCCGAGCGCATGACACGCATCCTCGAGGAGGAAGCGCTCGGCTCCGAGCACGGATCGCAGGCCTCCGACGTCCCCCGCATGGCCCGCATAGTGGACCAGGATCGCGCCGCGGGTGCGGGGACCGATGCGGCGTGCCACGTCGCGGGGATCGAGCATCAGGGTGTCGGGATCGACGTCGGCGAAGACCGGTCGCGCGCCGTTCAGGAGCACGGCGTTCGCCGTGGCGAGGAAGGTGAGCGAAGGAACGATGACCTCGTCCCCTTCCCCCACGCCGAGCGCCGCGAGGGCGACCTGGAGCGCTGCGGTCCCGCTCGAGACGGCGACGGCGTGGGCCGCGCCGAGCCGCTCGCAGAGCGCCCGTTCGAAGCCCGCGACCGCCGGCCCCTGTGTCAATCGCGACGAGGCCAGCACCTTCGAGACGGCCTCTTCGTCGGCCTCCCGGATCTCGTGCTGACAGTAGGGAATCACGGCGTCTCCGAGACCGCCGCCGCGCCGTTCACGGGCGCCGGCGTCGTCGCCGGAGCGTCACCGCCGAGCTGGTCCGCGACGAAGGCGCGCAGGTCGGACACGCTCATCCAGTCGTCGTTCGCATCGCTCGAATAGGCGAAGCCGTCCGGCAACGAACGTCCGGCGACGCTGGCTGCCGGCATGGAGCCGGAATCCGGACGCACCACGTAGTGACGCCCGCAGTCGCTCGTGTTGCGCGACTCCTCCGCGGTGAGCAGCACCTCGTGGAGCTTCTCGCCCGGACGTCGACCGACCTCTTCGATTCGCGCCGTCGGCGCGATCGCTCGCGCGAGGTCGACGATCCGCATGCTCGGGATCTTGGGAACGAAGATCTCGCCGCCCTGCATCTCCGCGACCGCGTGCAGGACGAGGTCGACGGCGGAATCGAGGGAGAGCCAGAAGCGCGTCATGCGACGATCGGTCAAGGTGACGACGCCCGACGCGGCCTGCTTCTGGAAGAGCGGGATGACGCTCCCGCGGCTCCCCATCACGTTGCCATAGCGCACGCAGGCGAAGCGGATGTCGCGGGGGCCGGCGTAGACGTTGCCGTGCACGAAGAGCTTCTCCGCACAGAGCTTCGTCGCGCCGTAGAGATTGACCGGATTGACCGCCTTGTCCGTCGAGAGGGCGACGGTCCGCAGCACGCCGGCGTCGATCGCCGCGTCGACCACGTTCTGGGAGCCCAGAATGTTGGTCTTGACGGCCTCGGCGGGATTGAACTCGCAGATCGGGACGTGTTTCAATGCCGCCGCATGAACCACGAGGTCGATCCCGTGCATCGCGCGCTCGAGCCGATCGCGATCGCGCACGTCGCCGAGGAAGAAGCGCACCCGGGGGTCCTGCCCCAGGCTCTGCGCCATGTCGTATTGCTTGAGCTCGTCCCGGCTGTAGACGCGGATCGTGCAATCCGGCGTCGAAGCGAGGATGCGACGCACGAAGGCCTGCCCGAAGGAGCCAGTGCCCCCGGTCACCAGGATCTTCGGTGCCGAGCCCAGAATCTGCTTGTCGTTGCCCTCGAGCGCGGGCCGCGCTTTCGTCCATGCCACGCGGGGAGCAAGAGCAAGGACGGTGCCAACCGTGCGCAGCCCTCGCGCAAGCTGGGGACGCTAGGCGGAAGATTCTGCCGGGTGGGGTTTCAGGCTGGAATCGGAGCTTGCAGGGCGTGATCGAACTGAACGTTCGCCCCGTGCTCCGGCGCCTGAGGAGGCCTCGCTAGGCGGAGGCTCCGGCGCCGCTCTCGACGCCCGTCCCAGGGGAAGCGGAACGCTTCGAGATCTCGACCCACGCTTCGTTGAGCGTGGAGAGAACCCCCGAGGCTTCGTCCAGGGGTTGCACGGTGCCGTTCACGTTGGCTTCGAGAAGCCGGTCGGTGACGTAGAAATAGAGGGAGTCGAGGTTCCGGGCGATCTCGCCGCCCTCCTCCAGATTCAGGCTCTGTTGGAGCTCGCCGACGATCGCCAGGGCCTTCGCGATCGCGGTCGCGCGCCCGGAGACGTTCCCCTCTCCCTGACAGGTCTTCGCCTGACGGAGGAATCGAAGCGCCCCCTCGTAGAGCTTGACGATGACCATTTCGGGGGTCGCCGTCTTGATCTCCATCTCACGATATCGAGCGCCCAAACGAATCCCTTCTCTTTCCGCTTCTCAGCGAAGCGAGACCGCTTCCTGAGGGTCCTGTCGGTGGATGCAGGCTCCGCCTGTAGCGGACTCTGCGAAGAACCGCGGCGATCGACGCGCCGCCGCGCGACCCGTGCGGGGCGAGCGACGGCGCGTCGATCGGACGGTTCACGCTATCCGAGCAGGGACAGCGCGCTCTGGGTCGAGACGTTCGCCTGCGCGAGCA